>NZ_CP134398.1:5671841-5986944 GCF_002968335.2 Mycobacterium sp. ITM-2016-00316
CCAAGACGTCGACGGTATGGCCAAAGTGTCGGGCTGGGTGGACGCCGAATTCGCCGCCTACCTACGCACCATCCTCGACGTCTGGGCACGACCGGGCATCAACAACCCCGACGACGAAAAGCCCCAAAACAATCCCGACCCCAACCCACTCGACGAAGACCCTGTCGAACCCGACACCGAACCCGAGGACGAGGGTGTGGACGAGGACGAGGACGAAGGCGAGACAGAGACAGAAGGCGAGACAGAGGCAGAGGCCGCATCAGCAGAGGTCAAACCGGAGGTTGAGCCCGAATCGGAGGTTGAGCCCCAGCCTCAGACCGAGGTCGAGTTCGAGGTGCCCGGGCCCGCCGGCCCGCCGCCCACGTGGGACCCCGACGAATTTCTGCGCGACCCCCGCACCCAGTCCCAACGCAACCACGACGCCATCAAAGCCGTCCTACGCGACACCCTGATGTCCAAGCGCCTCGGGCAACACAACGGCCTACCCGTCACCCTGGTCGTCTCCACCACGCTCAAAGAACTGGAGGCCGGCGCCGGGATCGCGGTCACCGGCGCGGGCACCCTCATGCCCATGCGCGATCTGATCCGGCTGGCCGAACACGCCCACCACTACCTGATCGTCTACCGCCACCACACCGCCGAACCGCTCTACATGGGCCGCTCCAAACGGTTGGCCACCAAAGCCCAACGACTACTGCTCTACAACCGCGACCGCGGCTGCACCCGACCCGGCTGCACCCAAGCAGCGTGCCGCTGCCAGGCCCACCACGCCAACCCCAGCTGGAACAACGGCGGACTCACCGACGCACCCGACCTCGGACTGGGCTGCGGACCCGACAACCAACTCGCCGAACTGGGCTGGACCAACACCATCGACCCCGTCACCGGCCGCGTGCACTGGCACCCACCACCACTGATGGACACCGGCGCCGACACCCTCAACCACCACTTCCACCCCGAAGAACTCTTCCCACCACCACAACCCGACGGACAGGACAACGACCCGTGACTGCCTCAGAACGAATAGCGGTGGTATTGCGCCATATAACGCAATACCGACACCCTCGACATCGCGTTTGCCAGCAGCCGGTAGGCCGGACGCACCAGATCGAAAGCCACAGTGTCAAAAGGGGATACCCAGGCCAGCAGCCGCGTGCCGGGGACATTCCGCAGGATGTCATCGGGACCGTTGACCGCCCAGCGCAGGGTGGCACCCGAACGACGCACCACCGAATTGGACCACTGCGATCTGATACCCAGCGAATTGAAGGCGTCGAACTGCAATTCCCCGGTGCCGCAATGCTCGACGACCCGGTTGAGCAGATCGAGACCGTCGGCCTCGGTGAGATACATCGTCAGGCCCTCCCCGATGGCCAGCACCGGCGCCCCGACCGGGACGTCACGCAGCCACGCCGGATCGGTGACAGAGGCGGGTACCACGTGATAGCCCTCTCCACCGGCCGGCAGCAGTCGGCCGCGCAACTCGGCGACCTCCGGGTAGTCGATGTCGTACCACTGCACGCCCGGCCCCGGCGCCACCCGGAAGTATCTACTGTCCAGTCCGCAACCGAGATGCAGCACAGTGGCTTTCGGATGGACCGCCAGGAACTGGCGCACCCAGATGTCGAAGTGCGCCGAGCGGGTGGTGACGGCCGGGGACCGCCGCGGGGTGATGGTGGTCTGCGTCCAGTCGTAGTCGATACCCGCGACGGCCTGTTTGGCCCAGCGGTCGTTGAGAATGGGCCGCGGCAAGTCGGCATCCAGTGCCTTGGCGTACAGCGTGGCGAGCATGGTCTGCGGCGCGCCGGTCAGATCGACGCGCACGTGGTCATCGGCGGTCATGTGTCACCACGCTAGTACCGAACCTCGAACGGTCAGCCCGCCTTTTGGCGCTTGGCCGCACGCAGTCCCACCCAGAACCGGGCGGCCTCGCGAATGGAATCTTCCACCGGCGCCGGCTGCCAGCCGAGTTCGCGGGTGGCCTTGCCGTGATCGACCGGGGCCTCTGCCCGCATCAACCGCAGCGACGCCAGCGACAGCCGCTCGTCGGTGCGGCGCAACCGGCCCTTGATGGTGCCCATGGCGGCCAGCAGGTAGGTCAGCGGTAGCGGAATGGATCGGGCAGGCGCGGGAACACCGGCTGTCTCGGCCGCGATCCGGGCCACCTCGGCATTGCTGATCATCTTCTCCGAGATCAGGTACCGCTCACCGACGCGCCCCTTCTCGGCCGCCAAGATCAGCGCGCGTGCCGCATCGTTGACACCCACCGCTTCGAGTTCGATACCACTCATCACGAACGGCAGCTTGCCGAACGCGGCGCCGGCGATGATCGCGCCGTGCGGAGTCCGGCCCCAGTCGGTGCCGCCGTAGGTGGTCGACACACACATCGCGACCGCGGGCAGCCCGCGCTCCCGCGCGTACTGCAACACCAGCTTCTCGGCCTGCACGCGCGAGCGCACATACGGCGTGAGCTTCCGCTCGTCGGCGATGTCCTCCTCGGTGGACACCCGGCCACGCCGGCGCCCCACGGTGGCGTAGCTGCTGGTGAAGACGAATTTCTGCAATCCCGAGGCGATCTCGGGGCGCACCGCAATGTCCAGCACGTGCCGGGTGCCGTCGACATTGGTGTGGAACAGCGGTGACGGGTCGCGCAGCCAGCCGCGGGTGTCCACGACGCAGTAGTAGATGACATCGACTCCGGTCATCGCCGCGATCAGCGCCTCGTCATCCCAGATATCGCCGATGAACCGCTGCACGTCGAGATCGTCGATGCCGACGGTGTTGGCCCCCTCACGCGCCATCACCCGCACGTCCTGCCCGTCGGCGACAAGTTGTCGCACCACGTGCGAGCCGAGGTAGCCGTTGGCACCGATGACCAGAGCCCTCATCGGGCCATGCCCTTCATCCATTCGGCCGCCTCGTCATCGAGCGTGCCGAGTTCCTGGGCTTTCTTGCACCACTTCATCGCCGCGGACAGGAAGCGCAGCGGGTTGTAGACGTCCTCCTGGCGGCGCCACAGCCCGTCACCGGCATAGGTGAGGATCGACATGTTGGTGGCGCTGATGATGGTGCCGTCACCGGGGTCGCGCATCGGGTTGTCGAGCTCGCAGATCACCCGCGAGGTGGCCTCGTCGATGACGGTCCACAACGCCGGGAATGCGGTCATGTGGTTTCCGGGAAAACTCTCCATCGTCTTCCAGATCCACGGGCGCACCTGGTCGCGGCCACGCATGGTGCCCGCGGCGTGCTCCACGTACTCGACGTCGACGGTGTACTGATCCACCCACGGGTCCCAGTTCCGGGTGCGGGCGGCTTCGGCGACCGTCTGCTCGAATGTCGCGAATGCGTCTGTCAGCTCATCACGGGTGAACAGCGTGCTCGTCACACCACAAACTAGAACACGTTCTACCTGGGTTTGTCGAGGTTCGTTCCTGCCGCCAGCACCACCCGGTCGCCGAGCGGTTCGTCCAGCGCGATGTCCAGCGTGCCGGGCACCGCCAGCGTGATGCACATCCGCCCGATCGCCTCCGGCGGCACACCACTGTCGAGGTTCACCGTCACCTCCTCGGCGGTCTCCTGGACGGTGGCGTGCACGCCGAAGCACTCCGCGGGGCCCGCGGTGAAGTTGACGGCCAGCCCGTCACCAGTGCGCGTCCAGGACTCGACGCTGGTCACATGCGGGTTCAGGATCATCGGATTCTCGGCGAACACCGTGCGCCACTGATCGGCGGGCACCTCGGGCGGGGCATCGACCGGGGGCACCGGCGGGTCGGCGGAGGCCGACGGCGGAACGGTTACCAGTAAGCCGCCGACCAGGATTAACCCGGCGTGCGCTGTGGTTACAGCTCTACGCATGGGTTCCACCGTAGCGGCGGAGCACAATGGATGCTGACCGTGTATGTGACTGCTGAAGGAGTGATGGCGCATGAGCGACAACCAGAAGGCGATCCTGGCCGGCGGCTGCTTCTGGGGTATGCAGGACCTGATCCGTAAGCAGCCCGGTGTGGTGTCCACCCGGGTGGGCTACACGGGCGGGCAGAACGACCACGCGACCTACCGCAACCATCCGGGCCATGCGGAGGCCATCGAGATCGTGTTCGATCCGGCGCAGACCGACTACCGGTCCATCCTGGAGTTCTTCTTCCAGATCCACGATCCGTCGACCAAGAACCGGCAGGGCAATGATGTCGGTTCCAGTTACCGCTCGGCAATCTTCTACGTCGACGACGACCAGAAGGCCGTCGCGCTGGACACCATCGCCGATGTCGACGCCTCCGGTCTGTGGCCGGGCAAGGTCGTCACCGAGGTCGTCCCCGAGGCCGACTTCTGGGAGGCCGAACCCGAACACCAGGACTATCTGGTGCGCTACCCCACCGGGTACACCTGCCACTTCCCGCGCCCGGGCTGGAAGCTGCCCAAGCGGGCCGCGGTCTAAGCGGCTCCAGCCCTCCGGTTCTATTTCCCGGGTCGCTGCGCTCTCCCCCGCTAGCGGGAGGTGCCCCCAGCCCTCCGGTGCAGGACAACCCGGCCGCCACGCTTGGGGGTGAAGGCCACTCCTCGCGAGTGCACCTTCTCCCCGGGCGCGGTGGTGGTGGCAATGGTGAAGTGCCGCAGCACCGTCCGTAGCACGATGTCCATTTCGACATTGGCGAATACCGCGCCGACGCAGCGCCGGGTCCCGCCGCCGTAGGGCACCCAGGCCAGCGGCGGACGGTTGCCGATGAACCGCTGCGGGTCGAACCGTTCGGCGTCCTCGAACTCGCGCTCGTGCAGCTGGGAAAGGCTGACCACGATCGAATGGCCCTGCGGTATGACCCATTCGCCGAGTTCGAAGGTCGGCGAGTAGACGTGCCTGCCGGAGAAGTCGATGACGGTCCTGGCCCGCTGAGTCTCCAGGATGACGGCCTGGCGGTACTCGTTGTCGTCGCCTGCAGCCTCCTCGACCAGCCTGGCCAACACCTCAGGATGCCGGCTGATCCGCTCGAACACCCAGCCCATGGTGGACGCCGTCGTCTCGTGCCCGGCGGCCAGCAGGGTCAGTAGTTCGTCCGCGATGTCCTGGCGCGACATTGCCGTGCCGTCCTCGTAGGTACTGCGCAGCAGCAGCGCCAGCACGTCATCCCGTTCGTCGAGCCGCGGATCGGCGGCGACTTCGTCGATGAGACGTCCGACGACATCGTCATAGCGGCGGCGGTAGTCGGCCAGCCGGCCCCACGGGTGCCAGCGGCCGTATTCCCGCTTGGGAGTCGGCAGGGTGGCGCAACGCGAGCCCAGCGTCACCCACGGCGGAATGATCCGGCGCAGCTCGTCCAGGTGTGCGCCGTCGGCGCCGAACACCGCCCGCAGTATCGCGTTCAGGGTGATCCGCATCATCGGATCGAGCGTCGGAAACTCTTGTCCTACCGGCCAATTCGCGGACTCGCGCAGCGTCTCCTCTTCGAAGATCTGCTCGTAGTTCTTGATGCTCTTACCGTGGAAAGGCGGCGTGAGGAGCCGGCGCCTGCGCTTGTGCTCGCCGCGGTCGAGTGCGAACACCGAACCGGGCCCGAGTATCCGGGACAGGTTCGGCTGGATGTTGCCGACGTCATCGGGGCTGGCGGTGAACAACTGCTTGGCCAGTTGTGAATCGGTGACGATCACGGTGGGGCCGAAAACCGGCAGTTTCATCGTGAACGCCGGACCGTAACGGCGTGCCAGCCGCGCGACGACGGGGCGGCGGAAAAGCGCGAATCCGATGCCGGTCAACGTCTTGCCGGCGGTGGGCCCGGGTGGCAGATGTACGGCGGGAACTTCGGTGATGGTCGCTTCGCTCATGGACGCACTCCAGACCGGGTGTTGGTACTGCGCTGTACCGCAGGTGTGTGAGCCACGGTACTCCGTGGTACCAGCGCTAGGCAAGAGTAATCGGCAAGGATGGCGCGATGGAGGCAAGTCGGCCATTTCGCATCCGCCTGTTCAACGGCCTGGCGTCTTCCATCGCCGAACGTGGATACCGGGCCACCACGGTCGCCGACATCGTGCGACACGCCCGCACCTCGAAGCGCACGTTCTACAGCGAATTCACGGACAAGGAGCAGTGTTTCGTCGAGCTGCTGCGCGCCGACCACGAGCAGCTACTGGTCGCGATCCGGACCGCCGTGGACCCCGAATCGGACTGGCGGTTGCAGATCCGCCAGGCCGCCACCGCCTATGTGGACCACATCGGCGCGCGGCCGGAGATCACGCTGAGCTGGATCCGGGAGCTGCCCGCGCTCGGCGCCACCGTGCGGTCCATTCAACGCGCAGCCATGAGCGGGCTCACCGAACTGCTCGTCGAGCTGTCCAGCAGCCCGGGCTTCCGGCGTGCCGAGCTCGCACCGGTACCGCGTGAACTCGCCGTCATCCTGCTCGGCGGGCTACGGGAGCTGACGGCACTGACAGTGGAGGACGAGCTGCCCACCGCGTCGATCCTGGAGCCCGCGGTGCTCGCCTCCGAAGCGCTGCTCAGCGCAGGATCAGCCGCGCGGATTTGAGCAGTCGCAGGGAAATCTCCGGGTACGCCTCATATCCCATACCCGCCCACACCAGCGTTCCGGTGTAGAGCAGTTCGAGCGCTTCGATGACGTCGGAGTCCACCGCAGCGCCCAGGGCCGCGACCAGGCGGGCCCGGATGTCCGCGCCGATGCGCCCGCGCAGTACATCGACATCGGGATCCTTGCCGAGCAGCGCGTTGGTCACCGCGCCCGCGAACTCGGGTTCACCGGCCACCAACGACGAGATCTGCTCCAGCACCTCGAGCACGCGCGTCGCCGGATCCGACGATTCGTGCTCGGCGAGCGGGGATTCGACGAGTCTGCGCCAGAACACCTCGGCAACGAGGTGCTCCTTGGAGGAGAAATAGGTATAGGCGGTGGCGGCTCCGACGCCGGCCTGTGCGGCCACCCGGCGCACTGTCAGCGCCGAGAATCCCTCGCGGCCCAGCAGTTCGAGCGCGGCCTTGCCGAGCCGGTCGACGGTATCGGCCTGCTTGGCGCTCAACCTGCGGCGCGTCGACTCCAGGGCCGTATCGGACACGTGTCCAGACACTACTGCAACCGCCCATCACCAGCAACGGTAGGTTTATCTGCCATGAGCACCGCCGACACCGCCCTGCCCGCCGAGGCCGCCCGCCTGTTCGAGTTCGCCGAGCAGGTCATCGGCTTCATGCCCGCCGACGAGGGCCGCGCCCTCTACGACGCCGCCGTGCACTATCTGGCCGGTGGTGTCGGCGTCGAGATCGGCACGTACTGCGGCAAGTCCACCGTGCTGCTGGGTGCGGCCGCCGCCCAGGTCGACGGCGTCGTCTACACCGTCGACCACCATCACGGGTCCGAAGAACACCAGCCCGGCTGGGAGTACCACGACACCGGGCTCGTCGATCCGGTCACCAAGCGCTTCGACACCCTGCCCACGATGCGCCACACCCTGGACCTGGCCGGCCTGGAGGACCACGTGGTGGCGATCGTCGGCAAGTCCCCCACCGTCGCCCGGGTCTGGGGCACCCCCGTGCAGTTCCTGTTCATCGACGGCGGCCATACCGAGGAGGCCGCCCAGCGTGACTATGACGGCTGGGCCAAGTGGGTGGCACCCGGTGGCGGACTGGTCATCCACGATGTGTTCCCCGACCCGAACGACGGCGGACAGGCTCCCTTTCACATCTACCGCCGCGCCATCGATTCCGGTGACTTCAAGGAGATCTCGGCGACCGGATCGCTGCGGCTGCTGGAACGCGTTTAGACGCGGTCGCAGGCGCAGTCGAATTCGCCCTCCAGGCCGCGCGGCAGCTCGGCACCGTGGAAGATGCCGCCGGCCGGGGTGGTCCGGGACAGCGCATCGGCGGCCAGGACCATCGCCGCGCCGGTCCAGGTGGTGCGCTCCACCGGCCAGCGCTTGCCGTCGGTGAAAACCAGTCCGGTCCAATAGGATCCGTCCACCTCACGTAGATGTTGCATGGCGGTGAACTGCTCCAGGGCGCGGGTGCGGTCACCGACGGCATCCAGCGCCATGACCAGTTCGCAGGTCTCCGCGCCGGTCACCCACGGCCGGTGGTCGACGCAGCGGATACCCAGACCCGGCACCACGAAGTCATCCCAGCGGGATTCGATGCGGGACAGTGCGGCCCCACCCTGGACGGCTCCCCCGAGCACCGGGTAGTACCACTCCATCGCATGAGTGTCCTTGGCGTTGAACAGTTCCGGATGTTCGGCGATCGCGTGCCCGAGCTGGCCGACGGCGACCTCCCACTCGGGCTGCGGATCACCGAGGTAGTTCGCCAGCGCCAGGGCGCACCGGATGCTGTGGTAGATGCTCGCGCAACCGGTGAGCAGGGCCTCGTCCATCATCCCGGCATCGCTTCTGGCCCAGCTGATCTGACCGCCCGGTAACTGCATGCTGAGCACGAGCTCGATCGCCCGGCTGACCGTGGGCCACATCTGTACCGCGAACCGCCGGTCCCCGGTGATGAGCACGTGATGCCAGACGCCGGTGGCGATATAGGCGCAGAAGTTGCTGTCGGTGTTGGCATCCTCGATGACACCGTTGCGCAACTGGATCGGCCAGGAACCGTCGGCCCGTTGAGTGCGCCGACACCAGTCGAATCCGGCGCGGGCCGGCTCGAGAAGGCCTGCGACGGTCAAGGCCATCAGGTTTTCGACGTGATCCCACGGGTCGGTGTGACCGCCGACCGACCAGGGGATCGCGCCGTCGGACTCCTGGGTGGCGGCAATGGACTGGGCCGTCTGCAGGCACTGCTGCGGCGTCAGCACCCCTGACACACCTGGAATCTCGTGGCGACGCATGGTGTGCTAGGCGCCCGGCTTTTCGAAGGCCGTCGGCTTTTCAAAGTACAGAGCGACACTCTTACCGATCACCGGGTTGAGCGCGGCCTCGGCCTGCCGGGTCAGCCACGGCCGGCTCATCATGTCCCACACCAGGAGCTTGTGGTAGGCAGTCACTACGGGATGATTCGGCTTGTCCACCCCGACAGCGCATTTCAGCCACCAGAACGGCGCGTGCAACGAATGCGCGTGCTCGCGGTGGGTGAATCGCATGCCACGGCTCACGACCTTGTCGCGCAGTTCGTCGGCACGGTAGATCCGGATGTGCCCACCCTCATTGGCGTGGTACTCGTCCGAGAGCAGCCAGCACACCTTTTCGGGTAGCCAGCGGGGCACGGTGATGGCAAGCACGCCACCGGGTTTGAGCACCCGGACCAACTCGGCGATGGCGGCGTCATCCGCCGGGACATGCTCGAGGATCTCCGAGGCGATGACACAGTCGAAGCTGCCGTCGGCATAAGGCAGCGCCAGGGCATCGCCCTTGACGGCCTCCGCGGTGGCCGACGCGGGCGCCTCGCCCTGCTCCTTCATCGCGGTCAGGATGGCGTCGACATCGTTGAGATCCTCGACACTCTGATCGAAGGCGATGACATCGGCGCCACGCCGGTAGGCCTCGAAGGAGTGCCTGCCCGCGCCGCAACCGACATCGATGACCGATGTTCCTGGCCCGACGCCGAGCCGGTCGTAGTCAACGGTCAGCACGCTGTGCGCCCTTTCTTCGTGGTGACGGCGGTTCTCTCGATGGCCCGCTCGTACACGGCGACGGTCTGCGCCGCAACGGATTCCCAGCTGAACACGTCCAAGGCCCGACGCCGGCCCGCGGCACCGAGGCGGTGCCGTTCGGCCGGTGAGTCCAGCAGTTCGCCGAGCACACCGGTCAATTCCTCGACATCGGCGGGCCGCACCAGGCGCGCACATTCGCCCTCATCGCCGAGCACCTCGGGCAGCGCGCCGGCCCGGCTCGCCACGATCGGGGTACCGCTGGCCATCGCCTCCACCGCGGGCAACGAGAATCCCTCGTAAAGCGAGGGTATGCAGGCAATTTCGGCCGATGACAGCAGCTCGGCAAGCGCTTCGTCGGACAGGCCGCTGGACACGTTGACGATATCGGAGATGCCCAGTTCGGCGATCAGCTTCTCGGTCGGCCCGTTGGGTTCGAGCTTGGACACCAGTTGCACATCCAGGTTGTGATGCGCACGCAGCCGCGCCACCGAGTGCAACAGATTGCCAACACCCTTGAGCGGCACATCCGCGCTGGCGATCGCGATGATCCGACCGGGCACCCGGTCGGCAGCGGGCTTGAACAGTTCGGTGTCCACACCGAGGGGCACCACGTGCAACTGCTCGTCGCTCACCCCGAAGTCCTCGGCGATATCGGCGGCCGATGTCGAGGAGACGGTCAGCAGTTCCGGGATCGCCCGCGCGACCTTCTTCTGCGTCTCCGCGAACGCGTACCAGCGCCGCACCAGCGGCTTGCGCCACCATGTGGCGGCGGCCACCTCGAGCACCCGGTCGCGGGTGATCGGGTGGTGCACGGTGGCGACCACCGGCAGGCCGCGCTTCGCCATTGTCAACAGCGCCGAACCCAGGCTCTGGTTGTCGTGGATGACGTCGAACTCGTCACCGCGTTCGGCCATGATCCGGGCCACCCGCAGACAGAACGTCTTGGGTTCGGGAAACCCGGCCGACCACATGGTTGCCAGCTCGAGCAGATCGATGCGGTCCCGGATCTCGCGGGGGTGCGGCACCCGGAACGGATCGGGTTCGCGGTAGAGGTCCAGGCTCGGCACCTTGGTGAGCCGCACCCGCGGGTCCAGCCCGTCGGGATAGGGCTGGCCGGAGAACACCTCGACCTCGTGGCCGAGTTCGGCGAGGCCTTGAGAGAGGTAGCGGACGTAGACACCCTGGCCACCGCAATGCGTTTTGCTGCGATAGGACAGAAGGGCTATACGCACGTCAGCTCGATCCGCTGAACTGCAGCGCAAGCATACTGGACATGTGTCCAGACTATAGTTCGACGGACTAGGTGGCGCAACGCGGCCGGGGTCGCCCGGGAACGGGCAGGACAAAGGCGAACGGCCTGGGGAAGCCGAGGCCGTTGAGCTCCGCGCGCCGCACCGCGGCAACGTCCACCACGCGCGTTCTGCCCGATGACGGTTCGTAGCAACGCAATTGGCCATCGCCGGCCGGTACGTCGGTACCGGGTTCGACTCCGACGATCAGCACCCAGTGCCGCGGAATGAACCTGCCGACCAGCATCGCGACCGGAAAACCGTCGCGTATGGCGGCAACCACGTCGTCCAGTGGATCTGTTCTGCGCAGCAGGCCCAGGCACAGTCGCCACCGGTACCGCACCGGACTGTGCTCACCGATGGCGCCGGCCAACCCGCGCGGCGTCATCCCGAGACGCCGGGGCCAGATCCGGTTGACCGCATGGTGGACCCGCACCTGCTCGGCGTCGAACCAGGACGCCGCAGCGGCGCCGCCCAGCGGCGTGCCGTAGTCGGGCTTCAGCAACGCGGCGGCCAGCACCGCGACGGAGGGACCGCAGCTGATTCCGTCGCGTTGGCGCAGGCGCAGACCGGCGAACTTCATGGCCTTCCAGGGTAGCCATTTCTGGTACCCCTGGTATCGGGTATCTGTTTCTGGCAACATTACCGACCAGTAAATCCGCAGGACGGCAAACGGGGGTGGGCATGTCAGGCACGTTGAGCGTGTTGGCGGAGGCGGGCACCGAGGGTGGTGGCGCCGATCTCGACCAGATCATCGGCGTATCGATCGCCACCGGCATCATCACCGCAGGGCTGTTGTGGATCGGCATCCTGCATCGCACGCGCCGGATCACCTGGCTGGACACGCTCGCCACCAAGGTCGGCGTCAAGATGAATCGGCCGCCCTGGGTGGCGCTGCCGACGCTGCTGTTCACCTCGACCATCATCTGCGCGATGTTCGGGTTCATCTGGGATGTCAGCCTGCACATCGGCAAGGGCCGTGACTCGGGCCCGCTGGCCAACCCGGCGCACTACTTCATCCTGGTGGGGCTGTTCCTGCTGTTCATCGCCGGATCGTTGGCCATCATCCTGCCCTACGAGAAGCCGGGTCCGGCGGCACTGCGGATCACCAGAACCTGGTACGCGCCCGTCGGCGGTGTGCTGATGGCCGCCTGCGGGCTGTACGCGCTCATCGGTTTCCCGCTCGACGACGTCTGGCATCGCATCTTCGGTCAGGACGTCACCCTGTGGGGGCCGACCCACCTGATGCTGATCGGCGGCGCAGGCCTGTCCCTGGTCGCCGTCCTGCTGCTCGAACACGAGGGCCGCATCGCGATGGGACCCGATGCCGAGGTCACCCCGCGGAAGATCCTGCGCTACTTCGCTTTCGGTGGGCTCGTCATCGGCCTGTCGGTGTTCCCCGTCGAATACGACTTCGGCATCGAGCAGTTCCGGCTGGTGCTGCACCCGATGCTGATCGCGGCCGCCGCGGCGCTGGCTCTGGTCGCCGCCCGGATCACCCTCGGCAGGGGCGCCGCGCTGGCCGCCGTGCTGTTCGCGCTGCTGATCCGCGGGCTCGTCGCAGCCGCGGTGGGCCCGGTGCTCGGCGCCCCCTACAGCTGGTTCGCGCTCTACCTCGGCCCGGCAGTGGTGGTCGAGTTGTTGGCGCTGACACCACTTCTGCGGCGCCCCATCCTGTTCGGCGCGGTTGCCGGCGCCGGCATCGGCACGGTCGGCCTGTGGCTGGAATCGTTCTGGATCGACGCGGTCTTCATGTACCCGTGGCCGGCCTCCATGTGGGTGGAGGCCGTGGCCACCTCGGTGCCGGTGGCCGTCCTGATGGGGATGTGCGGCGGGCTGCTCGCCACCGTGCTCACCGGCCGCCCGTTGCCGCGGCGCGCGGCGAGCATCGGGGTGGTGGTGCTGACGGTGCTGACCGTCGGCGCGGCGGTCGGCAACGGCCTGAACATCGCGGTGCCGCAGAACGCCGGCGCGCAGATCACGCTCACCGAATTGCCCAGCCCGGCCGGGCAGCGGCTGGTGAGCGCCGACATCCGGGTAACCCCGGCCGACCTGATCAGCGATGATCCCCAATGGATTTCGATGCTGTCGTGGCAGGGCGGCCTCGACAACGAGCGCGGGTTGATCGTGGACAAGCTGGAGCGCCTCGGGCCCGGCCACTACCGCACCACCCGCCCGGTCCCGGTCTGGGGCACCTGGAAGACCTTGGTACGCGTGCAGGACGGCCGCACCATGACCGCCGTCCCGATCTTCCTGCCCGCCGACCCGGGCATCGGAGCCACCGAGCTGCCCGCCGAGGCGTCGATGACACGGGAGTTCACCCAGGAGATCGAAATCCTGCAGCGTGAACGCAATCTGGACGTGCCGGGCTGGCTGTTCACCGCGGCATCTCTCGTCGTCCTGCTGTGCTCGCTCGTCCTGATCGCGGCGCTGAGCTGGGGTGCCGGCCGGATCAACGATCGGGAGATGCGTGCGCACAGCAGCGCTGAGACCAAGCAACCCGTCCCGCTGACGTGACCTACCTGGCCGACCACCCCCTGCTACTCGCCCTGCCCGCGTTCGCCCCCGCCGTGGTGGTCGCCGCGGTGGTGGCGTGGGTGGCCATCCGGGACCGCCGCAGCCCCGACCCCGACGAGAATCCAAGTGAGGACGCAGATTGAGGACATTGATCGCGGCGACCGTCGTGCTGACCGGGGCCGTGCTGGCCACCGCGGGCTGCGCGAGTCCCACCAAGGAACAGCCCGACCGGTCCGCGGCCACCGCGGCACCGGCGCTCACCGATCAGCAGGCTGCGCCGGAACGGGTCGTCATCGACGTCACCATCTCCGGTGGGCAGGTGACGCCCGTCAACCAGCAGGTGCAAGCCGCGGTGAAGCAGCCGATCATCATCCGGGTCAGCAGTGACGCCGCGGACGAACTGCACGTGCACGCCAGCCCCGAACACACCTTCGCCGTGAAACCCGAACCGCTGCAATCGTTCCAGTTCGAGGTCGAGGTACCGGGCAAGGTCGACGTCGAGCTGCACGATCTGAACCGCGTCGTCGCGACCATCACGGTGCAGTGACCACCACGGCGGTCCTCGCCCACGGCCTGGGCGGCTCGGCCGATCTGCCCATCCCGTTCACCTACGCGGTGGTCGGCGCCGCGTGGACGCTGACGCTCACCTTCGCGGTGGTCGCGCTGGCCTGGCGCACACCACGTTTCGATCCCGACACCCCGGGCCGTGCCCTTCCGCGCTGGGTCACCACCGTCGTCGACGCGCCGGTGACCCGGTGGCTGATCGCCGCGGCCGGGCTGGCGTTCACCGCGTGGGTGGCCGTCGCTGCCGTCACCGGGCCGCAGGACTCCCGCAACGCGCTGCCCGGCGTCTTCTACGTGCTCCTGTGGGTCGGCCTGGTGGCGCTGTCGCTGTTCCTGGGCCCGGTGTGGCGAGCGATATCGCCGGTGCGCACGGTCCTGCGCCTGCTGCGTGTCACCCGCGACAGCGTTGCTTTCCCCCGTCGCTTCGCTCGCCCATATCCGCGCCGGCTCGGGTACCGGCCCGCCGCCGCCGGATTGTTCGCCTTCGTCTGGCTTGAGTTGGCCAGCCCCGACCCGGGATCGCTGACGGCAGTCAAGATCTGGCTGCTGATCTACCTCGCGGTGACACTCGTGGGCGGGCTGCTGAGCGGACCTCGCTGGTGCGCGCATGCCGACCCGTTCGAGGTCTACAGCATGATCGCCTCCCGGTGTGCACCGTGGCGCCGCAACCCCGACGGCCGCATCGCCGTCGGCAATCCGTTCAACCAGCTGTTGTCGCTTCCGGTGCGGCCCGGCACCGTGACCGTGCTGGCCGTGCTGCTGGGATCCACCGCGTTCGACAGCTTTTCGGCCATGCCGGTGTGGCGCAACTTCGTCGACACCCACACCTCGGGCGCCTGGGATGCCAGCGCCGTCAAGACCGCGGGACTGCTGGTCTTCGTGGTGACGGTGGCGGTGACCTTCAGCCTGGCCGCCGGGGCGACCGGAGGTGTGGACCGCGAGGGCCGCCGCGCGCTGCCCGGGCTGATGGCGCATTCCCTGGTGCCGATCGTCATCGGCTACGTCTTCGCCCACTACCTGACCTATCTGGTCGAGAAGGGCCAGCAGACCGTCCACGCTCTCATGGGAACCCCGGACGCCCAGGTGTATTACCTGCTCTCCATGCATCCGTCGGTACTGGCCTCGCTCAAGGTCGGCTTCGTGCTGCTCGGACATGTGGCGGGCGTCATCGCCGCACATGACCGCGCACTACGGGTGCTGCCCAAGGGCCATCAGATGACCGGCCAGCTCGCGATGATGCTGGTGATGGTCGGTTACACATTCACCGGCCTGTACCTGCTCTTCGGTGGTTGAGGGGACTACGGTTGAGCCATGCGAGCGCTGATCGTGGTCGATGTGCAGAAGGATTTCTGCGAGGGCGGGTCCCTGGCGGTCGACGGCGGCGCCGCCGTCGCGCGGGGTATCACCGAACTGCTGTCCGGGCACGATTACGACCATGTGGTCGCCACCATGGACTTCCACATCGATCCCGGCGAGCATTTCTCCGACACCCCCGACTATCGGGTGTCCTGGCCCCGGCACTGTGTCGTGGGCACCCCCGGGGTGGATTTCCACGAGGATCTCGACCCGGCCGCAGTGCAGGCGGTGTTCACCAAGGGTGAGTTCTCGGCCGCCTACAGCGGTTTCGAGGGCACCGATGCCGACGGTACGACGCTGACGGACTGGCTGGCCCAACGCCAGGTGAACGCCGTCGACGTGGTGGGCATCGCCACCGACTACTGCGTGCGGGCGACGGCGCTGGACGCCGCGGCGGCCGGGTTGCGCACCCGGGTGCTGTTACCGCTGTGCGCCGGGGTGGCCCCGGACTCGACGGCCGAAGCCGTGGCCCTGCTGCGGGCCCGCGGCATCGAAGTCATTTAGCTCAGTCCCGGGTCCCTTCGCTCCAGCCCGCCGGACGAGTAGGGTCCACCGGCCGCCCGGTCCATCGCGGGGCACGGCGCTCCAGCTGCGCCCGCACTCCCTCGGCGGCGTCGTCGTGGGCCATCAGCTTCAGGTGGATCTCCGTCTCGCGCGCCCCGACCTGCTCGCGGGTCAGATCGAACGAATCCCACAGCAGCCGCTTGCTGGCCGCCACCGACATCGGCGCGGTGTTCTCGGCGATGTCGGTGGCGATCGCGAGCGCCGCGGGCAGCACGTCGGCGGCCGGCAGTACCCTGCTGCCCAGCCCGAGCGCCACCGCCCGGTGACCGTCGAACATCGCGCCGGACAACAGGATCTCGGCCGCCGTGGCGATACCGACCAGCCGCGGGAGCACCCAGTGCGAGTAGGCATCGCCCACCACGCCGCGGCGCACCTGCACGATGCCGTACTTGGCGTCGGCGGCGAAAAACCGGATGTCACACTGCAGCGCCAGCGTCAGGCCGAGCCCGATCGCGTGCCCGTTCACCGCGGCGATCACCGGTTTGGCCAGCGTCCATGCCGGCACCGGGAAGCCGGCCGCACTGAACCCCTCGCCGGGCGCGGTGAAGGTCTGCGCGCCCGCACCCAGATCCGCCCCTGCGCAGAACGCCGGCGGGGTGCCGGTCAGCACGATGACGCGGATCTCGTCGGCCGCGTCACACCGCGTGAGCGCATCGGTCAGTTCCTCGCGCATCCCGTCACCGACGGCGTTGCGCTGCCCGGGGCGGTTCAGCGTCACGGTGGCGACGCCGGCGTGCACGCCGGTCAGCAACGTTCGGTACTCGGGCAGCACTGGCACTCCTTCCGCTCGACCAATATATCTGTAGCAGAGGTACCCTTTGTGGGTGGACACGCGCAGCGATCTGGCCGGTGAACTGTTCGCCGTGGTCGGCCGCTTCCGGCGACAACTGCGACGGTCCACCGGCGGCGGGTTCGACCGCACCGGACTCACGCAGTCCCAGGCCGAACTGCTGCGCCTGGTCGGCCGCCGCCCCGACATCTCGGTCCGCGAGGCGGCCGCCGAGCTCGGACTGGCCGCCAACACCGCCTCCACCCTGGTGTCCCGGCTCGCCGCCGACGATCTGCTGGACCGCACCGTCGACAGCACCGACCGCCGGGTCGGCCGGTTGCGCCTCACCGACGCGGCGCAGGATGTCGCGGATCGTTCGCGGCTCGCCAGGCGCACCGCACTGGCCGGCGCCCTCGAAACACTCGATGCCATCCAGATCGACGATCTGACAAAGGGGTTGGCCGTCATCGCCGAGCTGACCCGACTTCTGCAGGAGGACCAGCAATGACCCAGCCACCGGCCGTCGACTGCCGGGGCCTGACCCACCGCTACGGCAAGTTCACGGCGGTGTCCGGCCTCGACCTCCAAGTGGCGGTCGGCGAGACCGTCGGCCTGCTCGGCCCCAACGGCGCGGGCAAGACCACCGTCATCCGCGTGCTGACCACCCTGACCCCGGTGCAGCAGGGTGAGGTGCGCATCTTCGGCCTCGACGCCCGGCGCGACACCATGGACATTCGCTGCAACATCGGCTATGTCCCGCAACAACTTTCCATCGAGGCCGCGCTGACCGGTCGGCAGAATGTGGAACTGTTCGCCCGGCTCTACGATGTGCCGCGCCGCGAACGCGCCGACCGGGTCGCCCAGGCGCTGGACTCGATGCAACTCTCCGATGTGGCTGACAATGTGGCAGGCACCTACTCCGGGGGGATGGTGCGGCGCCTGGAACTGGCCCAGGCACTGGTCAACCGGCCGTCGCTGCTGTTGCTCGACGAACCCACCGTGGGCCTGGATCCCATTGCCCGCGACAGCGTCTGGGATCAGGTGGACCGCATGCAGACGGAGTTCGGCATGGCGGTGCTGCTGACCACGCACTACATGGGCGAAGCGGATGCGCTGTGTGACCGAGTGGCGCTGATGCACCACGGCGTGCTGCAGACGCAGGGCACCCCGGCCGAACTCAAGGCCGGCCTCAAGAACGAAGCCGGTCCGGAGGCCTCCCTGGAAGACGTGTTCCGCCACTACGCCGGTTCCGATCTCGACGAGTCCACCCCCGCGGGCCTGCGTCAGGTCCGCGCCGCGCGAAGGACGGCCCGCCGTGTCGGCTGACACCACCATCACCCTGATCCGGGCGCCCCGCGGCTGGCGGCGGTTTCCCGGAATCGCCAACCGCATCGGGACTTTCGCGCTCGTCGAGCTGCAGAAGCTGCGTCACGACCGCACCGAACTGTTCACCCGGTTGGTGCAACCCGCGCTGTGGCTGCTGATCTTCGGCCAGACCTTCTCCCGGCTCGATGTGATCGACACCGGCGACGTGCCCTACCTGGCCTTCCTGGCACCGGGGATCATCGCGCAGTCCGCGCTGTTCATCTCGATCTTCTACGGCATCCAGATCATCTGGGACCGGGACGCCGGGATCCTCGCCAAATTGATGGTGACGCCCGCCCCGCCCACCGCTCTGATCACCGGGAAAGCCTTTGCCGCAGGCGTCCGTTCGGTCGTTCAGGTCATCGGTGTCGTCGCGCTGGCCTATCTGCTCGGTGTGCACATGACGGTGAATCCGCTGCGGATCCTCGGGGCGATGGGCGTGGTGGTACTCGGGTCGGCGTTCTTCGCCTGCCTGTCGATGTCGCTGGCGGGCCTGGTCCGCAACCGGGACCGGTTGATGGGCATCGGGCAGGCCATCACCATGCCGCTGTTCTTTGCCTCCAACGCGCTCTACCCGGTGGAGTTGATGCCGCAGTGGCTGCGCTGGTTGTCGGCGATCAATCCGCTGAGCTATGAGGTGAATGCGCTTCGCGGACTGCTGATCGGCACCCCCACCAACGCCGTCCTGGACATCACGGTGCTCGTGGTGGCCGCGGTGCTCGGCGTGGTGACGGCCGCAGCGCTGCTGCGCAGGCTGGTTCGCTAGGTTTTTCGCTAGGTATTCAGCAGCCGCCCGATCGCCTTCAGGGGGATCGGCAACCAGTCCGGCCGGTAGCGCGCCTCGTAACCCGCCTCGTAAACGGCCTTGTCCAGTTCGTAGGCACGCAGCACCGCGGCGGCGGCGAGGGGGTCGGTATCGCCGACCGCGGCGTAGCCCGCGCAGAACGCCGCGCCGTTGTCATCAGCCCACTGCCGCGCCGCGGCCTCGTCACCACCGGCGCTCAGTAGTCGCTGATGCGCGGCGTAGTCGTAGGAACGCAGCATGCCCGCGACGTCACGCAGCGGCGAATCGGGACGCCGGCGCTCCTCCAGCGGTTGCCCCGGTTCGCCCTCGAAGTCGATGAGTAGCCAGCCCTGCGGGGTGTGCAGCACCTGCCCGAGGTGTAGGTCGCCATGGATGCGGTGTTCGATCGACGCCTCGCCGGCCACCGCGCGATAGTGCTGCTCGATCGCCGGAACGTGGGCACCCAATTCGGGCACCCGTGCTGCGACGGCGTGCAGCCGGTCGGTCATGGTCTGCGCTGGGAAGGCTCCGACCCGGGTGCCCAGGGCCTCGGCGAGCGCACGGTGCACCGAGCCGACGGCCGCACCGAGCCCGCGGGACTGCTCGGCGAAGTCGTCGCCGGCTCCGGTGATCGCCACCTGCCAGCCGTCCACCGAGTTCGGCGCGAATGCACTCGCCATTCCGAGCATGTATTGCTCTGCGCCCCAATCGATCTCATATGATCCGAGCAGCGCCGTGACATACGGATTGCCGGCGAGCGCCCGGGTCAGCTCGATATCGGGGTTGATCCCCGGAGTGACACGGCGGAACACCTTGAAGATCGTCTGCGCACCGAACACCACGCTGGTGTTGGACTGCTCGCCGCCGAGCACCCGCACCGGGGTGCCCGGCCCCAGATCCGCACCCGGTTCCCGGATGAACCGGACCGGCCCGATCTGCTTGTCGGCCTCGATGAACGCCAACAGCGCCCCGGCGGCCTCCGGGTCGGCCATCGCATCGAATCCCGAGCGGTCTCCGTCGGCGCCGATCAACGCCGAGTCCGCGCCGGTGTCCCAGCGCACCAGCACCTGGTAACCCTCGACAGGGCCGTCGGTGTAGGCGACCTCCAACAACACCAGGTCCAGATCGGATCCCAGCGCCTCCACCACGACGGGACGGACCTCCGCGATCTCCCGTCCCCGGCCCGAGTACCAGCGCTGTGCGGGCAGCCAGCGGTCGAACGGCAGATTCATGGTCATGATCTTTCCCGTACCCGACTGCGCGCGCTCGTACACGTGACGTCGGCTCGGTTACAGTGCCGACGTGGCTGAATTGCGTGATCACGGTGACCCCGGCGACGCTCCGTCGGTGCCGCCACCGCTGACCCCGCCGGTGGACATGACCCGTCCGTCGGCCGCCGAGGAGGCGCGCACCATCGCCGCCGCCACCAACACGGGCACGCTGGCCACCCTGACCGCCGACGGCGACCCCTGGGCCTCATTCGTCACCTACGGGCTGCACGACGGCGCCCCGGTGCTGTGTGTGTCCAACATGGCCGAGCACGGCCGCAACCTGGCGGGCGATCAGCGCGCGAGCATCGCGATCGTCGCCCCGGACGCCCCGGATGACCCGCTGGCCTCCGGACGCGTCACGCTGGCCGGCAGAGTCGTGCGGCCCACCGGGGCCGCCCTGGACGGCGCCCGGGCCGCCCACCTGGCCGCCGTGCCCGCCGCCAAGTACTACATCGACTACAGCGATTTCGCCCTGTGGGTGCTGCAGGTTGAGCGGGTCCGCTGGGTCGGCGGGTACGGCCGGATGGATTCGACAACGGGTGCCGACTACACCGCGGCGGCGCCCGACCCGGTCGCTCCGCACTCCGCCGGGGCCGTCGCCCACCTCAACGCCGACCACGCCGACGCGCTGGTCGCGATGGCGCAGAACCTGGGTGGCTACCCCGACGCCACCGCCGCAACCTGCACCGCAGCCGACCGGTACGGCCTCGACCTCCGGGTCAGCACGCCCCGCGGGATCGCCTACACCCGGGCCGGATACCTGGCACCGATCAATGGCATCGATGAATTGCGCTCGGCCGCAGTCGAGCTGACCCGGAGGGCACGGCAGGGCTGATCGCGCCGGTGGTCGTGCAATACGATTCCGGGTATGCAGCGCCCGGAGACCTGGCAAGCGGCTTTCGAGCTGATCAAGACGCGCGGTTATGAGCATCGCGAGGAGCCGTTCAAGCTCGTCAGCGGGCAGCTCAGCCATGACTACATCGACGGCAAGTACGCCATCGACAACGGCGAGCGGTTGACCACCGTCAGCCGGGCGGTCGCCGACCTGGCCGCGCGCAGCGGTATCGAGTTCGACGCCGTCGGCGGACTCACCATGGGCGCCGACCCGCTGGCCCACGGCGTGGCGATGGTGACCGGCGCCGCCTGGTTCTCGGTGCGCAAGGAGCAGAAGGCCCGGGGCCGCGAGCAGTGGATCGAGGGCACCCGCATCGAGCCGGGCACCCGGGTCCTGCTGGTCGACGATGTCATCAGCACCGGGGGCTCCACCGCCAAGGCCTACGACCGCGTCACCGCGGCCGGCGCCGTGGTCACCGGGGTGATCCCGATGGTCGACCGCGGCGATGTCGCCGCTGAGTTGTTTGGCGGGATGGGCGTGCCGTTCGTCGCGCTGGTGACCTACAAGGACCTGGGCATCGAACCGGTGAAGGCCGTCTAGACCACCAGTACGCCGTCGGCGTGCGCCGAGAGCGTGACCCGGTCCCCCGGCCCGAAGCTCTGCCCGCTGACTTGGGCGATGACCGACGAGCCGTCATCGAGTGCCACAGTGACGCGCGAGACCGCGCCGAGGAAGGCCACCGACTGCACGGTGGCCGCGCCGGCCGGATCCGCCGTCAGCCGGATCGCCTCCGGCCGGACCAGGGCGCTACCCTCGGTCACCGATCCGGGCAGCGCCGCGACCGGATGACCCCATAGCTGTACCCGGCCGTCGACCACCCGGGCGGGCAGCCGGTTGTGCAGGCCGACGAATTCGGCCACGAACGGTGTTGCCGGCCGGCTGTACAGCTCGGCCGGTGCCGCCAACTGCTCCAGGCGTCCGGCGTTCATCACCCCGACCCGGTCGGCCACCGCCAGCGCCTCCTCCTGGTCGTGGGTCACGAACAGGGTCGTGGTGCCCACCTCCAGCTGCACCCGGCGGATCTCATCGCGCAACTGGCCGCGCACCTGAGCGTCCAGCGCCGACAGCGGCTCGTCGAGCAGCAACACCCGCGGCCGGATGGCCAGCGCGCGGGCCAGCGCCACCCGCTGCTGCTGCCCGCCGGACAGCTCGTCGGCATACCGCCCCGACTGCGCGGCCAGGCCGACCAGGTCCAGCATCTCGGCGGCCCGCCCGGCACGCTCCCGTGCACCGACACCACGCATCTTGAGTCCGAAGGCGACATTGTCGAGGACCGTCAGGTGCGGGAACAGGCTGTAGGCCTGAAACACCAGCCCGATATCGCGCTTGTTGGCGGGCACCCGGCTGATATCGCGCCCGTCGATGGCCACCGATCCCGCGTCGGCCTCGTCCAGACCGGCCAGGATGCGCAGCGCGGTGGTCTTGCCGCACCCCGAGGGGCCCAGCAGGGCCACCAGCTCGCCCGGCTGGATCCGCAGGGTCAGTCCGTCCAGGGCGCGCACCGCACCATAGCTGCGGGTCAGGTCGACGAACTCGACCGCTACGCCCCCTGGCCCATCCCCCGTCGTTACGCTCGCCCGAGTCATGCGCGACGCCTCCGTCTGGTCATCGTGGACCTGGTCACCAAGGACAGCACCAACAGCAGGACGAACCCGAAGATCAGGGTGGCCAGCGAGGCCGCCACCGATGTCGGTCCGTCGCTCTTCCCGATCTCCACGATCTGCACCGGCAGCGTCTGGAAACCGGACAACGACGCCACCGTGTACTCGCCGAGCACCACCGCGATCGAGATGAACGCCGCCGACAGGATGCTCGCGCGGATGTTCGGCACGATCACCGTCACGATCGTCGATGCCCAGCCGGCGCCCAGCGACCGTGCCGCCTCGGCCAGGGTCTGCAGATCGATCGCGGACAACGCGGCGTCCAGGGCCCGGTAGGCGAACGGCAGCACCAACACCACGTAGACAAAGGTCAGCGTCAGCGCCGACTCGCCGAGCAGATAGGTCACCCACAGATAGACGTTGCGCAGGCCGACGACGACCACCAGCGCCGGGATCGTCAATGGCAGCAGGCAGAGAAACTCGATGAACCTGCTCGCCCACGGCGCACGCAACCGGACCCAGATCATCGTCGGCACCAGCAGCGCCAGCATGGCCGTCACCGTCAGCACCGCGAGCGACAGCGATGTCAGGATCGCGGCGAACAAGGCGTCGTGGGCGAACAGATTGACCCACGCCGCCATGGTGCGCCCACCCGATTGCAGATCGCGGGTGGCGAAATCGCCCATGGCGTAGAGCGGAAAGAGGAAGAAGACTCCGAACAAGAGCCACAGCATGATCCGTAGCGGCTTCATCGCAACCACCGGGCGGTCCGGCGCACCAGCAGGTTGTAGGCGATCATCACCACGGCCACCACGACGATCATCTCCAGCGCCAGTGCATAGGCCAACCCGGCCCGCCCCAGCACCACCTCGCTGGTCAGCGCCGACCGGATGAGCAGCGGCACAATGGGACTGCCCTGACTGACCAGCGCCGCCGCGGTCGCGTAGGCGGCAAAAGCGTTGGCGAACAACAGCAGCAGCGAGCCCAGGAAGGCCGGTGTCAGCAGCGGCACCGCCACCTCGCGCCAGTACTGCCAGGTGCTCGCACCGAGGCTCACCGCCGCCTCCCGCCATTGCGTGCGCAGCCCGTCCAGCGCGGGCAGGAACACGATGACCATGAGCGGGATCTGAAAGTAGGTGTACACCAGCACCAGTCCGCCCACGCTGTACAGCCAGCCACCGGCGGCGACGTCGATGCCGAGCCACTGTTGCAGCCACAGCGTCAGCACGCCGTTGAGCCCCACTGTCGCCAGGAAGGCGAAAGCCAGTGCCACACCGCCGAACTGGGCCAGCACGCTGGCCAGCGACAGCACCGCCCGGCGCAGCAGTGAGTCCGGTGGGCTGCTCAGGATCAGCCAGGCCAAGACGGCGCCGAGCACCGCACCGATCACCGCGCTGCTCGCCGAGAGCGCCACGCTGCGCACCAGAGCGGCCAGCGGCGCCTCGGTGAACAGCGCCGCGACCAGGTCCAGCGAGAACCGGCCGTCCACCACGAAGGCGTTCACGATCACGGTGCCGGTCGGGATGATGAGGAAGACCAGCACCACTGCCAGAAACGGCAGCAGCGCCACGGCCTGCCGGAGGTACCGCACGGTCAGCCGATGGCCTTGGCCCAGTTGGCTTCCAGATACTTGGTCGCGGCCTCGTTCTGCTCCACCGAAACGAATGTCGCCGCGCCGTCCACCGGCGGCAACCCACCGTAGACCACGCGGTCGATGCTGCCCCGGGTCACCATCGAATCGGCCCGCACCGGACGGGCGCCACCGCCCAGGTACAGGTTCTGCCCCTCATCGCTGTAGAGGAACTCCTGCCACAGCCGGGCGGCTGCCGGATGCGGAGCATCCTTGTTGATGGCCTGGAAGTAGTAACCGGCGACGGCGGCGTTGTGCGGTATGACCACCTTCCAGCCCGGAACCTTCTTGGATTGTTCGACATTCAGGTAGTCCCAGTCGATGACCACCGGGGTCTGGCCGGAGGCGATGGTGGCCGGTGTCGGGTCGACCGGCAAAAAGTTGCCGGCCTCGTTGAGTTTGGCGAAGAACTCCACGCCCGGCGCGATGTCATCGGGTGAGCCGCCCTGGGCGATCGACGCCATCATCACCCCGGAGAACGCCGACCCGGACTGCGTCGGGTCACCGTTGAGTGCGATCTTGCCCGCGAACTCGGGTTTCAGCAGATCATCGACGCCCGCGACCGTCGGCACCTTGGTGGAGTCGTAGCCGATGGACATGTAGCCGCCATAGTCGTTGACCCAGGTGCCGTCCGGGTCCTTGAACGAGTCCGAGATCTCGGCGAAGTGTTCCACCTTGTACGGGGCGAACATCTCGGTGTTGGCCAGCGCGACGGACTGTCCCAGATCGAAGACGTCGGGTGCGGTGCTGCGGCCCTTCTGCTGGATCGCGGCGTTGATCTCCTCCTGGCTGCTGGCGCCCGGCTGCGCCGAATTCACCGTGATGCCGTACTTCTCGGTGAACTTCTCGATGATCTGACCGTAATTCGCCCAGTCCGGTGGCAGGGCGATGACGTTGAGTTCGCCTTCGGCCTTGGCGGCCTCGATCAGACCTTCCATACCGCCGAAGTCGGCGGCCGAGGTGGCGGTGCGTGCGTCGCCCTCATCGGGCTGCTCGTCCTTCGCCGGTGGGGCGCAGGCGACGAGACCGGCGGTCAGCAGTGCGGTGGCAGCCAGACCGAGGAGCGAATTCTTCATTGCCGAACCTTCCGATGGACAGGCGGCCAGCTGGTGACCTGTCGGTGACATCGCAGTGAACGGGATCCGACGCTACCGGCAATCCTGTCGACCGGGCGGCCTAACATCGGGGTGTGCCCGACCATGATGCCGTCGAACTGTTCACCGGCGGCACCGTCGCCGCGCTCGCCACGGCGGGAACCGATGCCGCACCGCACCTGGTCCCGGTCGTCTTCGCCGTCGAGGGCGACACCGTCTACACCGCCGTCGACGCGAAACGTAAGTCCACCCAACGCCTGCGCCGGCTGGCCAATATCGAGGCCAACCCGCGGGTGAGCCTGCTGGTCGACCACTACAGCGAGGACTGGGACCAACTGTGGTGGGTGCGGGCCGACGGCCTGGCCAGCGTGCATCACGACGGCGAGCAGATGGCCATCGGCTACGGGCTGCTGCGCGCCAAGTACGTGCAGTACGCGCGCACCGCTCTGGACGGCCCGGTGGTGGCGATCGCCGTCACGAACTGGTCGTCCTGGCACGCCTGACGCCGATCTATAGGATCGGAGGTCAGAAAAGGGGCGCCACCATGAAGCAACTGGCATCGATGACCGCCGCCGGCCTGGCCGCGGGCATACTGGGATTCGCCGCGCCGGCAGCCGCGACACCCGACGAGATATCGGGCACTGCCCAGCAGACCATCGACGGACTGCGGGCCCAGGGATACCGGGTGATCGTCAGCAGGCTGAGCAGCAGGCCTCTTTCCGAGGCGAATGTGGTCGGCATCCGGCAGGGTCAGAACTTCCGCCAGAACTGGATCGTCGACGACGAGGACCGCGACTACGTGTACAACGCGCTGGCCGGGCAGACCGTGTACGTCGACGTGAACTGATACCGCGGCGGTTCAGAGCAGGCCGAGCAGCTCCAGATCGGTCGCATACTTGACGATGACCTCCCGGCTGACGTGCGGAATGTCCTTGTCCGGCCCGATCTTTGCGTCCTGCACCGCGGTACGGAACACCTCGGTCGGCGCCATCGCCCCGTTCACCGGCACACCCGGTGCGCTGTAGTTGTGCAGCAACGGCAGCAGCGAGGCTTGGCGCTGCTTGTCCGGCAGGGCGCGCAGTGCGGTCTCGAACCGGGCCAGCCATTCGGCGTAGTCGCCGACCCGCTCGATCGGGTAGCCGGCCTCGACCAGCCAGTCCACGAAGGTGTCCATGCCGATGCCGTCGTCGTACGGGTTCATCACGTGATAGGTCTCGAAGGCCGCACCGGGCTCCAGAGCCACCTGGGTGCCCAGCGTCGAGATCGCCTCGGCGATGAACTCCACCGGCAGCCCGTCGTAGTGGCTGCGCTGCGGGTTGCCCTCGGCGTCAAGCTCATTGAACGATCCGGGGGCGATACCGGCGGCGACCAGACTGAGCATCATCCGGGTGAACATGTCGGGCAGGTTCAGCTGGCCGGCGTAGGTGGTGTCAGCCAGGATCATGTCGCACCGGAAAACCGACACCGGCAGACCGGTCAGGTCGTGCGCCTCGCGCAGCAGCACCTCGCCGGCCCATTTACTGGTGCCGTACCCGTTGGCGTAGGTGTCATCGACGCGCCGGGAGGCGGAGATGGTCCGGATATCGGCGTCCTCGACGAAGTTGCCGGGCTCGATGCCCCACCCGACGCCGATGGTGGACACGTAGGCGAACGGCTTGATCCTGGTGGTGAGGGCGATCCGGATCAGTTCGGCGGTGCCGAGGGCGTTGGGGCCGAACAACTCGCTGTAGGGCAGCACGTGGTTGACCAGTGCGGCCGGATCCACGATGAGGTCCACAGTGTCGGCAAGGCGCTGCCAGACCGCCGGGTCCAGCCCGAGGTCGGCCTCACCCTTGTCGCCGGCGATGACCTCGAGATGGCGGTCGGCCAGTTCGCGGTAGTGCGCGACCAGCTTCGGGTCACCGGTCTGGAAGGTCTTGTCCAACCGTGCCCGGGCCTCGTCGTCGGACTTGGCGCGGACCAGGCAGATCACCTTGCCGTCCACCAGGTCCATCCGCTCCAGCCACTCCAAAGCCAGATAGCGGCCCAGGAAGCCGGTGGCGCCGGTCAGCAGCACGGTCCGGATCTCGCTCACGGGACCCGGAAGGGTGGACGCCGCAGCCAGAGTCGCGGCGTCGATGAACTTGTCCAGGGTGAGATCGGCGGCGTGCACCTCGGTCGCGCCGGCGCCGTGCACGAAGGAGAACGTCGGGCGGCCGGTGCCCCCGGCACGCTGGGTTTCGATGTGATCGGCGATGGCCTGCAGATCCGAGGCCGGGCTCACGATCACCGAGACCGGGACCTCGACGTCGAAGATGTCGGCCAGCAGGTTGCCGAAGGTCAACGCCGACAACGAGTCTCCACCCAGATCGGTGAAGTGCACATCGGGCGCGATATCGGAGCTGGCCGCCCCCAGCAGCGCGACGGCGGCGCGGCTGACGGTGTCGAGCACCGGCCCGGTGGCGCCCGCGGCGCGCAGCGCCTGCAGCTCCTGGACCTGGCCGTCGGCCAGGTCGGTGTAGAGCTGCTCCAGCTCGGCGCCGTAACGCTCCTTGAGCTTGGGCCAGGCCAGCTTACGGATACCGGTGAGCAGGCCGTTCTCCACCGTGAACGGCGTCGTCTCGACCAGGAAATCCCTTGGCAGCTCATAGGACTGCAGATCGGCGACACGGGCCGCGTCCTTCAGCGAGGCGGCAATGTCCGCCTTGGTGACGCCGCTGTCGGTGGGCACCACCACGGCCAGCAGGTAGGGCCTGGCGCTGTTGCCGTAGATGTAGATCTGGTGCACCAGCGGCGCGGTGTTGAAGGCGGCCTCCAGTTTCGAGACCGTGACGAATTCGCCCTGGGACAGCTTGAGCACATTGTTGCGCCGGTCGACATAGGCGACCTGATCGGGTCCGAGTTCGGCGACGATATCGCCGGTCCGGTAGAAGCCGTCCTCGTCGAAGACCTGCGCGGTGACCTCGGGACGCTTGTAATAGCCGGGGAACAGTTGCTCGGAGCGCACCAGCAACTCGCCGCGCGGATGCGGCCGGTCGGTCAGGTGATAGCCGAGCTCCGGCACGTCGACAAGCTTGTACTCCAACACCGGCGGCCGGGCGATCTTGCCGTCCACGAACACCGCGCCCGCCTCGGTGGAGCCGTAGCCCTCCAGCAGGTGCATGTCGAGCAGCTTCTCCACCCACGCCTTGAGTTCGGGTGAAATGGGCGCCGAGCCGGTCAGTGCGCTGACGAATCGCCCGCCGAGCAGGTTCTGCCGCATATCCGCGAGCACCTCGGTCTCGTTGCCGCCGTGGGCGATCCGGCTCTGGTACTCACCGAACAACATGTCCCAGATGCGGGGCACGAAGTTCATCTGGGTGGGCCGGGTCAGAGCCAGGTCGTCCAGGAAGGTGGACAGGTCGGCGCGGGCGGCGAAGTTCACCGAGCCGCCGCTGGCCAGCGCGCTATAAAGGATGCCGCGCCCCATCACGTGGCTCATCGGCATGAAGCTCAGCACGATCGACGGCACCACGCCCTGGCTATCGTCCCAGTGTGCGTTGGCCGCGGGCCGCCAGATGTCGGCAACCTTGCTCGCCGGGTACATCGCACCCTTGGGCGCTCCGGTGCTCCCGGAGGTGTAGATCAGCAGCGACAGTGGATCCGATTCCTCCTGCGCAGCAACGGGTTCCACCGTGGAGGCCGGTCGGGCCAGCACATCGTCGAGGGTCTCGAGGGTGATTCGGTCACCGAGCCTTGCGGCCGCCACCACCAGCGCGTCGCGCTGGTCGTCGACCTGGGGCCGGTAGTCGAACACCGCGAGCCGGGTGGCACTCGATCCGAGCGCGAGTTCCACGGCGTCATCGAGGTAGTCGATGCTCGACGCGATGAGCACCGGTTCGGTCTCGGCGATGATCGGGGCGAGGGCGGCCGCCGACGCGCTGCTCTGCAGCGGGACCGAGACGGCGCCGAGCTGGGTCAGTGCGATATCGGCGACGGTGTAGTCGACACTGGTGAAGCCGAGCAGGGCGACCCGGTCGCCGGGGTTGACGGGATCACCGCGCCACGCGTCGGCGAGGGCGCGCACGCGCTCCCATAGCTGTCCATGGGTGATGGTCTCGAACCGCGGCTGCAACTCGGCGACGGTGCGGCCGGTTTCGTCGGTGACGAACTCGACGGCACGGGCGCCCAGCGCGGGCCGGTCGGCGTAACCGGTCAGGACGGTACGCACGACATCGGGCAGCGTCAGCCCGGGCGCGTTGACGGCGGCATTGACCGATGCGCTCGGCGTGGCGGCGGCGAACTCCGGGTCGGTGGCGTAGAGCCGCGCAAGGCGGTCGTCAAAGTTCTCTTCGGACATGAGCAATCCTTCGGTTCTCTATCGCTGTTCGTAGGCCGGAGCGACGGCAAATCGCTCAGCGGACCTCGTCGTCCACACCGGCCCCCGGAACAACGTTAGCAAAACTAAAGATATGCCCGAGGGCTCGCGACCTGCCGATTTCCTGTGAAAACGACGCTCAGGCGGTGCGTGACGTGGCTTCCAACTCGGCCTCATAGGCGCCTTCGTCACGCCCGAGCGCGATGGTGGCCGCGGTCATGGCGAACACCGCGACGGTCAGCACCACCGACTCCCACCGGTTCGCGGTGAGCGTCTCGCCGAGCAGGAACACCCCCAGCAGCACGGCGGCCATCGGTTCGATCACCAGCATGGTGGGCACCGAGGTCTGCAGCGATCCGGCGTGGAACGCGGACTGCTGCAGCAGGGTCGCGAGCACGCCGAGCAAAACCAGCGCGTACGGCAGCGGAGTCGACAACACCTCGGCGACCGAATGCCGGTCCAGCTCGTGCATGAGCATCTTGGTGAGCACCGCGACCAGGCCGAACAACACACCGACGGCGACGGCCAGCGGCACCGCGCGCTGCCAGCCCTTCCGGCGCACCGCGATCACCACAGCACCGAGCACCACCACCGAGCACACCGCGGCCACCACCGCGATGGTGGGCACCGGGGCCACCTGGTCGCTCACCCGCGGATGGGCGAGCAGGATGAAGATCGCCAGCGACACCGTCAGTAGCAGCGCCCACAACCAGGCGCCCCTGCTGACCCGGCGGTGCGCCAACCGGGCGCTCAGCGGCAGCGCGAACAGCAGCGCCGACACCAGCAGTGGCTGCACCACGATCAGAGATCCGTTGTCCAGAGCCAGGGCCTGGAACACGAAGCCGGCCACCGCCGCGGCGGTACCGGCCCACCACAGCGGACGACGCAGCAGGGTGGCCAGCATGACCGTGCTGACCCCGTACTCCTCCGGCACATCGATCGTCGCGCGCTGGCGCACCACGATGCCGACGGCCGCGAAAATGGCTGCGCACAGGGCGAAGACGACGACGAGCAGCTGATCGATCACCGTCGCAGCGCTCTCGTCACGCCACCAAGACTAGGTGGTCAATTCCGCCAGAGCCTCCGCGGTGTTCAGGTCCTGGTAGGCGGCGCTGTACCGCTGCGCCAATGCCAGCGCGATGTCGGGGCGCTGCCACAACTCGCCCGCGCTGGCCGTGGCCAGCCAGGTGGTCAGGCCGTGCGCGACCGACGCCCGGTAGCGCAGCCAGATCTCCTCCGCCGACGGCAGTTCGTCGGCGGGCAGGCCCAAGCCGTGCCGGTACACACCGAGCAGATCGCGCTCGTGGACGCGCCGGTCCTCGGTGATCAGCGCGCCCTGCAGGAAGTAACCCAGGTCGACGGAGAAGTTCCCGCGTCGGGCCACCTGCCAGTCCAGGAAGCCGATCTCTCCGCCGGGGGTCAGGTAGGTGTTCCCGATGTGCGGGTCACCGTGCAGCAGGGTGGTGGGCACACCCGGTGCCGACAGCGTCCGGATGAACGGTTTCCAGATGCCTTCCACCAGTTGGTCGATGGTCAGTGCCTGCACCGAGGCCGGCGCGTCGTCGCCGAGCCGCTCCAGCGCCGCGGGCAGCGGGGCGTACTGCATGCCGTCCCAGGCCACGAACGGTTCCAGCCACTCCAGCCCGGGCCGCGCCAGCCGCTCACCCCAGAATGCGCCGTGCAGGCGGGCCAGGCCGCGCACCCCGCTGGCCGCCTGCTCGGGAGTCAGCGGCCGGGTGGCATCGCGGGGATCGGCACCGCGGGCGGTCAGGTCCTCCATGACCAGCATGAAGTCCTCGGCGGCCTCGTCGATCGGCGCGGCGTACACCGCCGGGTGCTCCAGCGGTAACCCGACATCGGAGGTGAAGAGCCGGGGCTCGTGCAGCAGCCCGCTGGTGTACTTGATCATCTCCTTGTGGCCCGGGTCGACGGCCTTGACGAACACCGCGGCCGGTCCTGTCCCTTCGGCGTAGCGGACACCGAGGCGGGCCCGCCGGTTGGTGCCGTCATCGCGCATCTGCACGGTCACGTCGGCGACCACCGCACCCGGGAAGTCGCGGGCCAGCGCCGCGGTGAGCCACGCGGGGGTGACGTCCTCCCACGAAGCGGGGACCGTCAGGCAGGCGTCGCTCACGGGATGAAGACCGGCATCGAATCCCAGCCGCGCACCGTCGACGTCGGCGACAGCTTGGCGTTCGGCAGATCGACCTCCCACTCGGGGAACCGCTTGAGCATCTCCTCCAGCGCGATCCGGCCTTCCAGGCGCGCCAGTGCCGAGCCCAGGCAGAAATGCGTGCCGACGCTGAACGCCAGGTGCTGGCGCTGTTCGCGGTGGATGTCGAACACCTCACCGTCGGGCGGGAACTGGCGGCTGTCGCGGACGGCCGAGCCGATCAGCATCATCATCGACGCGCCCGCGGGCACCGTCTGGCCGTAGTACTCGACATCGCGGGTGACGTAGCGCGCCACGTGCGGGGCCGGCGGTTCGAAGCGCAGCAGTTCCTCGATCGCCTGGGGGATCAGCGCCGGGTTCTCGACGAGCTGGCGGCGCTGGTCGGGATGCTCGGCAAGCACCTTGGCCGCCCAGCCGATCAGCCGGGTGGTGGTCTCGTTACCGGCGCCGGCGACCACGTTGATGTAGATGAGCAGCTCTTCGCGGGTGAGCTTGCGGGTCACGCCCTGCTCGTCGGTGAACTCGACGTTGAGCAGGTCGGTCATGATGTCGTCGGACGGGTTGTCCTTGCGCCAGTCGATATAGGTCTCGAAGATCGAACCGTCGATCATCCCTTCCGAGGCGGCCTTCATCGGCTTGCCGGCCTCGGTGCGCATCTGGTCGTTGCCGTGATCGCGGATCATCTCCTGGTCGTCCTCGGGGATGCCGAGCAGGGTGCTGATCACCTGCATCGGCATGATGGCGCCGAAGTCGGTGATGAAATCGAGGTTCCCCGTGCCCACCAGCGGGTCGAGCGCCGCCGCGCAGTACTCGCGGATCTTGGGTTCCAACGCGGCGATCTTGCGCGGGGTGAACATCCGGGCGAGCAGCTTGCGGTGCGTGGTGTGGATCGGCGGATCCTCGAAGATCAGCGCGCCCGACGGGATCTCGATATTGGCCTTGATCAGTTCGATGATCGCGCCGCGGGCCGAGCTGAACGTCTCGTGGTCGATGAGCGCCTTGTTCACATCGGCGAAGCGGCTCAGCGCGTAGAAGTCGAACTCGGCGTTGTAGTAGAGCGGCGCCTCCTCCCGCAGCCGGGCGAACGCCGGATACGGGTTGGCGTTGATCTCGACGTTGTACGGGTCGAAATACACGTCGCCGACGGCGGTGCCGTCAGTCTGTCCTGGGCTTGCATCGACGGTCACTTGATCACACCTCTCCCGGGGCTGCTACTTACTCGCGTAAGTTACGCGGGTCACTCCCCCGAGGGCAAGCGTGGACGTGCGGCCTCAGGTGGAGGCGCGCTGGATCAGGTGCGCGACGTTCTCGCTACTGGGTTCCCGGACGCTGGGAAATCCGAGCTCGGTCATCATGGCCGCCACCGACACCGCGACGATGGTCTTGGCGTCCAGTCCCACCGAGGTCAGCGGCGGCCCGCTCACCGCGCCCAGGGGAATCGCGTCAACCCCCATCACCGCCAGATCCTGCGGGCAGCGCAGCCCGGCCTCCCTGATGCCGTGCAGCACCACCAGCGCGGTCTCGTCACTCTGCGCGCACACCGCCGTCACGCCGGCCTCCACCCAGTTCCGCACCACCGCCGCGGCATCGGACCCGTCGGGAGCGACGGTCGCGGTGACGATCTCGGGCAACTCCGTGGCGGCCGCCTGCAGCCCACTGAGCCAGTAGTCGCCGAGTGGCCGCAGCGTCTCGTCCCCGGCGAAGGCGAACGCCAGGCGGCGATGGCCCCGGGCCACCAGGTGCTCGACCCGCATCCGCCCTATCGACAGGTGTAGCTCGCCCATGGCGTGCAGTTGGGCGCTGCCGAGGTAGATCTGCGGGATACCCGCGGCGGTCACCGCCTCCAGCGCGGCACCGCCGAGCGGGAACACGCTGGTGACCGCGATCGGGTTGAGGTCGGCCACCGCGTCGACGACGTTGCGCCCGTCGTCGGTCTCGAATTGCAGTGACAACACCACGCCGTGGCGGGCCAGCTCTGTGGTCAGCCGGCTGCCGACCTCAAGGAGCAACTCGCCCAACGAAATTCGCGGGACGATATAGAGCACCACGCCGCTGCCGCCGCGGGCGAGATTGCGGGCGGCCAGGTTTGGCCGGTAGCCGAGAGATTTGGCCGCGTCCTGCACGGCCGCACGGGTCTGCGCCGAGATGGTCTGGCCCTTGACGTTGTTGAGCACGTAGCTGACGGTCGCCGGTGAGACTTTGGCCAGCCGCGCCACATCCGCTTTGGTCGGCCTGGTGCCCGGTCTCATCCCGACATCATCGCAGGCTGACCCACCCTCACGTGGCAGCCAGCGGTTTGCCCGCCGATTCCCGCAGGGTCAGCACCGTGCCCAGCGACAGCACCGCGGCGATCACCAGATAGAACGCGGCCGCCCGCGGGTTGCCGGTCTCGGCCGTCAGCCAGGTCACCGCATACGGGGTGGTGCCGCCGAACACCGCGACGCAGATGTTGTAGCCGACGGCGAAGCCGCTGTAGCGCACCCGGGTGGCGAACAGCTCGACGCCCGCGGTGACCGCGGTGGAGATGTAGATCGATTCGATCGCGGCCAGCACGCAGTGCGCGGTGATGGCCGCCACCAGCGACCCGGAGGTCAGCAGCAGGAAGAGCGGATAGCTCAGTACCGCGAAGGCGAGCGCACCGGCGATCAGCATCGGCTTGCGCCCGATCCGGTCCGACAGCACAGCGAACGGCAGCGTCAGCACGAGTGCCACCAGGCTGGCCAGCGTGATGGAGAGAAACGATGCGGTCTTGGAGAACTCGAGGGTCTTGATCAGGTAGGTCGGCAGAAAGGTGAACACCACGTAGTAGCCGACGTTGAAGATCAAGAACAGCCCGATCACTTGCAGGATCGGTCGCCACGAGGTGCTGAAGGCCTCCCGCAGCGGGCGGTCGGCGACCTTGTCGCGGCTGCTCAGGTCGGTGAACTCCGGGGTGTCGTCCAGCCGCAGCCGGATGTAGAGGCCGACCAGCCCCAGCGGCGCGGCGAGCAGGAACGGGATGCGCCAGCCATAGCTGTCCATCGCGGCGGCGGACAGCCCCGCCTGCAGCAGGGTGACGGTGATCGACCCGATCAGGAAGCCGAGCACCCCCGACCACACCATGAAGGTGACGACGAATCCGCGCCGCCTGTCGGTGGCGTATTCGGCCAGATACACCGCGCCGCCCCCGTATTCGCCGCCCGCCGAGAAGCCCTGCACACAGCGCAGCACCAACAGCAACAGCGGGGCCGCCACTCCGATGGCCGAATAGGTCGGCAGCAGTCCGATCAGCAGGGTGGCCGCCGACATCAGCAGGATGACCACGGCCAGCACCTTCTGCCGGCCGATGCGGTCACCGAGCGGCCCGAAGACGAACCCGCCGAGCGGACGCATGAAGAACGCGGCCGCAAAGATCGCGAACGTGTTCAGCAACGCCGCCGTCTCGTCGTCCGACGGGAAGAAGTTGGCGGCGATGTAGGTGGCCAGGAACCCGTAGATGGCGAAGTCGAACCATTCCACGGCATTGCCGATGGACGCGCCGATGACGGCTTTGCGGACGGCTGCAGGTTCAGGGCGAGCGCGGGCGGACAGCATGCCGACCTACGTTAACGAATTGACCCGCGGGATAACGGGTTTGAGCGGGGCGCTTACAGCAGCGCCCCGCTCGACCACTACTCGGCCGGCTTGACCGGCGCTTCCCCGTCGGCCGTGTCGGCGGCGGCGGCGGCGTCGTCGGCCTTCTTGTCGACGACACGGGTCTTGTACAGGCTGGCGACGGTGGTGATGACCAGCGTGACGATGATGACGCCCAGGCTGGCCAGCGTCGGGATCGTCGGGACGTGCAGCGGCTCACCACCGTTGATGAACGGCAGTTCGTTCTCGTGCAGGGCGTGCAGCACCAGCTTGATGCCGATGAACCCGAGGATGAAGGACAGTCCCTGGGACAGGTAGACCAGGCGCTTGAGCAGGTCACCGAGCAGGAAGTACAGCTGGCGCAGACCCATCAGGGCGAACACGTTGGCGGTGAACACCAGGTAGGGCTCCTGGGTGAGCCCGTAGATGGCCGGGATCGAATCCAGGGCGAACAGCAGGTCGGTGGTGCCCAGCGCAACGATCACCAGGAACATCGGCGTCATGACGCGCTTGGAACCCTCGACGACCGTGAGCTTCAGACCGTGCCACTTGTCGGTGGTGTTCAGGTAGTTGCGCGCGAACCGGACGACACCGTTCTCGGCGTCGTCGTCGTGATCGGTGTCCTTGGCCAGCTTGATCGCGGTGTAGATCAGGAACGCACCGAAAATGTAGAAGATCCAGGAGAACTGCTCGATGGCCACCGCGCCGAGGGCGATGAAGATGCCGCGGAAGATCAGCGCCAGGATGATGCCCACCAGCAGTGCCTGCTGCTGGTAGATCCTGGGCACCTTGAAGCTGGCCATGATGATCAAGAAGATGAACAGGTTGTCGACCGAGAGGCTGTACTCGGTGAGCCAGCCTGCGAAGAACTCCACGCCGTACTGGCTGCCGTGGAAGGTCCAGGTCCAGATGCCGAAGGCGATGGCAAGGCTGACGTAGAAGGTCAGCGCGATGGAGGTCTCCCGGGTGGACGGCTCATGCGGCCGTCGGCCGAACACCAGTACATCCACGAGCAGGACGCCCAGGGTGACGGCGAGGGTGATCCCCCACTCGAGTGCGGACACGTTCATATGGTTGGAGCCTCCGGTCGTCGATCAACGGCCGAGGTCTCTTCCGCCCGCGCAGACATCGCGTGGACCTGCAGCACCGGTCGTCCGATGACGGACGACGTGATGACGACACCGCAGCGCAGGAGTACTCCCCTCGGGGCTGATTCTGTCAGACGATCACATCCCCAGCGAATCGGCTGGCTAAACGCTCATCCTGGTTCCGTCGTGGTGGTGGCGAACGGGTTCAGGATGAACGGGTTCTCGTCATCCAGCGACGGGGTGGTGGTCGTGGTGGTCGACTCCGTCGTCGTGGTGGTCGACTCGGTGGTCGCCGTGGTCGTGGTTCTGGTGGTCCGCGATGTGGTCGTGGACGTGGATGTGGCGCTGGTGGTCGACGCGGAATAGTCGGTGTAGTGCTGCGGGCCGTAGGACGGTTCCACCGAACTCTCGGCGGTCTGCACGACGGCGTAGATCAGTACACCGACCGCCAGCACCCCGGCCGCCCCGGCGGTGACCACCGCCCACGATTCCTCGTACCACGGGATCGGCGCCGGTTCACCGCGCTGGTCGTCCACCACAGCCGATGATCGTAACGAGCTTTCAGCCCGCCACGATCGAATCGCCCCGGACTGTGATCGGAGCCGGGGCCAGCGGCTCGCGCGCCGGGCCGGAGACCACCGCCCCGTCCAATCCGAAGGTGCTGCCGTGGCACGGACAGATGACCTGGGCGCCGTCGACCTTGGACACCGCGCACCCGGCGTGCGGGCAGACCGCGGAGAACCCGGTGAACTCACCGGCCGCCGGCTGGGTCAGCACGATGCCGTCCACGATGAGCGCCGATCCGACGGGCACCCGCGAGGTGGTCGCGAGGACGCCCGATTCCCCCTGGGCCGGCGCGGGTTCCCCCTGGGCCGGCGCGGGTTCCCCCTGGGCCGGCGCGGGTTCATCCGCGGCGCCCGCGCAGGAGACCAGCGCCCCGGCCCCCACCACGGCACTCGCGCCGACGATCACGTGCCTGCGATTCAGCGGCGGGGCCATGCCGCCATTGTCGGTGTTTCAGCGCCGGAACACCACCAGCCGCATAGCGGTGTACATGTAGACCGCCTCGCAACAGCCGGCCAGCAGCCGGGCCAGGTGATACTGCAGGCCCGCCGCGGCCAGCGAGGTCGGCAGCACGACGATGAATGCCGCGTAGTTGACCGCGACCACCACCACGTAGACGACCAGTTGCGGGCCGACGGTGGCGTGCGAGCGGAAGTTCAGGGTCCGGTTCAGGAAGAACGCCAGCGTGAACGCGCATACGTAGCCCACCGTGAGGGCCACCGGCAGCGGCACCGCAAATCCGCTGTGCAGCACCGTCAACAACACCATGTCCACCCCGAAGGTGAAGCTGTTGATCAGGGCGAAGCCTAGGAACGTCGGGGCGACAACGGAATTCAGGCCGAATGGCAGTCGCGCTACCACCCGCGTGCAGAACAGGTGGAACCGTTCGACAATCGTCGGTACCGACTCCAGGTGATCGAGGTCGTCGGTCACGATGTGACTGTCCCACCGGCAGGTGACGGCCCGGTTATGCCCCGACCAACGGTTGGGTGTGACCGACAGGACCCGGCTAACCGACAGGAAGCGTGGTGCCCGTTTCGTGCTCGGCGAACTGGAAGACCCGGGCCGCCGTCGCGTAGTCACATGCCAGCGCCGATCGCCCGATCAGCACCGGACCCCCACGCAGACCGAACCTGCCCTCCACCCCGACGTAGCTGCCCGGCGGGATCGGCTCGGTGATGCAGTACAGCGTGGTGGCGGCGCCGGCCGCCGGGTCGTTGGCCAGCGCGCCGGCCACCAGTTTGACGCCGCGCTGCACCACGCCCATCAGCGGGGCGTCCGACAGCTGCGGCAGATTCGAGTCCACCCATCCCGGGTGGGTGAGGTGGCTGATGATCGGCGACTTGGCGGCCCGCAGGCGCCGGTCCAGTTCCAGTCCCCACAGCATGACCGCGAGCTTCGACTGCGCGTAGGCGCCCATCACCGTCCACTTGTGGGTCCGCAGATGCAGGTCGTCCAGGTGCAGCGTGGCCGACTCGTGAGCCTGGGAACCGACGGTGACGATCTGTGCACGCACCCGGTCCACGAGAAGGTTGGTCAACGCGAACGGGCCGAGCAGGTTGGTGCCGATGGTCGTCTCGAAACCGTCGACGGTCTCGGCCCGCTTCTCGGCCAGGGTTCCGGCGTTGTTGACGAGGATGTCCACCGCCTCGATGCCGTGATCGTCGAGCAACCCGGGGAATGCCCGCACCGAGGAGAGGTCCGCCAGATCGAGTCGCAGCACCGAGGTGCGCCCGCCGATCTCGGCCGCCCGCTGCGCCCCGAGTTCGATGTTGCGCACCGCCATCACCACGTGCGCGCCGGCCCGCGTCAGTGCGGCCGCCGTCGCCAGTCCGACTCCGTTGGTCGCTCCGGTCACGATGACCGTCTGGCCGGTCATATCGCCAAGTCGCGCTGTCGTCCATCGGGATGCCATAGGGCCAGGCTAGCGGCGGCGATGCTGGTACCGTTCGCTGATGCTGTGGGGGCCAAGTTGTGCACGGCTCGCTTCCGGGTGCGCCGGCCCGTGGTGATTCCTGCGCGGTGGCGACACGGTGGTGACCACTACGAGTGGTTGACCGCGTTTCTGGCCGCCCGCGATCTGCAGGTCGCGACCTGCAGGGTGGTCGCCTGGATCATCGGGAGCCTTGGTTCCCTCTCCGTTCTGGTGATCGTCGCCTCCGCCGGTTCCGGGCAGTCGTACCGACCGGCCGTCGCGGCTCTGCTGTTCGTCGCGTGCGCGGTGATGGCCGTCCTCTGGTTGCGCTCGGACTGGCCCTCCCGGCGGCAGTCTCAGTCCTGCCTGATCCTGGGCACCCTCCTCATCTCCGCGGTGTGCCTGTTGGAGCCGGACCCGATTCTGGGGTTGCTGATCTCCGCGGCGTTCACGGTCACCACGTCGTATGCGATGTTCTTCCACTCCCGCACGTGGCTCGTTCCGATCTGGGCGGTGCAGACCGTCACCCTGTTGGTGCTGGGCTGGCGGCTGGTGGAGATCGACTATGCGCTCGCGCTGGCCGGCGTCGTCTTCATCGCGCTGATCAATTCCTTCGTCGCGTTCGCGTGCGAGCTGGTGCTGCGGATCATCGGATCGGAGAAGCCGCACGGTGAGATCGAACCGCTGACCGGCCTGCCCAACCGGCAGAGTTTCTATGACAGCGTGGCCACCCTGATCGGCTCACGCAGTCGCCGCGACGATCGTTACCTCATCCTCATCGTGGTGAACCTGGACAGTTTCTCCCTGCTGACCGCCATGTCGGGCAAGGCCGGCGGCAACAAGGCCCGCGTCGCAATCGGTCAGCGGCTGCGCGAGACGGTACGCGGCGACGCCGTGATCGGCGCTCTCGGTGAGGCCGAGTACCTGGTCGCCGATGTGTTCACCACGCCGGACCCGACGCCGCTGGCCGAACGAATTCTGGGCACCATCAAATCCGCGCCGTACCGCTTGACGGCGAGCCTGGGCGTGATCAGTACCCCGCTGAAACCGTTGACCGGCCAGGGATCCCACGATGTGCTCGACGAACTCGTCACCATCGGGACCAACGCGATGTACGAGGCGCGAAAAGCCGGCGGCAACCAGATGCGACTGCTGCTGTCACCCGCGCTGGCCACCGTCGAGGACGACGGACCCGAGGACGGTCCCGACATCGGCCGGTCCGCTTAGGGCAGCGGGTCGGCGATGGTGATCTGGATCGGGAACTGCACCGGTCCGTCCTGTAACAGCGCGACAGTCGGGATGGCGATGGCCGCCAGGGCGACCGCGGACGCGACGACCGACTGCACGAATCGTCTTGTGGTGAGCATGTAGGTGACAACACCTCGCGACCGCAGTCTCATCCCGTACGCAACGGCCGGGCGCGGCCGAATCAGGCGGTGACCAGCAGACGGTCGCGGAACAGGTCCAGCACCCGATCGAGCGCCGCCCTGGTCGGCTGCCCCGGCTCGTCGATCAGGTGCTCGGTGAGCACCGAATGTGGGGGCATCGCCCCCTCCGGATTGGCGTCCGCGCCGCTCAGCTCCACCGCCACGAAGGCGTCGCCGAGTTGCTCCCGCAGGAACTCGAAACGCTCCGGCGGAACGAATTTGTCGGAGTCGAACCGCAATCCGAGTACGGTCAGCCCGCGGGCGCAGCGCCCCTTGACGATCTCCAGGTCCGCCGGGGAGATGTCGATGGACCGCCGTTGCTTCTTCGTCAGGCCGACCGGCATCGACGGCTGGGACAGCACCGGCGCCAGCAACACGTCATCGGTCGCCATCGCCAGCGCGTACCCGCCGGTGAAGCACATCCCGACAGCCCCCACACCGGGCCCGCCGCACCGGGCGTGCTCGGAGCGGGCCAGTGCCCGCAGCCAGTCGATGACCGGCGAGGTGCGCCCGGTGGCCAGCACCACGAATTCCTTGCTGACGCAGGCCGGCACCATTGCCGACGCCAGCGTCTTGAGCGCAACCTGCGTGCTGGCGTTGGGATCCCGGCCCGGCACCCCGAACAGATGCGGGAGCACCGCGGTGCAGCCGATGCCGGCGACCTGGCGCGCGAAGGCAAGTACCTTCGGGGTGATACCGGGCATCTCGGCGATCACGATGACCGCGGGACCGGTGCCCTTGCGGTACACCGAGCGGGTCTTCCCGTCGTGGGTGAACTCGGTCCGTTCGAAATCGGACAGATCGTCATCCGACATGACAGTGCTCCTCTACGGGTCCGGTGACCAGCATCATCGGCCACAGTAGGGTGGTCGCGCCGAAGGAGGCCACATCCGCGCCGGCCGGCTGCTGGGTCTGCACCTGCTTCTCCAGCGCGCGTACATCGTCGGGATGGGTGATGGTGAAGACCAGGCCGATGACAATATAGGGCAGCGCCAGCCACATCAGGGTCTCGATCATCGCCTCGACCTTGACCCGCCGGCTCAGCAGGCCGGTCATAACCCGCAGAAGCTGTAGAGCAGCAGCAGGGGCCAGGCCAGCACCGAACCGAGGAACGGACCGGAATGTGTGAAGGCCCAGACCGTTCCGATCACCAGATAGGGGACGGCAAGCAGAATCGCCAAGCCGATCCACTCCGAGATCGCCATCTCGTAACCCAAAACCCTGCGCACGGTCTCCAGCACGGTTGTCCCCCCACCCGCCATCTCAGGACAGTACCGCGCGCCCCTGCGCATCCAGCACCATAAGCGCAACATGCAGCGAGGTCATCGACTCGCCGTCGTCGAGGTCCACCCCGAGCGCGGACCGCACCGCGGCGAGCCTCTTGTACAGGGCAGGTCGGCTGATGTGCAGCCGGGCGGCGACCGCGGCCTTGTTCCCCGCCAGTTTCAGATACTCGCGCAGCAGGTCGAGGTGTGCCGGGTCGCCGGCCAGCAGGGCCCGCAGTTCGGTCTCGGCGAAGGTCTGCACCCGTGGGTCGTCGCGCAGCAGCGAGATCAGCCCGTGCAAGCGCACATCGGCGGCCCGGTAGAACGGAGCCCCCTCATCCGCGGCGGATCCGGCGCCGCGCATGGCCAGCGCCACCTCGGCGATGTGGGCGGCTTCACCGAGGCCGGTGACGGCGTCGACCACGCCGTCGGCCGCGGGCCCCACGGCGAGCACCGCACCTGCGGTGCCGTCCACCCGGGCGATCTCGGTCCGCAGCGCCGTGCCCAGCGCCGCCAGCGCCTCCTCGGGGGGCCTGGTCACGCCGAGAGCGAGCACCGCGCCGACCTCGCCGTCGCGCCTGAGCGCACACAGCCCGGTGTGGCCCGAGGCGTTCACGGTGTGTAGCACCGTGTCGACCAACAGCACGTTACGCCGCTGCCCGGCAACGGGATCCGATGTCGGCGTGCGGTCCACCCGCACCACCACCGGCAGGTAGCGGGCGGCGGATCGCAGGCCGAGCGCGTGGGCGCGCGCCGCCACTTCCCGTTCGTCGGCGATGCGGCCACGCGAGACATCGTCGATCAGTCCGCTCTGCGCCTGGTGGTGCAGCCCGGTCCGGTCGCGTTCGATCATCCGCTGCAGCGCCAACGCCACCGCGGCGCGCTCCAGCACCATTTGGGTGCGGTCCGGATCGGCAGACGGTTGCGGGACGATCAGCCGGCCCCACTGTTCGGCTCGCGGACCCACCGCGGTCACCGCCCACCCTTCGGTCGTCGCCCGCAACCGCGAGCGCCGCTCCCAGTCCCGCAGCAGGTCCGCGGGGCGTCCCCGCAGCGAGACCGCCAGCGCCCGGTGGGTCAGGTCCTCGAGCACGACGGGTTCATCCAGGATCGCGGCGGCGGCCTCGACGACGCCTGCCGCCGACGGACGCTTCAGGCTGAGTTCGGTGAAGGTCTCGTGTACCCGGCGATCGAAGTCCACCCGTTCGTACTGGTCGGCGACGATCAGGCGGTGCACGGCCTCGGTCACCTCGACGAACCGCACCTGCCGGTGCAGCGCCACCAGCGCCAGATCGAACTCCGCGGCGATGACCCCCATCCCGGGGTCCAGGTCTGCGTCGCCGATCTCGACAACCACCCCGAGCACGCCGGCCTCGGCCATACCGCTGAGATACCGGCGCGGCGAATCCCGCAGCGCCGCACCGGTTGTCAGCACCAGCTCACCACCCTGTACCAGCGCCGACAGGTCGGGAACGTCGCTGACATGTACCCAGCGGATGGTTTCGGTGAAGCGGTGCGCGCTGAGCACCTCGGGATCACCGGCCTGGATGACCGGCAGCGCAATCACCTCCGCGACCGTCAGCTGCATTTACACAGTGTAATCCTGAGGGCTGATTTGCAGACATTACGTCACCGTTCGGGCGCTGAGTCAGACCCCACACTGGGAAGCAACCCGACAGAAAGTGAGCTCATCGCGATGCAGGCCACCGTTCAGCACTGGAGTAACGGCACGTTCTTCGAAGGGACCGCCGGCAAGACCGCTCCGGTCACGAATCCGGCGACCGGGCAGGTCACCGGCCAGGTGGCCCTGGGCAGCGTCGAGGATGCCCGCGTGGTTATCGATGCCGCCGCGGCCGCCTTCCCGGCCTGGCGCGACACCAGCCTGGCCAAACGCACCCAGGTGCTCTTCGCATTCCGCGAGCTGCTCAACGAACGCAAGGGCGAGCTGGCAGAGATCATCACCAGCGAGCACGGCAAGGTCGTCTCCGACGCCCTCGGCGAAGTCGCCCGCGGCCAGGAAGTCGTCGAGTTCGCCTGCGGAATCCCGCACCTGCTCAAGGGCGGATTCACCGAGAACGCCTCCACCAAGGTCGACGTCTACTCCATCCGCCAAGCCCTGGGCCCCGTCGGGATCATCTCCCCGTTCAACTTCCCCGCCATGGTGCCCATGTGGTTCTTCCCCGTCGCCATCGCCTGCGGCAACACCGTCATCCTCAAACCCTCCGAAAAAGACCCCTCCGCCTCGCTGTGGCTGGCCGCGCTGTGGAAAGAAGCCGGCCTGCCCGACGGCGTGTTCAACGTCCTGCAAGGCGACAAAACCGTCGTCGACGAACTGCTCACCAACCCCAAGGTCAAATCGGTGTCCTTCGTCGGCTCCACCCCCATCGCCCAGTACGTGTACGCCACCGGCACCGCCGCGGGCAAACGCGTCCAAGCCCTCGGCGGGGCCAAAAACCACGCCGTGATCCTGCCCGACGCCGACCTCGACCTGGCCGCCGACGCCATGGTCAACGCCGGCTTCGGCTCCGCGGGCGAACGCTGCATGGCCATCTCGGCGTGCGTGGCCGTCGGCCCCGTCGCCGACGACCTCATCGCCAAAATCACCGAACGCACCGTCGGCCTCAAGATCGGCGACGGCACCAAGGATTCCGATATGGGCCCACTGGTCACCAAGGCACACCGCGACAAGGTCGCCTCCTACATCGACGCCGGTGAAGCCGACGGCGCCAAGGTCGTCGTCGACGGCCGCAACGTAGCAGCCGAGGTCGGCTCGGAAATGGACCCGGCGGGCTTCTGGCTCGGACCCACCCTGCTCGACAACGTCACCCCCGAGATGAGCGTCTACACCGACGAGATTTTCGGCCCCGTCCTGTCCGTCCTGCGCGTCGACACCTACGACCAGGCACTCGAACTCATCAACACCAACCCCTACGGCAACGGCACCGCCATCTTCACCAACGACGGCGGCGCGGCCCGACGCTTCCAAAACGAAGTCGAGGTCGGCATGGTCGGCATCAACGTCCCCATCCCCGTCCCGATGGCCTACTACAGCTTCGGCGGCTGGAAAGCCTCCCTGTTCGGCGACAGCCACGCCCACGGCATGGACGGCGTCCACTTCTTCACCCGCCAAAAGGCCATCACCAGCCGCTGGCTGGACCCCAGCCACGGCGGCATCAACCTCGGCTTCCCCACCAACTAATCTCCCGCGAGCGTGCGTGTCTGCTGGCCGACACGCCGTGCTCCCGCCGGAGTTCACGCACGCTCGCCGAGAGAACCGTTGCCTGCCGCCGACAAATACAGTGAAAGATGGACGAATGACGACCACCCATGACACCGCGACCCTGCCCAACGGCTTGTCGGTCGACGACGCGCGCACCGAAGCCGCCCGCACCTACGAACTGGACCGCGCGCACGTCTTCCACTCCTGGTCCGCGCAGGCGCAGATCAAGCCGATGACCATCGTGGCGTCGGACGGCTCCTACGTGTGGGACGGCGAGGGCAACAAGCTGCTCGACTTCTCCGGCCAGTTGGTCTTCACCAATATCGGGCATCAGCACCCGAAGGTGGTCGCGGCCATCCAGGCCCAGGCCGCCAAGCTCTGCACGGTGGCGCCGCAGCACGCCAACGACGCCCGCTCGGAGGCGGCCCGCCTGATCGCCGAGCGCACCCCGGGCAATCTGAACAAGGTGTTCTTCACCAACGGCGGCGCTGACGCCGTCGAGCACGCGGTCCGGATGGCACGGCTGCACACCGGCCGCTACAAGGTGCTGAGCCGGTACCGCTCCTACCACGGTGGCACCGACACCGCGATCAACCTGACCGGCGACCCGCGCCGCTACCCGAATGACTACGCCAGCGGCGGCGTCGTGCACTTCAACGGCCCGTTCCTGTACCGCAGTTCGTTCCATGCCGAGAACGAGCAGCAGGAGTCCGAGCGCGCGTTGGAGTACCTCGACCGCCTCATCCAGCACGAGGGCGCGTCGTCGTTCGCCGCGATCATCCTCGAGTCGGTGCCCGGCACCGCGGGCATCATGGTGCCGCCGCCCGGTTACATGGCGGGCGTGCGGGAGATTTGCGACAAGTACGGCATCGTGATGATCGCCGACGAGGTGATGGCCGGATTCGGGCGCACCGGAGAATGGTTCGCGATCCAGAACTTCGGCGTGACGCCGGATCTCATCACGTTCGCCAAGGGCGTCACGTCCGGTTACGTCCCGCTGGGCGGGGTGGCGATCAGCGACGAGATCGCTGCCACCTTCGCCGACCGCGCCTACCCGGGCGGCCTGACCTACTCCGGTCACCCGCTGGCCTGTGCGGCGGCCGTGGCCACCATCAACGCGATGGAGGACGAGGGCATGGTGGCCAATGCCAAGCGCATCGGCTCCGACGTGCTCGGCCCCGGTCTGCGCGAGCTGGCCGGCAAGCATCGTTGCGTGGGCGAGGTCCGCGGCCTCGGGGTGTTCTGGGCGATCGAGCTGGTGGCCGATCAGCAGACGCGTGAACCGTTGGCGCCCTACGGCGGCTCGAGTCCCGCGATGAATGCGGTCATCGCCGCGTGCAAATCCGGCGGGCTGTTGCCGTTCGCGAACTTCAACCGCATCCACGCCGTGCCGGCCTGCAACATCACCGACGACGAGGTGCGCGAGGGTCTGGCGATCCTGGACTCCGCGCTGGGCGCCGCCGACGCCACCCTGTAGAGCTACGCCCGCAGCAGGTGCGCGCCGAGTAGTTCGCGCGCCTGCTGCGGGATCGGCATCGGGCCGTCATCGCCGAGCATCACCAGGACGGTGTCGCACAAACCGACGCAGTCCTCGCCGACGAACAATGCCGTCGACACCACATACGAGGTCCGGCCCAGCCGTCCGATGCCCAGGCCGGTCTCGATGGTCGACGGCCAGTGCACCTCCGCCAGGAAATGCACCACGTTGTTGGCGGTCACCAGCCGGATCGTGCGGGTCGCCGGGTCGTAGATGCCGGGAAAAATCCGCTCGTTGAACTCCGCACGGGCGTTCTCGTGCATCGACTCCAGCGCCAGATTGTTCACATGCCCGTTGGCGTCCATGTCGCCGTAGCGTGCGAGCGCAACCCCGGTCACCGGGTACAGCGCCTTGGACAGTCGGGTCGGATGCGGGCGCTCCACGGCCGGAACGAGGGCGATTTCAGAGGTCATAACGGCGCCAGTACACCACGAAGTACATTGGCCAGCATGGTCGACCTGCACCCCGCGGTGGCGGTACTCGCTCCCCTGGTCGGCACCTGGACCGGGTCCGGCACCGGCGAATACCCCACCATCGAGACGTTCGGATATTCGGAGACCGTCACCTTCGGCCACATCGGCAAGCCGTTCCTGGCCTACACCCAGCGCACCAAGGCCGTCGATGACGACCGGCCGCTGCACGCCGAGACCGGATACGTCCGGGTCCCCGCACCGGGGCGGGTGGAATGGCTGCTGGCTCACCCCACCGGCATCGTGGAGGTGCTGGAGGGCCCGTTGGACATCGCCGCCGACGGGACCGTGACGATGCAACTCACCTCCAGCATCGGGCGCTCCGCGTCCGCCAAGGAGGTCACCGCGCTGTCGCGCACCCTCACCCTGCGTGGTGACCATCTGAGCTACACGGTGCGGATGGCCGCGGTCGGCCAACCGCTGCAGCACCATCTCGCCGCCGTGCTGCGAAAGGAACAACCGTGACCGACGACCGACGAATCCGGGTTCCCGCCGACCTCGACGCCGTCACCGACCGCGCCGAGGAGGACCATTCCGAGGTCGATTCCGCTGCGGTGGAACGGATCTGGGGCGCGGCTCGGCACTGGTACTCCGCCGGAATGCATCCGGCGATCCAGGTGTGCCTGCGCCGCAACGGCAAGGTGATCCTCGACCGGGCCATCGGTCACGGCTGGGGCAACGGGCCAGGCGATTCCGTTGACGCCGAACAGATTCCGGTCGCCACCAGCACCCCGTTCTGCGTGTACTCGACCGCCAAGGCGATCACCACCACCGTCACCCACATGCTGGTCGAGCGCGGCGAGTTCTCCCTGGAGGACCGGGTGTGCGATTATCTGCCCAACTACACCAGCCACGGCAAGGACCGCACCACCATCCGCCACGTGGTCACCCACAGTGCGGGCATCCCGTTCGCGACCGGCCCCAAACCGGATCTCAAACGGATGGACGACAGCGAGTACGCCCGCGACATGCTGGGCCGGATGAAACCGGTGTACCGGCCCGGCCTGGTGCACATCTACCACGGTGTGACCTGGGGCCCGCTGATGCGCGAGATCATCTCCGCGGCAACCGGGCGCAGCATCCGCGACATCCTCGCCGAGCAGATCCTCGACCCGCTGGGGTTTCGCTGGACGAATTATGGTGTTGCCGCGCAGGATGTTCCGCTGGTGGCCCCGAGCCATGTCACCGGCAAACCGCTACCCGCGCCGATCGCCAAGGCGTTCAAGACCGCGGTCGGCGGCACCCCGCAGCAGATCATCCCTTTCTCGAACACACCGGAGTTCCTCACCGGCGTCGTCCCGTCGTCGAACACCGTATCCAACGCCCACGAGCTGTCCCGATTTGCCGAGATCCTTTGCCGCGGCGGTGAACTCGACGGTGTCCGGGTGCTCTCGCCCGAGACGCTGCAAGCCGCGACCACGCAGGCCCGTCGGCTGCGCCCGGACCTTGCGACCGGACTGGCACCCATGCGTTGGGGTACCGGGTACATGCTCGGGTCCAAGCGGTTCGGCCCGTTCGGCCGCGACGCCGACGGAGCCTTTGGGCACACCGGGCTGACCGATATCGCGATGTGGGCAGACCCGCAGCGTGCTCTCTCGGTGGCGGTGGTCAGCAGCGGTAAACCGAGCGGACATCCGGAGGCCAAGCGCTATCCGGCGCTGCTGAACGCGATCAACGCGGAGATCCCACGCATCACCTGAGCGATGTCCTGTGAGCAGCCTCACGCCGGCTACGGCGTGCGGTTCCGATGTCCGGTCACGACCAATAGACGTCACCCCCAGAAAGGAAATGACAATGGGAATTGTGGACAAGGCCAAGAACGCAGCCGAGGACGCCATCGGTAAGGCCAAGGAGGTCGTCGGAGACGTCACCAACAACGACGAACTCAAGGCCGAAGGCAAGAAGGATCAGGGTGTCTCGGGTGTCAAGAAGGTCGGCGAGAACATCAAGGACAAGTTCACCAACTGACACCAACTGATCTGATGCAGCGGCGGGCCATCCGGCCCGCCGCTGTTGTCAGATCTCCAACGCTGCGTTCGCCGAGTCGAGGTGTGCCACCGTGATGAAGACCAATTCGGTGTCGCCGACGTTCTCGATATCGTGCAGCAGGTACTGACCGGGCTGCAGTTGTCGCGGCCGCGGGATCTGCTGCGGCTCACCTCGGCCCTGACGGTCGCCCAGGTCGCGGCACTGGGCTAGAGGTCCGCCAGCGTCACCGAGGCCATGACCTCCGCGCGGTTGGCATAGGTGTCGGAGGCGATGGCCAACAACGCCCGCGCGATATCGGGGCTGTCGTGGCGGATGGCGGCGTCGACCAGCGAGTCCTTGCTCGCCGGGAACTCGACGTCGACCAGACACGCACGGATGCGCTCATGCGCGGCGGACACGGCCATCATTTCCTCCCGTCGGATCATCTCCGCTCGGGGTTGCCCGTCCAGAGGCATCCGAAAACACGGGAGCGGACCGGTCCATCGGGTCTCAGCCGGACCAGACAAGCCGGCTGCGGCCGTCGTCGTAGCTCACCTCGGTCGGAGCGGGCCCGGTGACGTCGAAATAGATCTTCCCGTCGGATGCCCCGCCCTCCCCCAGTGGCGAGACGCTGAGATCTGGCGCCAACGCCTGCACGAGAACGCGGTAGCTCTGGCCGTCGGAGGTGCGCGCGCTGAAGTACTGCATTGCGGGTACCACCGAGCCCGCGACGGCGTCGACATCGGTGCGCGCCTCCCACAGCACGCCCGCGAGCGGCACATCGCCGATGACCGGCACACTCAACACGTCGATGCCGCTGGGCTGCAGATCGTGAACGGTGTAGCCACCGAGCCCCGCGCCGTCGATATCGGCGGCGCGCAACTGAGTTCCGAATCCGGCAACGGTGGGATCGGCGGATGCGAGTGGGCCGTTGGTTGCCCCCGCTGCGACGACGGCGGCGCAGGCCGCCAACGCCGCGAATTTCCTGGCGTTCATGGCGTTCGTCTCCTGAAAGTCGGTTTTCCGCTTCCTTATAAGGAAATGCCCGCTTCAGAACGCCCGAAAACACATGAATTGGTGGTCGGGTGCTAGCCCGCCGCCCGCGAGGAGGCCCGCACCAGCAGCCGCAGCAGGACCTGCCCGATTCCGGCGAGCGGGACCTTCACCAGCGGGAACGTGGCGGTCGAGCCGATGGTGTATTCGATGTGGGTGCTCGTGCCGGACTCGGTCAGCCGCACTTCGCCGGTGTAGCCGGGGAACGGGGTGCCCGAGAGCGCCTTGTAGCCGAACACGTGTGGCGCGTCGAAGGTCACCACCTCTTCGACGATGTCCGGACCCGGGCCCGGGGTGCTGATCCGGCGGACCGCACCCAACCCGTTCGGATCGGGTGTGCCGGGCTTGCCGAGGGTGACCTTGACACCCGGCCCCCAGCCGGCCATGCCGACGTGGTCGGTCAGGGTGGCCCACACCGTGTCGATCGGGACGTTGACGGTGGCGTTCGCTGTGACGTGCATGAACCACATCCTGCCCCACCGGTTGGTAGACCCGCCTACGTGACGTCGATCACTCTTGCCTAGGGTGGCTGGATGAGCGCGAAAGCCGATGCGGACCGGGTCGCTGACCTGGCCCGGCAGGTCGTGGCAGACCACGACCCGAAGAAGGTCCCGATCCCGGAGTTCCTGACGGCGAGCTATGACGCCGGGCTGTCCTGGGTGCACTTCCCGGAGGGACTCGGCGGATTGGGAGTCTCCCGCGGGCTGCAGGCCGTCGCGGACGGCATCCTGCAGGGCGCCGGCGGTCCGATGCCGCTGGGGCTCAACCCGATGGGATACGGGATGGCCGCGCCGACGGTGCGCGAGCACGCACAGTCCGAGGACCTCAAGAGGTTCTGGCTGCGGCCGCTGGCCAGCACCGAGGACATCTGGTGTCAGCTGTTCTCCGAGCCCGGCGCCGGCTCCGATCTGGCCGGGTTGGCGACCTCCGCCGTCCGCGACGGTGACGACTGGGTCATCAACGGGCAGAAGGTGTGGACCAGCCTGGCGCATCGGGCGCGGTGGGGGCTGCTGCTGGCGCGCACGAATCCCGATGTGGCCAAGCACAAGGGACTGACCTATTTCGTGCTGGACATGCACGCCCCCGGTGTCGAGACACGGCCGCTGCGCCAGCTCACCGGGCAGGCCGAATTCAACGAGGTCTACATCACCGACGCCCGCATCCCCGATGCGCACCGGCTCGGCGATGTCGGCAACGGCTGGGGTGTGGCGATGACGACGCTGATGAACGAGCGCAGTGCGCTCGGCGGTAGCGGCGCCAAGCGCGGCGCGGGCACCATCGCCGAGGCCGTCGGGCTGTGGGCCGCACGGCCGGATCTGCAGACCCCGGTGCTGCGCGACCGGCTCACCCAGCTGTGGCTGCGTTCGGAGGCCCAGCGGCTGACCGCGCAGCGTTCCCGGGCCACCGCCACCGTCGGCGGCCCGGGGCCGGAGGGCTCCATCGGCAAGCTGGTCGGCGCCGAACTCAACCAGCACATCTACACCTGGTGCATGGATCTGCTTGGCGCCGAGGGCATTCTGTACCACGGGTACGGACTCCATGACAGTGACGACGAATCAGATTGGCGGGGTCCCATTCAGCAGCGCTTCCTGCGCAGCAAGGCCAACACCATCGAAGGCGGGACATCGGAAGTGATGCGCAACATCCTGGCCGAACGGATCCTGGGGCTGCCCGGCGATCTGCGGGCCGACGCCGGTATGCCCTGGAAAGAGGTGCCGCGTGGCTGAGAAGTTTACGGATCAGCCCGACAACGTGGCTGAGGGCGAGTTCGTGTTCACCGGCGAGCAGGCCCAACTCCGGGATGCGGTGCGCAAGTTCAGCACCGACAACTTCGGCGAGGCAGAGGCCCGCATCCAGATGGAATCCGAGCCGCGCTTCGACCGGAAAGTCTGGCAGCGGTTGGGATCCGAGCTCGGCGTGCTCGGGCTGTCCGTGCCCGAGGCCGACGGTGGCGTCGGCGGCACGCTGGTCGATCAGGCCATCGCGGTGGAGGAACTCGGCGCGGCGCTGGCAACCGGGCCGCTCTTCGGCACCGTGTTCCTGGCCATCCCGGCGCTGGTCGCCACATCCGCCGGTCCGGACCGTGACGAGCTGCTCGGCGCCCTGGTCGAGGGCACCCGCACCGCGGCCTTCGCGGTCCCGGACCGGGCCGGCGCCTTCGACCCCGCCGCCATCACTGTCACCGGAACCGAGCGGCTGACCGGACGGGTTGAACGCGTCGTCGACGCCGATGCCGCCGACGAACTCCTGGTTGCCGCAACGGGTCCCGGGGGCGTGGCGCTCTATGCCGTCGACGCGAACGGCCCCGGTGTGCAGCGCACCCAGCTGGTCACCCTCGACCTGACCCGGCCGCAGGCGACCATCGAGCTGTCCGATGCGCCGGCCCGGCTGCTGGCCGGACCGGATGAGGCCGACCGGGTGATCACCCACGCGCTGCAGGTCGGTTCGGCGCTGCTGGCGGCCGAACAGATCGGTGCCGCAGCGCATCTGCTGAACCTCTCGGTCGAGTACGCGAAGTCCCGGCTGCAGTTCGGCCGTCCGATCGGGTCCTTCCAGGCCGTCAAGCACCGGCTGGCCGAGGGCATGGTGGATCTGGAACATGCCCGCTCGGCCACCTATCACGCGGTGTGGGCGCTCAGCGACGGCTCCGACGACCCGGCCCTGTCGGCCGCCATCGCGCAGGCCTTGGCGTCGGCGGCGTTCTCCCGCATCGCCACCGACACCATCCAGGTGCACGGCGGGATCGGCTTCACCTGGGAGCACCAGGCGCACCTGTACTTCAAGCGGGCCACCACCGATGCGGCGCTGCTGGGCAGTGCCGAAGCGCACCGCAACCGAGTGGCCGAGCTGGTCCTGGACACCGCGCCGGCGGACCGGGCGCCACGGGTGGCGACCGGCGTGTAGCAGACACCACGCGGGTCGCACAAGGGCCGGCGGGGCGGGATTCTCGGGCCTGCGGGCCGATTCCTGCCGTCGCCGCGCGCCGAAGACTCGATGTGTGCCCCTCTTGTCCCGCCGACAGCTCCTCGTCGGCCTCACCGCAACCCCGCTGGCCTTGACTCTGGCCTGCTCGGGCCCCCAGCCCGAGCGCCGTGCGCAGGCACTGACCCGTCCGCTGCCGATCCCGCCACTCGCCGACTCGACCGTCGGCCCCGATGGCACTCGCGTCTTCAGGCTGCGGGCGATGGCCGGCGAGACCGACATGCTGCCCGGGGTGCGCACCGCCACCTGGGGATTCAACGGCTCGATTCTGGGGCCGACGCTGCGCGCCCGACGCGGTGAATCGGTGGCGGTCCAGGTCGAGAATGCGCTGACCGAGCCGACCACCGTGCACTGGCACGGTATGCACGTACCGGCCCAGTGCGATGGCGGTCCGCACCAGACGGTGCCGGCCGGCGGGCGATGGGAGCCCCGCTGGCAGGTGCGCCAGCCCGCGGCCACGCTCTGGTATCACCCGCATCCGCACGGCGTCACCGAGAAGCACATCTACCGGGGACTGGCCGGCATGTTCCTCATCGACGATGACGCCGACGGCACTGTGGGTCTTCCGCGCGACTACGGCGTCGACGACATCCCGCTGATCATCCAGGACCGCCGGTTCACGCCCGCCGGTGCCCTCGATGAATCCGATCCGACGGACATCGGCCTGCTCGGCGACACCATCGTCACCAACGGTATTGCCGGAGCACATCTCACGGTGCGCACCGAGCAGGTCCGGCTGCGCATTCTCAATGGTTCCGGTGGCCGGTTGTACAACCTGGGTTTCTCCGACGGCCGGGCCTTTCACATCGTCGCCGGCGACGGCGGACTGCTCACCGCCCCCGTTCCGGTGACCCGGGTGCAGCTGAGTCCGGGCGAGCGGGCCGAGATCATCGTCGACTGCTCGACTGGCAACTCCGCTGTGCTGCAATCATTCCCGATCGATGGCCGGGCCGGACTGGACGCCGAGGAGGCCGCACGCTTCGGCGTCGGTGACTCGTTCACCATACTGCGGCTGCAACCGGAGCCCACCCTGCGCCCGAGCGCCGCGCTCCCCGCAGCGCTCGCCGCATTGCCGGCGCTGCCGGATCCGGCGCGCTCGGTGCACCGCGAGTTCGAACTGCAGTGGTTCATGATCAACCGGAACCGGATGGACATGAACCGCATCGACTTCCAGGCGACCGTGGACACCGACGAGATCTGGACGGTGCGCAACGTGGACAACTGGCCGCACAATTTCCACGTGCACGACACCCAGTTCCGGGTCATCGACATCGACGGCATGCCACCACCGCCGCAGCTGGCAGGTTACAAGGACACGGTGTATACCCCACCGGGGCAACGGATACGGCTTGCGGTCCGCTTCTCCGACTACACCGATCCCACCTTCCCATACATGTATCACTGCCATCTGGCCCTGCATGAGGACCAGGGCATGATGGGTCAGTTCCTGGTGCTCGATCCCGGGCAGCAGGCCGAGCCGATGGCCATGGACATGCCTCACGCCATGCGTTGATATCCGAACACCGCGAGTTGCACCCTGTTTTGCGCACCGAGCTTGTCCATCAGGTTCGCCACGTGCGTCTTGACGGTCGTGACTCCGAGATGCAGCCGATCGGCGATCTCCTGATTGGACAGTCCCTCGATGACCAGGGGCAGCACATCTTCTTCACGTGCGGTCAGCGGTACCGCGGTGGGGCCATCGGGCACGCGCGCGTCGACCGCACGGGATACCAACCGCTGCAAAAGATGCGGTGACAGCACGAAGTCACCGGCGGCCACCCGATGCACCGCGGCAATCAGTTCGGCGGGGTTGGTGTCCTTGACCAGGAAGCCCGCAGCCCCGGCGGCCAGCGCGGGATACAGATGGTCGTCGTCGTCAAAGGTGGTGAGCACCAGTATCTTTGCCTCAGGACGTCCGGAGAGCACCTGTCCGATGGCGGTGATACCGTCGACCCCTGGCATCCGGAGATCCATCAGGATCACATCCGGCGTCAGCTCGGCGGCCAACCGCACCGCCTGCGCACCGTCGGCGGCCTCACCGACCACGTGCACACCGTCCGTCGATTCGCACAGCATGCGCAGTCCGGCCCGGACCAGGCGTTGGTCATCGGCGATCAGGACGCGGGTAGCCATGCCCGTACTTTCCATCCCTGCTCGCTGCGGCCGGCGGCGAACGTGCCGCCGCAGAGCTCCATCCGCTCCGACATGCCGATGATGCCCAGGCCACCCTGCTGCTCGTCGACCCCGACACTGTCGACGCCGATCTCCACACCGCCATCGCGTCGCGCGATGGACAGCTGCACAGGACCTTCCGGATCGGCATGTTTCATCACGTTGGTGAGCGCCTCCTGCGTCACCCGCAGCACGGTCAACCGCGCCATCGCGTCCAGCCCGGTGATCGTCGCGTCGATATCCGCTTCGACGGTGAAACCCGCTGCGCGGGTGCGGTGCACGGCGGCATCGATCTCGCCCCACAGCGCCTCGGGTTCCACCATGGCCACCTCGTGCAGGGCCGGGTCACGCAGGGCAGCCTGCCAGCGCCGGATATCGGCCAGTGCGTCGGCCGCGGTGCGGTGCACGTCGTCGAGCACCTCGGCGACCCGCGGATCCTCCTTGCCGATCACATGTTCGGCGACACCGGTGCGCAGCGCGATGGAGGCCATGTGGTGGGCAACGAGATCGTGCAGCTCACGCGCCATGGCGCCCCGCTCGGCGGCGCGAACCTCCGATTCCGCGAGTGCCCGGAACCGTCGCTGACCGCGCAGGTACAAGCCGAGCAGCAGCGGCAGCCCGAACGCCGCCACCACGGTGGTGATATCGGCGGCGCTCCACCGCGCGGCGTGATCGTCGAGTTGCACCCCGGCTACCAGGGCGAGCAGCCAGCCGGTGGCGGCGATGCCGATGACCGGGTCCCGGTCGGTGCGTGCCGCAAGTTCGGCCAGCGCGAGCGCACCGATATAGGGCACCAGACCGGACAGCCCCCATGCCTGGGCGGCGAACATCGGCACCGCGAGTGCAGACAGCGCGAGCGACACCGGAAACGGCCACCGGCCGCCGGCCAGGAAGACCACGGCCGCCGTGCAGGCCAGTACCCAGTAGCCGGCCGATACCCGGAATTCGCCGGGAAACGTACTCACCGCTAGGAGCACCGGCGTCAACAGCAGCGGCGCGCTCCGGAGCAGGAGGGAGTGCACATGGTCAGGCTATCGCGCCGGCATCCTTGAGCTCCTCGATGCGATCCCAATCCAGGCCGATCTCCATCAGCACCAGCTCGGTGTGTTCGGAGGCCTGCGGCGCGCGGGTGGTCTGTAGCGGTTCGTGGTTGAACTGCACCGGGCCGCGCACCACCTTGAACGGTGTGCCGTCGGCGCCTTCGACCTCGGTGACCATGTCATTGGCCAGCGCCTGCTCGTCGCTGCCCAGGTCCACCAGGCTCTGGAACGGTGCCCACTGGCCTCTCATCGTCTTGAGGTGCGTGCGCCAGTAGTCGAACGGTCGGCTGCGGATCGCTGCGGTGATCAGTTCGACGGCGGCCGCGGCATTTTCGATCAGCGGCAGCACATCGGAGAAACGCGGATCATCGGCCAACTCGGGCAGCCCGAGATGCTCGAAGGCGTCACGGATATAGCCGGTCGGGCTGACGATGCACAGGTTGATGGTGCCACCGTCGGAGGTCAGGTAGTTGCCCAGGAAAGGGTTCACCGTGGGGCCAACCGAATTCGGCATCACCGAGCGCATGGTCTCCCCGGTCTCCATGCCCTGGGTGACGCTCGCGCCTGCCGCCCACCACGCCGTGCTCAGCAGGGACACGTCGATCTCGGAGGTCTCGCCGGTGCGCTCGCGGTGGAACAGTGCCGCGGAGATACCGCCGGCGATGTTCATCCCGCCGATCGAGTCACCGAAGGCCGGGATGCCCTGCGACAGTGCACCGCCGAGCTCTTCGGGGGTCAGTGCGTGCCCGACACCGCTGCGGGTCCAGAACGCGGTGCCATCGAAGCCGCCGGTGTCGCGTTCGGCGCCCTTGTCGCCGTAGGCGCTGCCGCGGGCGTAGATGATGTTCGGGTTGACCGCCCGGATGTGCTCGATATCGAACTTGTTCTTCTGCCGCTGGGCGGGCAGGTAGTTGGTGAGGAAGACGTCGGCGGTCTTGGCGATCTCGTAGAGCACCTCCTGGCCGCCCGGGGTGGAGACGTCGATGCCGACGCTGCGCTTGCCACGGTTGGGATGCTCGATCAAGGGATGCCTGTTGGGGTCGAGCGCGAAACCGCCCATGTTGATGAACCCGCGCTGGGTGTCACCACGCACCGGGTGCTCGACCTTGATGACATCGGCGCCCCAGTCGGCGAGGATTGCGCCGGCGGCGGGGACGAAGGTGAACTGTGCGACCTCCAGGACGCGAACGCCCTCCATGACCTTGCTCATACCGCCGACCGTACCGTAATTGCGACGGTATATACCGTTGTGATTCGGGAAGACTTGAGCCGTTGGCAGGCGATGCACCTACCGAAGGGAGCAAGTGAACATGACCATCGGCATCATCATCGGATCGATACGGGAGGGCCGCGCCGGCGCCTCCGTCGCGCAGTGGGTCGCCGAACGGGCGGCACGCCGGGACGCCACCGAATTCGAGGTCATCGACCTCAAGGAGTTCGATGTCCCGCTGCTGACCGCGCCGGTGCCGCCCGCCGCGGCGAACCGTGAGTACGACTCGGAGAACGTACGACGGTGGAGCCAGGCGATCGATGCCTGCGAGGGATTCGTCTTCGTCACCCCCGAGTACAACCACGGCGTGCCCGGTGCGCTGAAGAATGCGGTCGACAGCCTGGGACCCGAATGGACCGGCAAGGCGGTCGGGTTCGTGTCCTACGGGGCGGACGGCGGTGTGCGCGCCGTGGAGCAGTGGCGCCAGATCGTGGCGAACTTTCAGATGTTGGATGTCCGGGCCCAGGTCGCGCTGTCCCTGTTCCAGGAGTTCGGCGCGGACGGATTCACCCCGCAGGAGCGCCGCGCCGGTGAACTCGACACGCTGCTGGATCAGTTGATCAGTCTGACCGCACGCCTCGGTATATCCCCCGCTTGACGATCCACGGCTGCAGCACGTTGCGCACCGACCAGGCCGGGAACCGGATCGCCTGACCGGACGGGGCGAAGACCTCCAGGCCGTCGGCCTGGGCGCCGAGCACCGATCCCCAGCGGGCCTTCGGCGGCGTGTAGGCACGCAGCGGCTTCCCCGCGGCGTGGGCGGCGATATTGCGGGCGAGCAGACCGTCGGCGCGGCTGCGTGCCGACGCGCGCAGCGGATCGGTGGCCGCGACATCGCCTATCGCGAAGACCTCCGGGTGGCCGGGTACCTGCAATTGCGGTGTGACGCGGACGAATCCGCCGTCGTCGAGCAGGTCGGCGGGCAGCCAGCCGGTGTTCGGGCTGACCCGACCGATCGCCCACAGCACCGCATCGGCGGTGACCGCGGGCTGCCCGGTGCTCCAGTGCACCGGTTCGCCGGTGATCTCGTCATGATGCTCGGGGATGACGGCACGGTGCCCCGGATTGAGCGCCACTCCGGAGGCGGTGAGCCGTGATTCGATCCGCTGCCACACGCGGCGATGATGCTGTGGCAGCGCATGTTCGCCGGGGTAATACAGACCGATCGCGGCGCCGGGCAGCGCGACCGCCAGGTTGGCCGCGGCGCTCACCGCCGCGGCGCCGCCCCCGATCACCGCGATGGAGTTCGCTCCGGCCAGCCGCCGGTGCACCTCCTGCAGGTCCGCGTCGATCTCGTCGGCGGACTGCAGGTGCGGCCGGCGCCAGAATCCGTTCGTGACACCGGTGGAGATGACCAGGATGTCGTAGGGCACCTGCTCGGGGGTGCCGGCACGGTCGACGCCGACGGTCCGGGCGGCCAGATCGAGCCCGGTCAGGGTGCCGTGCACGGTGCGCACCCGGTCCAGTCCGCGGAACCGGTCGAATCCGGTCCAGTAGTCGCGCGCCCATTCGTGCGGGCGGGCCACCCGCACCCCGAGTTCCTGCCCGCTGAGCAGGCCGGGTTTGGCGGAGATACCAGTGACCTCGAAGCGCTTGGCCAGCTTGAGCGCGGTCAGGACTCCGGTGTCGCCGAGCCCGGCGATGACAACACGCTGCACCCCGACACGGTAACCGGCGGTAACTCGTTCGGTTGCGCTTTCGATAGCTGAGCTAACCTCAGGCGATGAAGGGCGCCTATTACGAATTGCTCGACGCCGACGACCCGCTCGGCGAGCGGTTCGAGGCCTCCGCCCATGTCGTCAGCACCTGGTCGCCCGATATGCAGGGCGCCGCGCCGGTCTCGGCGCTACTGGCCCGCGCCCTGGCGCGTTGCAATCCGCGCCCGGACACCCGGCTCAGCCGGGTGGTGGTCGACCTGCTCGGGCCGGTCCCGGTGACCGGTCCGCTGTGGATGCGCGCCGAACGCCGCCGGGCGGGCACCAAGATCGAACTGCTCAGCGCGGAGATGCTCGCGACGGGGCCCGACGGCTCGCCGCGCCCGGTGGCCGAGGCCCGCGCCTGGCGGTTCCAGGAACACGACACCACCGAACTGGTGTTCACGCCGGATCCGCCGCTGCGGCCCCGCGCCGAGGCGACGCCACGAAGTGGCAACCCGGACCTGGGCCCGACCTTCATCGACACGCTGGACTGGCATTGGCTCAACGACGTGCTCCACAGCGTGCCCGCCGAATGCTGGGTGCGTTCGAAGGTCGACCTGGTCAAGGGAGAGGCGGCCACGCCTCTGGAGCGGCTGTTCTGCATCGCCGACATCGCCAATGGCATGGGTTCGCGGATGGACGTCCGCCAGTGGACGTTCCTCAACACCGACCTCACCGTGCATCTGCACCGACTGCCGGTGGGTGACTGGTTCGGCATCCGCGCCCAGACCAGCTATGGCCCCGACGGTGTCGGCACCTCGGTGGGCACGCTGTTCGACGAGACCGGGCCGATCGCCGCCATCCAACAGGCCCAACTGGTACGCCGCCGTCCGTAGTATTGGCCCCATGAAGCTGCGCCGCGTCCGCACCGAAGCTGGTCTGCAACTGGAAATGCTTGCTGCCGACGGTAATTGGGAACCCACCGCTGACGCCTTGATGCTCGGCGGGCAGATCTTCGACGCGCACTGGGAAGCCGCGACCGCCGACCGACATCTGCAGCGCAGCGACCGCCTGTTGCCCTTCCAGCCACTGTCGTTCCGCGATTTCATGCTCTTCGAGCAGCACAACATCGACGCCGCTCGCGGGCTGATCGAGCGCTTCCACCCCGTGTTGCACCGGGTGACCGCCACCTACGAGCGGGTCCTGGGCAGACCCGTCCCGCAGTTCAAGCCGAAGCCACTGTTCTACCGTCAACCCATCTACTACATGGGCAACGCCCAGACGTTCGTACCGACCGGAACACCGGTCGCGGCGCCGGAATACTCACACGCACTGGACTTCGAACTGGAACTCGGATTCGTGCTCGCGGCGCCCCTGTTCGACGCGACGCCCGCCGAAGCGCTCGACGCGATCGGAGCGTTTGTGGTGGTCAACGATTTCAGCGCCCGCGATGTGCAACGACCGGAGATGGACAGCGGATTCGGCCCGCAGAAATCCAAACACTTCCTGAGCTCGATGTCGGAGATCGCCGTGACCGCCGATGAGGTGTTGCCGCGGATCGGCAGCCTCACCGGCTCGGTCGCCATCAACGGCAGCCCGGTCAGCTCCGTGTCCAGCGCCGATATGCAGCACAGCATCGGCGATGTGCTGGCGCACGCTTCCCGTAGCGAACAGCTCTGCGCCGGAGAGCTGTTCGCCACCGGGACGTTGACAGGCGGCTCCGGCATGGAGACCGGGCACTGGCTGCGCCCCGGTGACACGCTGACGCTGACACTCGACGGAATCGGTCAGATCGAGCACGACATCCGCTAGCTGATCGCCGCTATCGCCTTGTAGATCCGTTGCTCGCTGACCGGGCGCGGGGTGCCCAGCTGCTGGGCCCACAGACTGACCCGTAATTCCTCGATCTGCCAACCGATATCGGTGACATCCACGCCGGCGGCGCGGGCCGGGGACAGTGTCCGCACCAGGTCGTCGTAGGCGTCCTCCACGGCGTGCACCCGGTCCATCCGCTCCCGGTCGGCGCCGAGCGCGTGCGGCAGCCGTTCCAGCCGCCGGCCGATCGCCAACAGGTAACGGGTCAGATCGGCCAACCGGGTGACACCGGTGATCGTGACGAAACCCTTGGGCAGCAGCCGATCCAGCTGCGCCCGGATATCGGCGACGGCGTCGGCCTGTGCCGTCGGCGGCCGGTCAGGAATGGCCACCTGCGCCTCGTGGGCAGCGGCCAGCACCTTGCCGACCCGCGCGGCGACATCGGAGGTCGTCGCTGCCAGCCGCTTGCCCACCTGCGCTGTCAGGGCGTCGAAATCGGCTTTGGTCCAGACCATTTCCCGGGCCAATGCATCGACGGCGGCGTCGGCGCAATCCTCCAGCAGAGCGGTCAGCGAGCCGTCCGGGTTGGCGTTCAGCGCGAGTCTGGCCCGGGTGTCGAGTCCGCGTTCCACCGCCTTGACCGGCGACGGCGCCGTCAGCCGCAGCAGCCGGCGCAGACCCGGCCGCATGGTGGCGATCTGTTCGGCCTTGGTCGCGAAGACCCGCACATCCACCCCGGCGCCGGTATCCACGAAGGCCGGAAACCCGCGAACGGTATGTCCGCCGCTGAGTTGTTCCACCGTGCGCGGCAATTCGGCCAGATCGGCCGGCCACGATGTCAGACCGGTGCGCTGCCACTCGCCGGCTACGGCCTGGGCCACCGCGCGTTGCACCGGGGCCGCCAGCCGATCCTGCAGCCCGGCAAGGTCCTTGCCCCGCGCCACCTCGGCACCGTCGGCGGTCTCCACCGCGAAGGTGACCCTCAGATGGTCGGGGATCTTGCTCAGGTCGAACGCCTCGATCGGCACCACCACACCGCTGCGCCTGCGCAACTCACGGGCCATCTCGGTCAGCAGGGACCCGGTTCCGGGGTTCAGGTCATCGAGGATGGCCCGTGCGGTGTCCGGGGCGGGTACGAAGTTACGGCGCAGATCCTTGGGCAGCGATTTGATCAGCGCGGTCACCAATTCCTCCCGCAATGCGGGTACCTGCCAGGGGAACCCATCGCCTCCGATGCGGGTGAGCACCTCGACCGGAACATGCACCGTGACCCCGTCATCGGCGGCGCCCGGTTCGAACCGGTAGGTGAGCGGCAGCGCCAGATCCTCGGTACGCCAGGTATCGGGGTGCTCGTCGGCGTCATCGGAGCGCAGCAGTTCGGCGCGGGTGAAGGTGAGCAGCTCGGGTGTCTTGTGCCGCTGCTTCTTCCACCATGCGTCGAAGTGCCTGGCCGACACCGCCTCCGGCGGAATCCTGGCATCGTAGAGGGCGAACAGCTCCTGGTCATCGATCACCAGGTCACGGCGGCGGGCCCGCTCCTCCATCTCCTCCAGCTCCGCGCGCAGTGCGGCGTTGTCCCGGAAGAAGTGGTGCCGGGTCTGCCAGTCACCCTCGACCAGCGCATGCTGGATGAACAGGTCGCGCGAGACCGCCGGGTCGACCTGCGCGTAGCCGACGGTTCGGCGTGGCACCAATGGCAGCCCGTAGAGCGTCACCCGCTCGAAGGCCATCACCGCGCCGCGCTGCGCGTTCCAGTGCGGCTCGCTGTAGCTGCGCTGCACCAGATCCCCGGCTACCCGCTCGATGGAATCTGGATCCACCCGTGCGGCGGTGCGACCGAACAGCCGGCTGGTCTCCACCAGATCGGCGACGACGATCCAGCGCGGTGGCTTCTTGGAGAGCACCGACCCCGGCGCCAGCACGAACTTGGTGTTGCGCGCGCCGATGTAGTCGCGGGTCTCGCCCTCCCGTAGGCCGATGTGGGACAGCAGGCCGGCGGTCAGCGCGGCGTGGATCCGGGCCGGATCGGCGTCTTCGTCGGATTCCCGGATGCCCAGATCGCCCGCGATGCTACGCAGCTGGCCGGCAAGATCCTGCCACTCCCGGATCCGCAGGTAGTGCAGGAACTCGTCCCGGCACATGCGGCGAAAGGCGCTGCCGGAACGCTCCTTTCGTTGCTCCCGCAGATAGCGCCACAGGTTCAGGTAGGACACGAAGTCGGAGTGCTCGTCGGCGAACCGGGCGTGCTTCTGGCGCGCGGCCTCCTCCCGGTCCACCGGGCGCTCCCGCGGGTCCGGGATGGACAGCGCCGCGGCGAGCACCAGCACTTCCCGCACACAGTTCTCGGTGTCGGCGGCCAGGATCATCCGCCCGATGCGTGGATCCAGCGGCAGCCGGGCCAGCCGGCTTCCCACCTCGGTCAGTGCGCCGGTGCCGTCGAACGCGCCGAGTTCCTGCAGCAACTGCACACCGTCGCGGATGCTGCGCGCGTCCGGTGGGTCCAGGAACGGAAAGTCCGCGATGTCACCGAGTTTCAGGGCGGCCATCTGCAGGATCACCGCGGCCAGGTTGGTGCGCAGGATCTCCGGATCGGTGTAGCGAGGCCGGGATTCGAAATCGGACTCCGCGTACAGCCGGATGCAGACACCGGGTGCGGTGCGGCCCGACCGGCCGGCGCGCTGTGCGGCCGAGGCCTGCGAGATCGGTTCGATGGGCAGTCGCTGCACCTTGGTGCGCCGGCTGTAGCGGGAGATGCGCGCGGTACCCGGGTCGACGACGTAGCGGATGCCCGGCACCGTCAGCGAGGTCTCGGCGACGTTGGTGGCCAGCACGATTCGCCGGCGGGCGGTGCTGGGAGTGAACACCTTCTGCTGCTCTGCGGTGGATAACCGGGCATACAGCGGCAGCACCTCGGTGCCCTGATCCACCAGACCACGCAGGGCGTCCGCGGTGTCGCGGATCTCGCGTTCCCCGGACAGGAACACCAGCACGTCGCCGGGCGGCTCGGCCTCCAATTCGCCGATGGCGTCGACGATGGCCTCGGTCGGATCGCGTGCCTCGGTACGCACGATCTCGTGGTCCGGGTCGTCGGGATCGTCACCCGCCTCGGTGGCCACCGGCACCTCAAGTGGCCGGTACCGGATCTCCACCGGGTAGGTCCGCCCCGACACCTCCACGATGGGCGCCCCGTTGAAGTGCTCGGCGAAGCGCTGCGGCTCGATGGTCGCCGAGGTGACGATCACCTTGAGGTCGGGGCGGCGCGGTAACAGCTCACGCAGGTAGCCGAGCAGGAAGTCGATGTTGAGGCTGCGCTCGTGCGCCTCGTCGAGGATCAGGGTGTCATAGCGCAGCAGCCGGCGGTCACGCTGGATCTCGGCCAGCAGAATGCCGTCGGTCATCAGTTTGATCAACGTCGAGTCGCTGGCCTGATCGGTGAACCGGACGGTGTAGCCGACCGTGGAACCGAGCGGGGTCCCGAGCTCGTCGGCGATGCGCTGGGCCACCGTGCGGGCGGCCAGCCGGCGCGGCTGGGTGTGACCGATGGTGCCGCGGATACCCCGGCCCAGCTCCAGACAGATCTTGGGCAGCTGGGTGGTCTTGCCCGAACCGGTCGCCCCGGCGACGATCACCACCTGGTTGTCACTGATGGCTTCGGCCAGCTCGGCGCGGCTGTCGGTCACCGGCAGGTCCGGGTAGGTGATCTGCGGGACGGCTGCCTGTCGGGTGAGCACCAGCGCTTCGGCGGCGGCGAACTGCTTGATCAGCGCTTCCGGGGCGTCACCGTGCAACCCCTTGAGCCGCCGCCCGAGGCGCGAGGCGTCCCGGAATGTCAGATCGTCGAGCTTGGTGCGCAGCGCACGCACAGAGGGATCGGACACTCGCGCCAGGATAGGCGGTTGACCATCACCCCCGCCCGGGTGCACGCTCGAGGTCTGGGAGGTGTCCATGAACGACTACTTCGGCACCATGCTTCGCGACTGCCTCGATGTCGGGAGCCGCTCCAGTCCGCAGATCACCCGCTCGCAGTTCCCGGAGCTCATCACCGACGACGTCCGGCTGCACGTGCTGGCCGGCCGGGTGGCCGCCGCCGAATGGGGCCACACCGAGGCGCATGCCCCGGTGAAAGTCACCGCCACCCACATCGTGGCCACCGAGCACGGTCTGCTGTATGCGGCGATGCTGACTGCCCCGCACCACGACCCGTGGCATTACCTGGCCGTGCCGCACACGCTGTTCGACCGGATCGCCGACCGGGTGCACGACGCGCCGCCGGCGAGCGGGGCGGTCGCGGCGGTGGACTGTCGCCTCGACCATGACCTGACCTCGATGTGGCAGTTCGAGGCCGCGCTGCGCAGGATGCTGGCCGACTATCCGGCGTTCGAGCTGGAGCTTTCCGGCGCCCAGTAGTCGAGCATCGCGGCGAAGGTGTCGAAGGCCGGCGCCGACGGACCGTAGGCCGCCTCGAAGTGCACGCTCAGCGGGAAGCCGAGCCCGCCGACACCGTCGACCACCCGCTTGTACAGGTCCAGCATCTCCCGGCGCTTGGCGTCGGGGTCCAGCGGCGCCAGCCTGCTGACGAACTCCTGTTCGGCGGCCACGGCCGCGTTACCGGCATCCTGGATGAGCCAGTTGATCAGGCCGATCTTGGTTTCCAGCTTCGGCACGAAACCGAAGGACAGCAGGATCTCCGGACGGTGTTCGGTGGTGCGGGCGAACTCGGTGAGGAAACCGACGATGGCGTCCGAGTACAGCAGCTGGGTCATCCCGTAGGTGGCGCCCTGGTTGCACTTGAAGTTGAAGCGGCCCTGCTCACCGTCGCGGGTCGGGATCAGGATGACCCCGCGGTTGGGCACCAGGCTCTCGAACGTGGACAGCGCATCGGTGGGGGCGACACCGCCGCCCTCGCCGTCGCTGAGCGTGCGCGGCACCCCGACGAAGGCGATGCCGTCGAAGTTCGCCCCGTTCAGCTCGGTGAGCCTGCCGCGCAGCGCCGGCTCGTCCAGGAAGGACGTGACCTGCGTGCACAGTCCGCGGGATCCGGGCAGTTCGGGCTGGATCAGCGACCAGTACTCCAGCACGTCCATCTTGGGCTTCATCTCGATCGGGCGGTCGTCGTCCTCGTCGATCATCCCGGGGATCATGACGTGCCCGATCCCGACGCCCCTCTCCTGCGACAACGTGCGGACCTTGATCGCCTCTTCGACGGCGTACTGCGCACCCCGTTCCACGTTCGGTGGGACGAGTTCGAGCGCGACGGTATTGAGCGGCACGAACGCCACCCTAAGGTGCGGGGCATCGCCGTGGTAAACCCTGGGCATGGCTGAACGCGTCACCTTCCCCAGCGCGACCGGACCCGCCCTGGCCGGTCTCATCGACCTCCCCGAGGGTCCGGTGCGCGGTTGGGGGGTCTTCTCGCACGGATTCACCCTCGGCAAGGACTCGCCCGCCGCGGCACGGATCTGTAAGCAGTTGGCCGCCGACGGGATCGGCATGCTCCGCTTCGATGCGCTCGGCCTCGGCGGCTCCGAGGGCGACTGGGGTGACGGATCGTTCACCTGCAAGGTCGACGATGTCATCGCGGCATGCCATTTCATGACCGCGCGCGGTACCCCCGCCGATCTGCTGGTGGGCCATTCGTGGGGCGGCGCGGCGGTGCTGGCCTGCGCGCGTGACTGCGACGGGGTGCGCGCCGTGGTCACCGTCGGCGCGCCGTTCGACCCCACCCATGTCGAGCACCAGTACGACGCCTGTCTGGATCAGGTGTTCGCCGAGGGCAGCGGGCAGTGGATGGCGGGCGGCAAGACCCTGACGCTCAAGCGCGCCTTCGTCGAGGACGTGCGGCGCGCCAAGCTGGACGACAAGATCAAGGGTCTCCGGTTGCCGCTGCTGATCCTGCACTCGCCGACCGACAACACCGTCGGCATCGAGAACGCCAGCGATATCTTCCGGATGGCCCGCCACCCCCGCAGCTTCGTCTCGCTGGAGGGTTCCGAGCACCTGCTCACCGGGCCCGGTCAGGCCAAGCGGGCCGGCCGCATCATCGGTGCGTGGGCGGACGCCTACCTGCGGTGATCATGTCCGCCCGCGGCACCAGCTTGACCCGTTCACGGCCCTGCTCGGCACCGAGGGCGACCTCGTGGGCATCGAGTCGTTCCCATTCGGCCCAGGTGGTGTAGTCGACCCCGTTGCCGGACAGGTGGCCCAGGATGGCGTCCGGATCATCGACCTCGGGCGCGCGCAGGCCCGGCAGGTCCGCCAGCAGGCTGGCAATCGTCTCGGCCGCATCGGATTTGGTGTGACCGATCAGGCCGATCGGTCCGCGCTTGATCCAGCCCGTGACGTAGGTCGCGTCCACCACCATCCAGTCCGCGTCGAGCACCCGTCCCGCGTCGTTGGGGACCACACCACCGTGGTGGTCGAACGGCAGATCGGCCAGATGCGAGGACAGGTAGCCGACCGCGCGGTAGACGGCCTGCACCGGCCAGTCGGTGAATTCCCCGGTACCCCGCACGGTTCCGTCGCCGATCAGCTCGGTGCGTTCGGCGCGCAGCCCCTCCACCGCATCGGTGCCGAGCACCGCGACGGGCGACTGGCAGAGGTGGATGTGGATCCGGTGCGGCGCGTCGGTCGCCTCACGGTCCATGTACTTCATCATGGTGTCGACGACGAGCTTGATCGACTTGGTCGAGTTGATGGCCTTCTGGCTGGCCTCGTCGATCTCGAATCCCTCCGGGTGCACGATGACGTCCACACTCGGCGAGTGCGACAGTTCACGAAACTCCATGGGCGAGAACTTGATCTGGGCCGGGCCGCGGCGGGCGAAGACATGAATGTCGGTCGCCTTGTTCAGGGCGAGCCCCTGATAGACATTGCCGGGGATCTCGGTGCCGAGCTGTTCATCGGCGGGTTTGGCCAGCATCCGAGCGATGTCGAGGGCCACATTGCCCGCGCCAAGGACGGCGACCTCGCGGGCCTCCAACGGCCAGGTGCGCGGCACGTCGGGATGTCCGTCGTACCAGGACACGAAGTCCGCGGCGCCGTAGCTGCCGGGCAGGTCGATACCCGGGATATCCAGTGGGCGGTCGCGACGCGCGCCGGTGGAGAAGATGACGGCGTCGTAGTGGCGGCGCAGATCGGTCAGCGTGATGTCGGTGCCGTAGTGCACGTTGCCGATGAAGCGGATCTCGTCCCGCGAGAGCACCCGGCGCAGCGCCTTGATGATCTCCTTGATCCGTGGATGATCGGGCGCGACCCCGTACCGAACCAGCCCGTACGGGGCCGGCAACCGGTCGAACAGGTCGACGCGAGCATCCTTGTATTCGCTGGTCAGGATGTCGGACGCATAGATACCGGCCGGACCGGCCCCGATGACAGCAACCCGAATCTTTCGCATGAGCACCTCACTCAACTGTAAGTAAGGTGACCCTAACTTGGTACGCGCGTACCGCAAGACTTTCCCTCAGAGATCCCGGTCACAGGCTCTGATTGCGGATCGCGCACACCGCGGGCGCCGACGACCCCGGCAGCAGCGCGCCCGGATCCGCCGGCCGGCACACGTCCACCACGACGCCATCGGTGAAGCGATACGGCTGGCCGGCGATCAGACCGACCAGTTGCCGTCGCAGCCGGGACATCTCGGCACGGACGGTGACCACCCGGGAGCGGTCGCCGTACAGGTCGGCGGCCAGCTCGGGTGCGCTGCGCCCTTCGGGGCGGGTGGCGAGCACCAGCAGTATCTCGGCGTGCCGCGGAGAGATGTCGCGGCACCAGGTGCCCGACTGGCCCACCATCGACAGCGTCGGCGCGCTGTGGTTGCGCAGGTCCAGCGTGGCACGCCCGGCCGGGCCGTCGGCCGCCATTTCCTCGACCGGGCGCACCAGCCAGCCGCCCGACAGCGGCTCCAGCTCACAGGCACCCAAGGCCGGTATCCATGCCCGGCCAGCTCCGGCATTGTGCGGCAACAGGATCCGGTTGTGCGGCGGCAGCGAATCCACTGCCGCCACCCAGCCCTCCGGGTCGACCGCCAGCGCCGGCGAGCCCATCCGGGCCAGCATCGGAGCGGCGACCGCCCGCAACTGGTTCAGCGTGCGTTCGTGGGCTTCGCGCAGCCGCGATTCCGCCAGACGCGCCACCAGATCCACCAGTGCCACGGTGGTGGGGTGCACCGTGGACGCGGGTCCGGACACGTCGACGGCGCCGATCACGTGCCCGGTGCGGGGGTCGCGGATGGGCGCGCCGGCGCACGTCCAGGCGTGGTGGCTGCGCAGGAAGTGCTCGGCGGAGAAGATCTGCACCGCTCGCCGGGAGACCAGCGCGGTGCCGATCGCGTTGGTCCCCACCGCGGGTTCCCCCCAGTTGGCTCCTTCGACGAAGCCCAGCCGGTCGGCCTGCGACAGCACCCTCGGCGTGCCCGACCGCCACAGCACCCGGCCACGGGCGTCCGCCACCACCAGGATGTTGTTGCCGTCGGCGATCACCGACTCCAGTCCGCGCGAGATGTCCTCGAGCACCGCCGTCAGACCCGAGGACTGCCGCAGCAGATCCAGCCCGCTGCGGTCCACATCCGGCGGGTCGTGATGCTCGGGGTCAATTCCACTGCCCAGCAGCCTGTTCCAGGAATCCGCGATGACCGAGCGTGGCCTTGCGGGCGACCGGGATCCGGCCATCGTCGCGTCGTACACCTCGGAGAGCAGCATGGCGTACCGACGCGGGTCGTCACCGACGGCGACCGCGGGCTCGGGGATCGAGGAGCCGGCCATGGTCCCGATTGTGCTCCCCGTCACACGGGCTGTCACGGGCAGGTCACCGGTAGACCATGCCCCCGTCGATCAGGCCGGCCTGTCCGGTCATGTAGTCCGCGCCAGGCCCGGCCAGGTAGGCGACGAATCCGGCGACATCCTCCGGTGTCTCCGGCCTGCCGAGTGCGATGGTGGCGGAGAACTTCTCGAAGGTCTCCCCCTCGGCGGCGCCGGTCAGTTCGGCGAACCGCTTGTCGATCTCGACCCACATGTCGGTGCCGACGACCCCCGGGCAGTACGCGTTGACGGTGATGCCGTCCGCGGCGTGCTCCTTGGCCGCGGCCTGGGTGAGTGCCCGGACCGCGAATTTGGTGGCGCTGTAGGGGCCGAGCATCGCGAACCCCTCGTGGCCCGCGATGGACGAGGCGTTGATCACCTTGCCCCTCGTGCCGAGCTGGGTGAACTTGGCGACCGCGGCCTGGATGCCCCACAGCACACCGTCGACGTTGATCGCCCACAGCCGGGACAACTGTTCCGGTGTCACCTCGGCAATCGGACCCACCAGGGCGATCCCGGCGTTGTTCACCATGATGTCGAACCCGCCGAGCGAGCTCGCCGCGTGCTCCACGGCCTCGAAGACCGCCGCGCGGTCCGAGACATCGGCGACGAATGTGGTGACCTTGGAGCCGATCTCGGTGATCTCGTCGGCGACGTCGGCCAGCGTATCGGCGCTGACATCGACCAGCGCGAGGTCGGCGCCCTGGCCGGCCAGCTCATGGGCGATGCCGCGGCCGATACCGCGGCCGGCACCGGTCACCAGTGCCACCTTGCCGAGCAGCGGGGCGGGGATCGTGCGTGTCATGACGGGTCCTTCGGGTTGGCGGGATCGACCAGAACCTTCATCTTGGTTCCGGCATGTAGGGCCTCGAAGCCCTCGTCGATGACGTCCTCGATACCGATGGCGGTCACCCAGCCGGTGGTGTCATAGGCCCCGCGCGACATCAGATCGATGACGGCCTCGAAATCGGCTGCCGTGTAGCAGAGCGAGCCCTGGATGCGGGATTCGTTCATCACGAGGTTCAGCAGCGGGGTGGTCAGCGGTTTCTCATAGATCGCCACGCTGACCATGGCCTTGCGCGCACCGATGCAGGCCAGCGCGGTCTCGACGGCGGGCGCCACCCCGGCCGCGTCATACACCGCGCCGGCGCCCCGGCCGCCGGTGTGGTCGGCGATGAAGGACGGTACGTCGACGGCTGCCGGATCCAGGGTTCGGGCGCCGAGCGACTCGATGGCGGCGCGCCGCGTGCCGGACGGCTCGACGACGAAGGTGTCCTCGATGCCCTTGCCGCGCAGGGCGAACCACAGTCCGATGCCGATGGGACCCGCGCCGAACACCATCGCGGTGTCACCGGGGTGCGCATCGCCCAGTGTGGCCGCGTGATAGGCCACCGACATCGGCTCCACCAGGGCGCCCAGTTCCAGCGACACATTGTCGGGAAGCTTGTGCAGCATGTCGGTGGGCACGACGGTGTATTCGGCCATCCCGCCGTCGGACATCAGCCCGTGGAAGCCGATCTGGGCGCAGATGTTGTAGGTGCCGGCCTGACACGGCCCGCACTTCCCACACCGGTAGATCGGCTCGATCGCCACCCGGTCACCCTCGGCCCAACCCTGGACGTCGGCGCCGAGCGCGGTGATGGTGCCGGAGAATTCGTGGCCCATCACCAAGGGAAGTTGCCGGCCGGTCAGCGGGTGCGGTGTGGTCGGCACGAAGATCGGCCCGGCATAGTATTCGTGCAGGTCCGTGCCGCAGATGCCGTTGAATCCGACCTGCACCTTGACGGTCCCCGGCCTCGGCTCGGGCTCCGGTACATCGGTCACATCGACTTTGTTCGGCCCGTAGTACACAGCTGCTCTCATGCATGCAGTTCTATGTGACCTGGCGCACATCGCGAAAGAGTTGCAGGGGGTTGCAGCCCTTGCGTTCGCGTCGAGACCGGGTGTGTGCTGGCTCACATGACACAGATCGCTGATCTTCACGTTGCCCCCGCCCCCCGCACTTCGCCGCAAGAACGTGTCGACGCCTGGCTGTCCCAGTTCGAGACGGCCCTGGCCACCCGCGATATCGCGCGGGCCACCGCGATGTTCGCCGTCGACAGCTTCTGGCGCGACCTGGTGTCGTTCACCTGGAACCTGAAGACGATGGAGGGCCGCGACGCGATCGGCGAGATGCTGCAGAGCCGACTCACCGGTACGGATCCGTCCCGGTTCCGCACCCGGGAACCGGCCACCGACGACGGTGAGGGCGTCGTGTCGGCGTTCATCGACTTCGAGACCGCGGTGGGCCGCGGCACCGGGCACCTGCGCTTGAAAGCAAGCGACGACGGGGCGGATACAGCGTGGACCCTGCTGACCGCATTGCAGGAACTCAAGGACCATGAGGAGCGCAAGGGCCCCACCCGGGTGCTCGGCGCGGTGCACGGGTCCGACCCGGACACCCGGTCCTGGGCGGAACGCAAGCTCGACGAGGACCGCGCGCTCGGCTACTCCGAGCAGCCCTACATCCTGGTCATCGGCGGCGGGCAGGGCGGAATCGCTTTGGGCGCCAGGCTGCGTCAGCTCGGCGTACCCGCGATCGTGGTCGACAAACACGAACGGCCCGGCGATCAGTGGCGCAAACGCTACAAGTCGCTGTGCCTGCACGACCCGGTCTGGTACGACCACCTGCCCTACCTGCCGTTCCCGCAGAACTGGCCGGTGTTCGCGCCGAAGGACAAGATCGGTGACTGGCTGGAGTTCTACACCCGGGTCATGGAGGTACCCTACTGGTCCAAGACCACCTGCCTGTCCGCATCCTTCGATGAATCCGAACAGCGCTGGACCGTCGAGGTGGACCGTGACGGCGAGCGGCTCACCCTGCACCCGACGCAGCTCGTGCTGGCCACCGGGATGTCGGGGAAGCCGCATGTGCCGACGTTCCCCGGACAGGACGAATTCACCGGGGAGCAACACCATTCGAGCCACCACCCCGGCCCGGATCAGTACGCCGGTAAGCGCGCCGTGGTCATCGGATCCAACAACTCCGCGCACGACATCTGCAAGGCACTGGTCGAGAACGGGGTCGACGTCACGATGGTGCAGCGCTCATCCACCCACATCGTGAAATCGGATTCGCTGATGGATCTCGGGCTCGGCGACCTGTACTCCGAGCGCGCGCTGGCGGCCGGAATGACCACCGAGAAGGCCGATCTGACGTTCGCATCCCTGCCGTACCGGATCATGCACCAGTTCCAGATCCCGATCTACGACGCGATTCGCGAGCGGGACAAAGACTTTTATGACCGGCTGGAAGCTGCCGGCTTCGACCTGGACTGGGGCGATGACGGCTCGGGGTTGTTCATGAAGTACCTGCGCCGCGGCTCCGGCTACTACATCGACGTCGGCGCGTGTGATCTGATCGCCGACGGCAGCATCAAGCTCGCGCACGGCGATGTGTCACACCTGACCGCCGACAGCGTCGTGCTGGCCGACGGTACGGAGCTGCCCGCCGATGTGGTGGTGTACGCCACCGGGTTCGGTTCGATGAACGGCTGGGCGGCCGATCTGATCGGTCAGGATGTCGCCGACAAGGTCGGCAAGGTGTGGGGCCTGGGCAGTGAGACAACCAAGGATCCCGGACCGTGGGAGGGCGAGCAGCGCAACATGTGGAAGCCCACCCAGCAACCCAATCTGTGGTTCCACGGCGGCAATCTCCATCAGTCGCGGCACTATTCGCTCTATCTGGCGCTGCAGTTGAAGGCCCGCTACGAGGGTCTGCCGACGCCGGTGTACGGGCTGCAGGAAGTACACCACCTCAGCTAGCAGCCGCCGTCGACGGTGCGGTCCGGTCGGCCGTCACCGTCGACGGCGATGTCGACGACACCGCTGGACAGCACGGCCCGGATCGATGTCGGACCGCTCCAGCCAATGGTGTTCAGCGACAACAGATCGCCGTTGACGCAGCCAAGGTCGTATTCGCGGGACAGCAGACCCTGGTGGGTGCGTACCCGCAGTTCCCACACCGGATCCGGCGCGAGGGTGGCGCTGCCGCTGAGGACGACAAGTTCCAGTGAGGCGCCGGGCGACGCCTGCCGCGATTCGACGGTCAGGTCGGACTGGAAAGCCGTCGCGAGCCACCCGGCGAATGCCACCGACGCCGCACCCAGCACGCAGACCGCGGCGCCACCCCAGCGGATCAGTGGCTTCCGCAGACCCAGCACGCAGGCCAGCCCCAGTGCCACACCACCGATCGCGGCGAACAGCAGCGGGTGAAAAAGCCACGGGCGCAACAGATAGAAGCGGTATCCCACGATCCCGCCGATGGCCAGAGCACACAGCAGGGCGCCGACGATGGTCAGGACGAGAGCGGCGCTCCGATGCTTCTGCACCGGGTCAATCTATAGCGTCACCAGACCCAGACCGACATGTCGTCGGGTGGGTAGTTCATGCAGACCGCGGTGGATGCGGCGACGACGCCCTTGTTGTTGAAGAAGATCTTGGCCCAGTTGGGCCAGTTCCAGGCCAGCTGTTCGTAGAAGGCGTTGGTGGCGGTGTCTTCGGAGTACTGGCGCCGGCCGGCGTAGTCCATGGCGAAGAACCAGTGGATGCGGTCCTGGACGGCGCGGTGCACCTCGGGGGATTTGTTGTTGTAGTCGATCATGTAGCGCTCGTAGTACACCGGGTTGGTGTCGCGGGTGGCTGCCAGGATCTGCTCGGCGGTGCACGGGGTGTGCAGGATCTTGCGCGGGATCGGGTAGTCCTCGGTGGCGTCGGCCGCCGCGGTGGGGGCCAGGGTCAGGGCGGCGGCCGCGGCAAGGGTGGCCAGGCTGAACTTCTTGATCTTCATGGCGGTGATCCTTTACTGCGCGGTGAGCAGGACGCGTTTGTCGGGGCAGTAGTAATTCATTGCCGCGCCGAGGAATTGGTATGCCTGTTCGGTGCTGGAGCCGCGCAGCAGTTGGTCGGAGACGAACTTCGCCGAGTCCTGTGCGGTGACGTCGACGCCGCGGTCGAGGCGTTTGCAGGCGATCTTGCCGATCCAGGCGTTGAAGTCCTTCTGCCCATAGATCCCGTAGGTGTGCAACTCCTTGGCGAAGTCACTGTCCGGATCGGCCTGGGCCGGCGCCGCGAAGACGAGGGCAGCCGCCCCGGCGAACAACACGGCACATGTCTTCTTGAACATCATCAACTCGTTTCCTGCGAGGAGCTTCCGGCGGCGACCGGCTGCTGGGGCCACGGCTGCGCGACCGGGCGCTGACGCACCCGCGTCGGCCACCAGAACCACTTGCCCAGCAGCGCCGCGATGGACGGTGTCATGAACGCCCGGATCACCAGGGTGTCGAACAGCAGACCCAGACCGATCGTGGTGCCCACCTGTGCCATCACGGTGAGCTCGCTGACCGCCATCGAGATCATGGTGAACGCGAACACCAGACCCGCGGCGGTCACCACCGAACCGCTACCACCCATGGCCCGGATGATGCCGGTGTTCAGTCCCGCGTGGATCTCTTCCTTCAAGCGCGCGACCAACAACAGGTTGTAGTCCGCGCCGACGGCCAGCAGGATGATCACCGCCATCGGTAGCACCATCCAGTGCAGCGGGATACCGATCAGGTGTTGCCACAGCAGCACCGAGATACCGAACGCCGACCCCAGCGAGATCACCACCGTGCCGACGATGACCGCGGCCGCCACAATACTGCGGGTGATGATCAGCATGATGATGAAAATCAGTCCGATGGAGGCGATTCCGGCGATGATCAGATCCCAGTTGGCGCCGTCCTGCATGTCCTTGAAGGTTGCCGCGGTACCACCGAGGTAGATCTTGGAACCCTCCAGCGGGGTGCCCTTGATGGCCTCCTTGGCCGCCAACTTGATCGCATCGATGCGCTCGATGCCGGCCGGGCTCAACGGATCACCGTCATGACTGATGATGAAGCGCACCGCGTGTCCGTTGGGGGACAGGAAGTTCTTCATCCCGCGCTTGAAGTCTTCGTTCTCGAACGTCTCCGGCGGCAGGTAGAAGGAGTCGTCGTTCTGCGCGGCGTCGAACGCCTCACCCATGGCCGACGAGTTGTCCTGCATCGCCGACATCTGATCCTGGATGCCCTTCTGGGTCTGATACATGGTCAGCATGTAGGTGCGCATGTTCTTCATCGTCGCGATCATCGACGGCATCAGCGCGACCATCTGCGGCATCAGCGCGTTGAGCCGCTCCATGTCCGGAATGATGTCCTGGATACCGTCGGTCATCACGTCGATGCCGTCGAGGGTGTCGAAGATCGAGCGCAGCGCCCAGCAGCCGGGAATGTTGAAGCAGTGCGGTTCCCAGTAGAAGTAGTTGCGGATCGGACGGAAGAAATCGTCGAAATTGGAGATGTTGTCCCGCAATTCGGCGATGTCGAGCGTCATCGTCTTCATCTTGCCGACCATGGAATTCGTCACCGCGGCCATCTGCACGGTGATGGCGCTCATCTTTTCCATATTGGTGATGGTCGTCAGCATGTCGTCGGCCTGCTTGAGCATGTCGGCCATCATGTCCTGCTGGTACTTCTCGTTCATTTTCTGCGTGGTGCCCTGCATGCTGATCTGGAACGGTATCGAGGTGTGCTCGATCGGGGTTCCCTGCGGGCGGGTGATGGCCTGCACGCGGCCCACACCTTCGGTCCGGAAGATCGCCTTGGCGATCTTGTCGATCACCAGGAAGTCCGCGGAGTTGCGCAGATCGTGGTCGCTTTCCACCAGCAGCAGCTCGGGATTCATCCGGGCCTGCGAGAAGTGCCGGTCCGCGGCCGCGTAACCCTCGTTCGCCGGCAGATCTGCCGGCATGTACTCACGGTCGTTGTAGTTGGTGTGATAGCCGGGCAATGCGAGAAGTCCGACCATGGTGATCGCGATGGTGCTGACCAGGATGGGCCCGGGCCAACGGACCACGGCCGCACCGATCTTGCGCCAGCCGCGGGTGCGCATGGCGCGCTTGGGCTCCAGGATCTTGCCGAACCGGGTGGCCACGGTGATGATCGCCGGACCCAGCGTCAATGCGACGAGCACCACGACCGTCATGCCGACGGCCAGGGGGATACCCAAGGTCACGAAGTACGGCATGTTCGTGAAGTGCAGGCAGAACGTCGCACCCGCGATCGTCAGACCCGAGCCGAGCACGACGTGCGCGGTGCCGTGGAACATGGTGTAGTACGCGGACTCTCGGTCCTCACCCTCGGAACGGGCCTCCTGATATCGGCCCAGGAGGAAGATCGCGTAGTCCGTGGACGCGGCGATGGCCAGCGTCACCAACAATCCGGTGGCGAACACCGACAGCCCGATGATCTCGTGATAGCCCAGGAAGGCCACCACACCGCGCGCGGACATCAGGCACAGCACCACCATCACGATGGTGATGAGCATCGTGACGAACGATCGGTAGATCAGCAGCAGCATCACGATGATGACGGCGAAGGTCAGCGCCTCGATGATCCGCAGGCTACGGTCACTGGCGATCTGCTGATCCGCTTGCAGGGCAGCGGGTCCGGTGACGAAGACCTTCAGGCCCGGCGGTGCCTGCATGTTGTAGACGATGTCCTGGACGGCATCGATGGACTCGTTGGCCAGCGCCTCGCCCTGGTTACCCGCGGTGTAGACCTGCACGTAGGTGGACTGGCCGTCGGCACTCTGCGCGCCCGAGGCCGTCAGCGGGTCACCCCAGAAATCCTGGATGTGCTGGACGTGTATCGGGTCCTGCTCGAGCTTCGCGATCATCTCTTTGTAGAAATCGCGGTCGGCTTCGTCGAGTTTGTGGTCGGCCTCCAGCACGATCATGATCGAGCTGTCGGAGGTGAACTCCTCGAATACGGTGCCGACCCGCTTGGTGGCGATCACCGACGGCGCATTCGACGGACTCATCGAGACCGAGCGCATCTGCCCGACCTCTTCGAGCTGCGGGACGGAGACGTTCAGGAATCCGATCACCACCACCCAGCCGATGATGATCGGCAGGGCCAGCGTGCGAACCCACTTGGCGATGCCGCCACGATGTTGGGGCGTGGCCACCGCAATGGCGTCGGTGCGGGGCTCGTTGCTGAAGGTCATGCCGATTTCACCAGGCAGTAGGTGTGGGCGCCGACGCCGTCGACGGTGCGCTCATCCTTCACCTCGTCATCGACGGTGATCCGGCACGACAGCGTGCTGCCATCGCCCTGCCCGGAAATGGTCGGGAACACCGACGGCGCGGTGGTGCTCAGCGTGATCTCCCACGGCAGCGTCACATTGTCGGCGCGCACCGGGCGAGCATCGAGATCCATGTAGTTCACATTGGCCGTCGCCCCGGGCTCACCCCACACCTCGTACTTGACGACCTTCGGGTCGAACGGCTCGGTGTCATCGGAGGCGCTGTTCTCGGTCGAGATGTAGCCGGGCCCGGTCCCGAAAAATGTGCGCACCCGCATCACGGTGAACGTCGCCACCAGGACCACCGCCACGATGACCAGGGGGATCCAGATCCGCTTCAGCACGTTCACCGCTGGGACGCCATTCGCCTATTGGGCCTTTCGCATAGCCTTGCTAACCGACTGCGGTCAGGTTAGCCACACGGCTAAGCTAGTACAAGTCGCACGGCTAGAAAATGTGACGCGGACAACTTATCGACCGCATCGCGGCCCCCGACATGTCAAAGTGTCCGGGATGTCATGTCGGTGAGCACAGAACCTCAGGAAGGAGCGGCGACGATGGCCAAGCCGGTATCGCAGCGCGGGTTCGCGCGCGAACGGGTGATCGAGGCCTCGCTGTCCCTCTTCGCCGAACGCGGCGTCAACGGCACGTCGCTGCAGATGATCGCCGACCACCTTGGCGTCCGCAAGGCCGCCATCTATTACCAATTCCACACCAAGGACGACATCGTGCTGGCGGTGGTTCGGCCGGTCTTCGACGATATGGCGCGGCTGGTCCGCATCGCCGAGTCGATTGCCTCCCCCGATTCCCGTCGCGACGCGACGATCAGCGGTTTCGTCGAGCTCGCGGTGCGTCATCGCCGGATCGGGTCGCTGTTCTACGGCGATCCCGCGGTGATATCGCTGGTGCAGTCGCATCAGGAGTTCGAGGACATCGCCAACAACCTGCGGGAACTGCTGATCGGCGCCACCCACGACATCGGGACCCGCGTCGCCATCGCCATGATCACCGCGGGGGTCTTCGGAAGCACCGCCGAGCCGCATCTGCAGGACGTCGAAGACAGTGACCTGCACCGTGTGCTGCTCGACTGCGCGCAGAGCCTGTTGCGGTCACCGGACTCAGCCGGCGCCCGCCTCGGCGGGTAGCGGCGGCGGTAGCGGCGTCGTCGAGGTCTGAGTCGTCGAGGTCCGCGTCGCCGAGGACGTCGGCGTGGTGACCACACTGAACTCCTCGGGCGTGTGCACATCGAGCAGCGACTCGTCCCGGATCACCTCGTCGCCCGAGCTCACCACGAGCGATTCGGTGGTGACCGTGTAGGACAGCCCGTCGTTCTCGGCGACATACCCGTCACCGGTGGCGGTGGCCGGCAGCACCAGCCGAGCCCCGTCGCGCACCCGCACACCGCGGTATTGGTAGCTGCCGTCGGACTGTTCGCAGATCGCGACCCGCGATGTCTCGGTGCTGCCGAAGATGACGGCGGTGGCCGGCGAGGCGCAGCGCGCGGTCGACTCCAGGTAGCCCTGGCTGTCCGACTCCGGAGCGGCGTCGGCAGAAGCCGACATCACCAGCACGGTGGCGCCCGCCACCGCAGCCACGGCCAAGCCGACCACCAGCCGACGCGACGGGTGGGCGGTGGGAGATTCGGGAGCAGACATCGCTTTCAGCTGACCACGGAACGGCACATTTCTGCCACCGCTGATGCCGACCCGTGATGATTTCGCGCCCGTCGCGCAGTCTGTACGTCATGACCGGACGCACAGCACTCATCACCGGCGGGGCGCGTGGGCAGGGCCGCGCGCACGCGATCGCCCTCGCACAGGCGGGCACCGACATCGTGTTCTGCGATATCGCAGCCCCGATCGAAGAGGTGGATTACGAACTGCCCACCCCCGCAGACATGCAGGAGACGGTTCGGGCCGTCGAAGCGGCAGGCGGGCGATGTGTCGCGCTCACCGCCGACGTCCGGGACCTGAACGCCATGCAGTCGGTCGCCGACGCCGCGTATGACGCGTTCGGGCGCCTCGACATCGTCATCGCAAACGCCGGGATCGCCAGCGGTTCCCCGCTCACGACCATGTCCGAACAGCGCTGGCGCACCATGATCGACGTCAACCTCACCGGTGTCTTCAACACCTTCCGCGCTGTGCTGCCGCGGCTGATCGAGCAGGGCACCGGTGGGCGGCTCATCGCCACGGCCTCCAGCGTCGCGACCACCGGGGCCCGTGACGCCGCGCATTACGCGGCCGCCAAGGCCGGTGTGGTGGCGTTGGTGCGCTCACTCTCCTTCGAGGTTGCCGAGCACGGCATCACCGTCAATGCCCTGCTGCCCTCCGGCGTGGACACCCCGATGATCCACAATCCGATGACCTACCGGACCATCCGGCCCGACCTGGTCGACGCGGGGCGCGCCGATGTCGAGGAGATCTTCGCCAAGGGCCGCCCCCGGCCCGGTCTGCTGGAGCCCGAGGACGTCGCCAACGCGGTGCTCTACCTGGTGTCCGACCAGGGCCGCCTGCGCTCCGGTGACACCCTGACGTTGTCCAATGGATTGGACTGAGCAACAACGCTATTCCGCGTCGCCGTATTCGTCGAACCAGTAGGCCAGCTTGCCCCGCCGGCTGACGGCCCGCAGCCGAGCCTCGGCGGCGGCGCGCATCGTGCTGGTGGTGACGATCAGCAACTCGTCACCGGTGGCGAGCCGGGTATCGGGCAGCGGGACGAAGGTGTGCCCGTCCCGGATGATCAGCGTGATCACCGCGGGGTCGGGCAGCCGCAGCTCCAGGATCGTCACGTTGTGCAGCCGCGACGGGGACTGCACCTTCATGGTCAACAGCTCGGCGTCGAGCACATCCAACGGTGCGGCCTCCACCTGGATCTCGCGGGTGACCTCACCATCGGTGAGACCCAACAGGCGCGCCATCAGGTGCAGGCTCGGCGCCTGGATCACCGTGAAGATCACCACCAGGATGAAGACGATGTTGAGCAACCGCGAGCTGCCCGCGATCCCGGCGACGATCGGGAAGGTCGCCAGCACGATCGGCACCGCACCGCGCAGGCCGGCCCAGGACAGGAAAAGCTGCTCCCGGAACGGGATCCCGAACCCGACAAGCGACGCCGCCACCGACACCGGCCGCGCGACCAACAGCAGGATCGTCCCCACGACGATCGCCGGCACGACGTCACGGGCCAGTTCACTCGGGTCGACGAGCAGACCGAGCAGCACGAACAGCCCGATCTGGGCAAGCCAGCCGAGCCCTTCGGCGAAGGACCGGGTCGCCGAGCGGTGCGGCAGACCCGAGTTGGCGAGCACCACCGCCGAGAGGTAGGCGGCCAGGAATCCGCTGCCGTGCACGCTGCCCGCGGCGGCGAACGCCACCACCCCCAACCCGAAGGTGGCGATCGGGTACAGACCCGATGCCGGCAGCGCGATGCGCCGCAAGGTGAGCGCGCCGAGAAACCCGACGGCCAAACCGATCACGGCTCCGGCCACCAATTCGAAGACGATCTCGCCGAGGGCTCCGGCCGGTTCGAACACGAACGGCACCACACTGAACATCAGCACCAGGATCACCGCGGGTGCGTCGTTGAATCCGGACTCGGCCTCCAGTAGACCGGCCAGCCGCCGCGGCAGCGGTAGCACCCGCAGCACCGAGAACACCGCCGCCGCGTCGGTCGAGGACACGATCGCACCCAGCAGCAACGCCAGCTGCCAGTTGAAGCCGAGCAGGAAGTGCGCTGCGGCAGCGGTGATCAGCGTGCTCACCACGACGCCGACGATGGCCAGTGCGGCCGCCGGCGCCAGCACCTTGCGGATATCGGAAAACCGGGTTGTCAGACCACCTTCGACCAGAATCACCGCCAGCGCAGCGGTGCACACGTTGCGCGCGAGCTCCACACTGTCGAAGTCCAGGCCCAGCCCGTCCTCGCCGAGTACCACCCCGACCAGCAGGAAGAACAGCAGGGCGGGAAAGCCGACCCGCGTCGCCACCCGGGTACCGATGATGCTCGCGAGCAGCACGAGGCCGCCGATCAGCATCGCCAGGTACAGCTGGTGCAACGTCATAGAGTTAAGTCAAGATAGCCCGGTGGCAGTACGCAAGATGCGGATCGGGATAGCGGGCGCCGGTAACGTCGGCCGCTCCGTCGCGCGCGAACTGCTCGAATACGGCCACAAGGTGCTGCTGATCGAACGCGAGCGGCGGCGATTCGAACCGCACACCGTTGCCGGCGCCGACTGGTTGCTCGCCGATGCCTGCGAGCTGTCCGCGTTGCAGGAGGCGGGGGCGCAGACCTGTGATGTGGTGATCGCCGCGACGGGTGACGACAAGGCCAATCTGGTCGTCGGGCTGCTCGCCAAGACCGAGTTCGGGGTGCGGCGGGTGGTCGCGCGCATCAACGATGTCGACAACCAGTGGCTGTTCAGTCAGGCCTGGGGTATCGACGTGGCGGTGTCGACGCCGGGCGCCCTGGCCGCCAGCATCGAGGGCGCCATCGACGTCGGTCACCTCATCCGATTGATGGGCCTGCGTGAGGGCCGCGCCAGTCTCACCAAACTGACTCTGCCCATGGACAATTCGCTGGTCGGACAGCGGGTGGATCAGTTGGAGCTGCCACCCAACACCGCGCTGGTGACATTGCTGCGCGGTGACACCGTGTTGATCCCGAAACCCGGGGACATCTTCGCCACCGGTGACGAACTGCTGCTGATCGGCGGCGAGGGTGACAGCCAGTCCGCGAAGGCGGTCTCGAACAGGGTTGCCGGGCCGGCGGGCACGATGCTGTGGTCGTCGATGACGGCTCCGAAGTAGGGTGCCGCCGGGACCTTCGAGCCGATCACGCCCGGTGCGCACACCCGTGAAAGTCCGTAGTCAGCGTGGTGCGGCGAGCTCCCGTAGCGCGGACAGGAACAGCTCGTCCATCCGGGGACTCAGCTCGGACAGCGACGCGCCGACCGCATTGCAGGCCGATCCGAAGACCCGCTGGAACTCCTCGCCGCCGCTACCTGCTCCGATCGACAGACACAGACAGGCCACCCCGACGGCCCGGAGCTCGGCGAGTGCGGTGTGCGCATCGGCCTCTGCGTATCGCCCCTCGTAGCCGTTGTCGTAGGGGTAGCCGTCCGACAGGACGACCAACAGCCGGTTCGGGGTACCGGCGGTGTTCTGCAGGATGTCCCCGGCACCTCGGATGGCGGCTCCGAGGCGGGTGTACCCGGACGGTTGCAGCTGGTTCAACCGGGCACGTTCGGCCGCACCGAACCGCTGCTCGAACGTCTTGATGGCCGGCAGGTGCACGGCGTTGCGTCCCTGCGATCGAAAGGCGTAGACCGCCACCCGGTCTCCGAGTTCCTCCAGCGTCGCCGCCATGGTCGCAGCGGCCCGGCGCTGGTGATCGTGCACGGCCAGGCCGTCCGGGTCGGCGTCGGTGGCCGACCCGGAGGCATCGACCAGGATCAGGACGCCCAGGTTGCGTTCGAGCTTTCGGCGTTCGAGGTAGACGTTGTCCGGCGGTGAGAAGCCGGCACGCAGATCCACACACATCGCGATGAGCGCTTCGGTGTCGAGCTCATCGCCGTCGGCGCGGGCCCGTAACCTTTTCAGCCCCAGCCCTACTCGCGCGAGCCGCTGTCGCAACACCGCATCCTGAGGTACCTCGGCGGCCGCGACGTCGACATCGCTGACGAGCGGGAAATCGATGACCCGGCACCAGTCGGGGCGGTACCGGTTGTGGTGCACGTCCCACTCCGGGAACAGGGCACCGCGCACACCCACAGCAGACCCGGGCTTCTCCGTGCCGGTGAAGCGGATGTGGGTCGGGGCCGGGCGTGCGTTGATCCCCAGCCGCTGCACCTGGCGAACCGAGCACACCCGCAGATCACCGCCGGCGGCATCGTCGTCGTTCGACTTCGCGCCACCGAACAGCTTGCGCAGAAAGTCCGACAGTGCTTGTGAGTTGACCGGCGCCTCGAACAGTTTGAGGATCTTGCTCTTGCCGCCCGGTTCGTCCTCGTCCCCGGAATCCTCGTCATCGGTGGACAGTGCAGACGAATCATTCTCGCCGGCAGCAGAACCCGGACCGACCGCATTCGGGAGCACCGTCCGCGCTCTGATGACACCGAACCAGTCCGGCGGGTCGGGCACCGGCCCTCTGCTCCGTGCCAGCACCAGCGACTCGGCGCAACCGGCGGTGTGCGGGCCGCCGTCGGACAGCAGCGTGGCCGCGATCGGCAGGCGCTCGGCCAGGTCGGCGATCACCCGCCGACCCTCCAGCGCCAGATAGCGGCGCGCGGTCGACGGTCTCGCCCGTATCGCCTTCAGGTATCCGGGCGCCAGGCTCCCGGCGCCGAGAAGTGCACTCTGCAGCAGCATCTCGCGGCGGATCTGGTCGAGGGAAGCGCCCGCCGTCACATAGACCGTGCGCCCGTCGGTGTAGGCCGGTTGCCCACCGGGGGCCTCCGCAACATCGAGCGACACGCCTGCCACAAAGGTGGCGAGCAGCCGGAGCCGGTCGGGCTCCGTCACGCCCGGGGCAACATCGCATCGACGAGTTCGCCCAGCCCGCGCGCGATATCGGCGTCATCGGTCAACACCTGGACCATCGCCGACTGCACCGCGCTGCGCACAGTGAGCCCCTCGGCGATCAGTCCGCCGGTGAGGATCAACATCCGGGTCGACGATGCCTCCCGCAGCGGTGAGCCGTCCAGGTTGCGGATGGCGTTCGCGAGGCGCACGAGCGTGCGGGCGGTCTCCTGATCGATGTCGGCCTCGTGGGCGACAACCTCGGTCTCGATCTCCGGCGGCGGGAAACCGAGCTCGATGGCGACGAAGCGCTGGCGGGTCGACTCCTTGAGACTCTTCAGCACACTCTGGTAGCCCGGGTTGTAGGAGATCACCAGCTGAAAGCCCGGTGCCGCAGGCAATGTCACGCCGAGCCGGTCGACGGGGAGCTCACGCCGGTGGTCGGCCAGCGGGTGGATCACCACCGTGGTGTCCTGGCGAGCCTCCACGATCTCGTCGAGATAGAACACCGCGCCCGTACGTACCGCCCGAGTCAGCGGCCCGTCCACCCAGACGGTGTCGCCGCCCTTGAGCAGGAATCTGCCGACCAGATCGGCCGATGTCATGTCTTCATGTCCGGCGACGGTGATCAGTTCCCGGCCGAGATCCTGGGCCATGGCTTCGACGAAGCGGGTCTTCCCGCAGCCTGTCGGCCCCTTCAACAGGATCGGCGATCCTCGCCGCGCCGCAGCCCGGAAAACATCGCGCTCTTCGCCGACCGATCGGTAGAACGTTGCGGGCATGACGGTGTCGATCACTGCCCGGGCCGTTCGAAGGGAACCACCGGCGGCATGGTCGCACCCTCGGGCAGCACGAGTTCACCGTCGGTGTTGATGTATCCGGAGTCGTTCTTGTGCATCGGGAGGTCCGGGTGCGGACAGGGTTTGTCGGTGCCCTCACCGCAGATCCCGCCGTTGAAGTACGAACGCTTCTGGTGGTCTTCTGGCCAGGGGTCGGCGTGCATGCCGAGGTAGATCGCCGGCACGTTGTAGAAGAAGAAGAAGCAGGCACTGACGCCGGCGAAGATGGCCAGGAACCGGGTGAACTGTTGCCGGACGAAACCGCCTCGCACACTGTCCAATCCGCGTTCCATGATGGTGCGGCCGCGGTCATCGGTGAAGTAGCGCAGACAGCACAATGCGGTCTGCACCGCGCCCCACATCAGACCTTCGTAGACCGGCCACTGATAGTAGGTGCCGGCATTGAACGAAACCGCCTGGATGGCACCGGGATAGGTGTACAGCCCGGTGGGCAGCAGGACCAAGGCTTCCATGACGAAATCGAAGACGAAGGCGATCGCATAGGTCACCATGATCAGCCGGAAATTGCTGATGCTCGGCCAGCGGGCCTTGATCTTGCGCATGATCACGCAGCCGATGATGGTGATGAGCAGGACCCCGTAGGCATAACCCGGGGCGTTGGTGAGCAGCGGCTCGGCGACCATCGCACCGGGTTTCTCGACATTCGTCGTGCCGGGCAGGTACGGCGCCCACGAGCCCATGTTGAACAGCCAGGTGTTGTAGGTACACCAGGTGTTGAAGTAGTTCAGGAACGGGTCCTGGAAGAACATCAGGCCCATCGAGATGAGCAGCATGCCGTCCAGGGTGATCCTGCGCTCTTGCCGCCATGGCTTGATGAAGAAGTAATAGAGCGCGAACGGCAAAGCGAGCCAGAGAACCACCGCATTCGCGATGAGCGGGATCTTCATGTAGAGCGGAGGCTCGCTCGGCCCCTGTGGCACCCGCTCGAAATAGGGCCCGGTGATCCACCGGATCCACACGTACAGCTGTAGGGCCAGGATGGCGGCGCCGATACCCGCCAGAACCTTGACCCGGTTCGACGTCCGCGGACCTGGCTCCTTGGGTATTGCTGCGTCGCTGATCGATTCGGTACTCACCACGACAAGATACCCATGAGTATCTGAGCAACTCAAGGGTTTCTTGGATTCTGTGCCAGACTGGTCCGCATGGTCGAGCAGTGGACGCGCGAGAAGCGCCTGGAGCGCACCCGCTCCCTGCTGCTCGACGCCGCCGAAGAAGTCTTCGCGGACAAGGGCTTCGCGCCGGCAAGTCTCGACGACATCGCGCGGACGGCCGGGTACACGAAGGGCGCGATCTACAAGCACTTCGACACCAAGGAAGATCTGTTCTTCGCGGTCAGCGACCGGTACTGGCGGCGGTATTTCGACAATTTCGCCGAGGTGCTGTCCTCGGCGACCGAGGTCGGCGCGTCCGAACTCGACGCCATCGCGGCGCGGTGGCGCCAGCTGAGCCTGGACCGCGGGGCCGAACACAGCGCATTGGGTCACGAGTTCACCCTCTACCTGCTGCGCAACCCCGAGGCCCGGGAACGGGTCGCCGGTAAACGATCCGAAGTCGTCGAGGCGCTGAGTACGTTCATCAGCGAAGGCATGGAACGGTTGGGCGCCACGCTGCTCATCCCGCCGCTGACCTTCGCTCAGGTGTTGGTGGCGACCAGCGATTCGGTGGTCCTCGGCAGCCAGCTCGACGATGTCGACCTGTACCGGCCCATCGTGGAGATGTACATGTCGGCCATCAAACTGGGCTGACGTATGCTCGGGGCCGTCAATGCCAAGTAGTTGATACCCGAGGGGGCTGGCGTGCTCGAACTGGTTTCTCCGCACACCGAGGAACTGCTCGCCGAGGTCCCGATCTCCACCCCCGCAGATATCGACGCCGCCGTGCGCGCGGCACGCGCCGCCGTCGACTCCGGACCCTGGCCACGGATGCCACCGGGTGAGCGTGTCGAGGTGCTGCGCCGGTTCGCCGATGTCTATCGCGCGCACGGCAAGGAGATCGCCCAGCTGATCACGGCCGAGATCGGCGCGCCGATCACCTTCGCGCAGCGCGCCCAGGTCGGCCTGCCGTCGATGATGATCGGCGCGTTCTGCGATACCGCGCAGGGTTACGACTGGCAGGAGGTCCGGCCCGGCTTCTTCGGCGCCGATATCCACGTCCGCAAGGAACCCGTCGGTGTGGTGGCCGCGATCGTGCCGTGGAACATGCCGCAGTTCCTGACCATGGCCAAGCTGGTGCCAGCGCTGCTGGCCGGGTGCGCGGTCATCGTGAAGCCGGCGCCGGAAACCTCATTGGACGCGCTTTTTCTGGTGAAGCTGTTCGAGGAGGTGGGACTGCCGCCCGGGGTGGTGACGGTGCTGCCGGGTGACCACACCGTGGGCGCGCACCTGGTCGGCCATCCCGGGGTCGACAAGGTCTCCTTCACCGGGTCCACCGCGGTCGGCAAGGCGGTCGCCGCCGCGTGTGCGGCCAACCTCACCAAGGTGAGCCTGGAACTCGGCGGCAAGTCCGCGGCCATCATCCTCGACGATGCCGACCCCGCCACGGTCGCGGCCGGGGTGCGCTCGGCCAGCCTGTCCAACAGCGGCCAGATCTGCAATGCGCTGACCCGCATCCTCGTGCCGGCGCCCCGGCAGCAGGAGTTCGTCGACGCGCTCGCCGCGGAGATCGCCGCGATCACCGTCGGCGATCCGACCGATCCGCAGACCCAGCTCGGGCCGCTGGTGAATCGGCGTCAGCAGCAGCGGGTGCTCGACTACATCCGGATCGGCCAGGATGAGGGTGCTCGGCTGGTCATCGGCGGCACCGACGCTCCCGCCGGTATCGACCGCGGCTGGTATGTGCGCCCGACGTTGTTCGCCGATGCGCAGAACTCGATGCGGATCGCGCAGGAGGAGATCTTCGGGCCGGTCCTGACGGTCATCGGCTACCGCGACGAACAGGAGGCCGTGGCACTGTCCAACGACTCCGGCTACGGCCTCGCGGGCTCGGTGTGGACGGCGGACACCGACCGTGGGCTGGGCATCGCCGCGCAGATCAAAACCGGCACCTTCGGCGTCAACCAGGGCTACACGATGGACCCCTTCGCACCGTTCGGTGGCGTCAAGGACAGTGGGTACGGCCGCGAGCTCGGCCGCGAGGGTCTGGAAGGCTACCTCGATACCAAATCAATCGCCGTCGCGGCAGGAGCGTGATCGTTTGTCCCCCTTGAATTTCGATGGTCGGGTTGTCGTCGTGACCGGTGCTGGCGGCGGCCTCGGGCGTTGTCACGCGCTGGAGTTCGCCCGCCGCGGTGCCCATGTGGTGGTCAACGACGTAGGCGCGGCGGTGGACGGCACCGGGCCGGCGACGTCGGCGGCGCAGGCCGTGGTCGACGAGATCACCTCCGCCGGCGGCTCGGCGGTCGCGAACACCGATTCGGTGGCCACCGATGAGGGCGGCAAAGCCATCATCGGCACCGCGACCGAGGCCTTCGGCCGGGTGGATGTGCTGATCAATAATGCCGGCATCCTGCGGGACGCCGCGTTCAAGAACATGACCGCCGATCAGGTGGATGCCGTCCTCGATGTGCACCTGCGGGGCGCCTTCAATGTCACCCGCGCCGTATGGCCGGTGTTCCGGGAGCAGGACTACGGACGCATCGTCATGACCACCTCCGGGTCCGGCCTGTTCGGCACGTTCGGGCAGTCGAACTACGGGGCGGCCAAGACCGGTCTGGTCGGGTTGATGAATGTGCTGGCGATCGAAGGGCAGCGCAACAACATTCGGGTCAACGCCATCTCCCCCATCGCCAGGACGCGGATGACGGAGAACACCATGACCGAGTTGGTGAAGGATCTCGATCCCGAGGACGTCACCCCCGTGGTCGTGTACCTGGCCCACGAGAGTTGCGAGCGGACCGCCAACATCTACCGGGTCGGGGGCAAGCACGTGTCGCGGGTGTTCATCGCCGAGACGGCCGGTGTGGATCTGGAGGCTCCGACCGCGGAGGCCTTCGCCGCGGAGATCGACGCCATCGATGACGCCGGGTCGTTCACGATCCGGGGCGGGCCGGCGCGGACGTAGTCGTCGTCGATTAGGTGACCTACCAAAATCTCTCCCCCGCAACCCCTTTCGGTTAGTCGCACTAATCGACGGGGACGGCGCCACCACGTCTCGGCGCCCCAGAACATGTCAGTCTGTCGCACTAGTGTTCGAATCATGGTGGACGAAGAACTGGCATACGAAGAAGAGGAACGTCGCGCGGCCCTGGCGGTCGACAATATCGGCGCCGAAGCCCGCGAGGAAAACGCCTGCGGAGCCCGCCGGTTGTTCGCGATCGGCCAACTCTACGAGGCGCGCGCTCCGGACGACGACACCGAGAAGCTGTGCTGGGCCATCGACGGGCACACCAGCCTGGTGGCTGAAGTCGCCACCGCACTGGGGGTAAGCCGCTGTCGGGCCGCCGCTCAGGTCAAGATGGCAATCGCTCTGTATACGAAGCTCCCACGGGTCCTGCGCACCGCGAAGAGCGGCTGGTTGGACTACCGCATGCTCGCAGCCATCGTGTGGCGCACCGAGCTGATCGTCGATGGGGACGTGCTGGAACGTGTCGATGACCGGTTGGCCGAGAGAGCGCCGAAATGGGCACGGCTGTCCGAACCGAAGATCGAGGCCCGGATCAACGCCGTCATCGCCGCGCAAGATCCCGAAGCGGTGCGCATCCGCGAACAGATCCGTCGCGACCGCGAGGTCGGGGGGTGCACCTCATCGCCGACCGTGCCGGCACCACCGCCCTGACGGGCAGCCTCGACCAGATCGACGCCGAAGCCCTCGCGGCCGCCGTCGAACACGCCACTGTGCGCGAGGTCGACCCCGGTCCCGTCACCGTGGAGCAGGGCCGATTCCCGTCCGCCAAGCTCGCCGAATTCATCCGCTCCCGCGATCTCACCTGCCGCTTCCCCGGCTGCGACGTCCCGGCCTGGGACACCGATATCGACCACACCGTGGCCTGGCCCGCCGGTCCCACCCATCCGTCGAACCTCAAATGCCTATGCCGAACGCATCATCTTCTGAAGACGTTCTTCGACGGCTGGAACGACGTGCAGCTGGCCAACGGCACCGTCGTATGGACCTCGCCGACCGGTCATGTGTACACCACCGAACCCGAAGGCGCACAATGGTTCGCCGGTCTCGGAGACCCCACCGGCGAACCCACCCTGCAGGCTATCGTGCCGACCCTCGCCCAACGGTGCATGAAGATGCCCGCCCGCGAACGGCCGCGCCACGAGGACACCCGCCGACGCGTCACCGCCGAGCGCCACGCCAACCATCGACGTCTGCACCAACAAGAACAGGACCACCAGGCCTGGCTCGCCGCCCACGACGAACCCGCACCCTTCTAAACGATGGGTTCGTCCCCGAGCACCGTGGTGCGCAACATCTCTCGGGGGGAGTTCGGCTCGTACGGCGCGGCACGGTGCAGCACGCCCTGGTTGTCCCAGATCACCGTGTCGCCCACCGACCATTTGTGGCTGTACACCTTGTCGGGCGTCGTGGAATGCTCCAGCAACTCGGTGAGCAGCGCGCGGCCCTCATCGCGATCCATGCCCACGATGTAGTCCGCGGACGCGCCGAGCACCAGTGACTTACGGCCGCTGCGGTGCGTCCAGATCAACGGATTCTCGTGTGTGGGGCGAGATTTCCACCGCTGCACCTGCTCCGGCGTGGGATCGGGATACACCCGGCGCTGCGAGGCCTCCAGGGAATGCACGACACGCAGCGCGGCGTACCGCTCCTTCTCGCCGTCGCTGAGCGTCTCGTAGGCAGCATAGGAGTTCGCGAATTCCGTCTCCCCGCCGCGGGCGGCAACCTGGATAGCCGACAGCACCGTGGCCTTCTGCGGGCACTCACCGGCTGTCGGCGTGCACCCGTCGATATGCCAATCGAAGGTCGCCTTCAGGTACTCGGCCGCCTTGTTCTTGCTCTTGTCCAGCGTGATCGGATAGATGCCCGACACCGGGTGATGGCCATCTGCGGTCCGGTCGATCTCGCCGAGGCGCTCGCAGAACGCCACCTGCGCCTGCGGATCCTCGTCGAGATGCAGATTGTGGAAGACCAAGACCCCGTTGTCCTCCAACGCATCCAGCACCGCCGATGCCAGACCGTCATCGGTGGCCAACCGATCCGGGTCGACACCGCTTACTTCGGCTCCCACCGAAGCGGTGAGCTTGTTGATGGTGAGCACACTCATGGTGCGTCCTCTCTCAGGGTGTGGGTTCGCCGGTGCGGATCATCACCGCGTCAGCGGCGTCCACAGGGGCGGGTTGGTGCATGATCTCGATCGCCATGGCAACCATCACCAGGGAGTAGATGAGGTGCAGCAGATTGGTCGCATCCTCGGGCAGATCGTCGAGGGGGAACTTGTCGCAGTAGTCGATGGCCTCTTCCAGTCGCGGGAAGAACGCATCGTAGAACTCCTGCATCGTCGGCATGGAGCTCGACAGCCGCTGCTCCCAACGCTCCGTCTCGGTTGCCAGACACCAGGTTTCGGTGAAGGGTTCCAGCTCTTCGAATTGGGCCGGTAGCTGCTTGTTCGCCATGGTCAGACCCTCGCCGGCTCGGAGTCGCGCTGGTACCGCTCGACCCAGTCAACGGCCACCTTGTGCAGGTGGCGAACCAGAATCTCCTGATCGTTGACCGGGAACTCATCGATGACGTCGTACTCCAACGCCGCCTGGGTCCCGCCCAGCATGCCCGCATCCTGCAGCGCGAACTCCTTGAGCACCACCGCGGCGACTTCGTGCTCGATGCGTTCGCGCACCGACCGCGCCGGGTGGAAATAGGTGAAGGCCTCGAAGCGGTGGGTGTTGTGCGAGGTCGGCCAGTACCGGTAGAGCAGGTACCAGCCGCCATAGATCAGGATCTCCAGGTTGGGGAAGATCTGAAAATTGCTGATGCCCCAGGGTTGGATACCACCGGGATTGAGGCCGGCGGGTAGCTCGCCGATATCCGGTGTGCGCCAAGGCCCCACCAATCCGCTCTGGGTGGCCCGCTCGATCGGGTACATGTACTCGTCGGCGAGCAGCCAGCGCCGCGTCCCGGCCGTGGAGACCAGTCGGTGCGGTCCGTCGAGTTGGAAGTGCCCGCAGGTGAAGCCGGCACTGGGATTACGCACTTCGGCGGGAACCTGCTGGGTGTGCAGGGACGGCACGTGGTAGTACTCCTGGAAGGCGTCGGCGAAGATCTTCCAGTTGCTGTTGTTGTGGGCAACCCATTCGTAGGTCTCGGTCAGCTTCCCGAAGGGGTAGTCGTCAAGCCCGGTGACCATGGGGCCCAAAAACTCCCGCAGGCTCTGCCGGGGTTCGACATCCAGATTGACGAAGATGAATCCGGCCCACACGTCGCAGTGCACCTTGAGCAGTCCGTAGTCCTCGGTGTCGAAGTCGACGAACGCCTCGGGGTTGGGTACGTGCACCAGGGTGCCGTCCAGGGAGTATCGCCAACCGCACTGCGCGCAGATCAATTCCGTGCTCTGACCGGACTTTTCACCGACCAGCCGGTTGCCCCGATGCCGGCATACGTTGTGGAAGGCCCGCACCGTGTCATCCTCGCCGCGCACCAGGATCAGCGACGCGTTGACGACCTCGATCTCCTTGGCGAGGAAACTGCCCGCCCGCGGCAGCTCTTCGACGCGGGCCAGGTTCAGCCAGGCCCGTTTGAAGACGGCTTCCTTCTCCAGCTCGTAGAACTCGGGCGACGTGGAGTCCCTGAACGATATCGGTCCGGTCCCGAGTTCCGGGTAGTGCTCGGTCCAGGATCCTTCAACCGGTTTCGGCCATTGCGTCATGCGAATCTCCTCCTCATCACATCACTGCTCCACCGTTGACACCGAGCGTCTGGCCGGTGATGAACTTGGCCTCCTCGGAGCACAGGAAGGCCACCGCCGCGGCGATATCGTCCCCGGTGCCGAGGTGGCCGACCGGGATGTTCGCCGCGATCTCCTCGTTGCTCTTGAGGTATCCGGCGGCCTGACCCGCATGCTGCATGGGGGTTTCGATGCCCGAAGGGGGGATGTTGTTGACCGTGATGCCGCGGGCTGCGTACTCGCGGGCCAACGACTTGGTCAGCGTCAGCAGCGCGCCCTTCGAGGCCGCATAGTGAGCGGCGAACGGCGAACCCCGCTGTGCGCTCGACGACGAGATCATCACGATGCGACCCCAGCTGGCCGCCACCATGTCCGGCAGCGCGGCCTGACAACAGTGGAACGTGCCGGTGAGGTTCACCTCGATGATCCGCGTCCACGAATCGGCAGTGATCTCCTCGAACGGCGCAAATCCGAACAGCCCCGCACTGGTGACCAGGATCTCGATCGGGCCCAGTTCACTGCGGATCTTGGCGTAGGCGTCGTCGACGGCGGCCCGGTCGGAGACGTCACCGGCCACGGCCACCGCGGTGATTCCCTCGGCACGCAGCTCTTCGGTGACACGTTGGGCCGCTCGCGCATTCACATCGAAGACGGCGACCTGGTGGCCGCGCCTGCCCAGCTCGTGACAGGTGGCCTCACCCATCCCGGATGCTCCGCCGGTCACCACTGCAACGCGACTCATCGCATCCTCCTGTTGTCACTCATAGACGAACCGAATGGTCGGACTGGTGGGGATCGCCTGGCAGGTGACCACCAGACCCTCGGCGACTTCGTCCTCGTCGAGGGCATCGTTGTTCAGCAGCCGGGCCTCGCCCTCGGTCACCTGCGCGATACACGTCCCGCACGAACCTGTTTCGCAGGATGAGGGCGCCTTGAGTCCGGCCATCCGGGCCATCTGCAACAAGGTGTGCCCGGCGCGATAGTCCACGGTGACCGTTTCCCGGTCCAGTTCGATCGTCACGGTCTCGGTCACCGGGGCGCCGGGCGACGCGGTCGGTACCGGCGCCACAGTGAAACGCTCCAGATGCACCTGCTCCGCCGGGACGCCGGCGGCCAGCAGTGCCTGCTCGACGGTATCCATGAAGGGGCCAGGGCCGCAGATGAAACAGTCCGCGTCGGTGCCGGTCTCGGCGATGAAGGCGGCGATCTTGTCCGCGGTCACCACACCCTGCTCGACGTCGAGGTGGTGCTGAAGTCCGAAGCGGTCACCGTGCTCGTCGACGAGGCCGTCGAGGGCCTCCCGGAAGATGACCGACTTCACCTCACGATTGGCGTACAACAACCGCGCCCGGCCGGCGGACTCCGCCAACTCGGTCTGAATCAGCGAGAACACCGGCGTGATACCGCTTCCGCCGGCGAACGCCACCAGCTCACGCCCGTTGCCGGAGCGGACGAAGCGACCTTCGGGTGCCGCGACACTGATCCGATCTCCCGGTGAGGCATGGTCATTGAGCCAGTTGGACACCACACCGTCACGGTCACGCTTGACCGTGACCCGAAGATCCTGGTGCTTCACCGGTGAGGACGACATGGAATAGCAGCGGCGGTACTCCTGCCCGCCCACCTCGACGCGGAGCGCGAGGTACTGCCCGGCGCGATAGGCGAAGTGCTCGGCCAGCTGTGGGGGTACATCGAAGACGATCGAGATCGCATCGTCGGTCTCCCGCACCACCTCCTTGACCCGCAGCGACGTGAAACCGTCCGCGTCAGCGGTCTCGGCGGCAGCTTCGGTCGGGGAGATCATCCCGACCAGGTTATCAAGTACTTGTCATAGATCTCAAGTACTAGACATCGGGATCGACGTGATCGGCGTACAGGGTGTGACCGGTGCCCTGCTCCACCACTTTCCCGAGTAGCGCACGCAGCTGTTCCTGCTCCTCGCGGTTGAGCACGCCGAACACCTTGTCGTGCGCCTCGACGGCGTCGCTGACCACCGCCGCGGCGACCGCACGCCCCTCATCGGACAGGAACACCTGCAGGATGCGACCGTGTTGGGGATCCTGCTTGCGCTCCACGAGGCCGCGCTTCTCCAGAGCGGTGAGCGCCAGCTGCACGCCCTGCGGGGTGATCAAGAGCCGGCGCGCGAGTTCGGCCCCCGACAGGCCGGGCTGGTTGGTGAGCTGACGCAGCACGCCGATCTGCGCAGTGCTGACACCGTGCGGCTTGACCGCGTCGTTCACGGAGGTGAGCGAGAAGTAGAAGGCCTGCTTGAGCAGCCAAAGGATGTTGTCGGTGAGTTCGATGCTCATCTGATCCCCATGATCCGCTCCACCCTCTAGCTCCGGACCACCACACCGTCCTTCATGACGAACCGGACGTCCAGCGTGGCCGCGATATCCCGGGACACGTCGCCCGGTACCGCGATGATATCGGCCAGGTAGCCCGCGGCGAGCCGTCCCAGTTCGTGCTCGGCGTCGATGAGTTCGGCGCTGACCACGGTCGCCGCCCTGATCGCCTGCATCGGGGTCATGCCGCGTTCCACCAGCGCACCGAGTTCCTTGGCATTCTGACCGTGCGGGATCGCCGGCGCGTCGGTGCCGCACGCGATGCGCACCCCGGCGGCGATCGCCTTGGGCAGCATCGCCTTCGCCTGCGGGAACACCTCAAGGGCCTTCTTGCGCAACTCCGGCGCGATGCGGTCGATCGCCATCGCGTCGGTGAGGTAGGTCGTCGACACCAGAAAAGTCCCGTGGTCGACCATCATCTGGATCGTCTCGTCGCTGGCGAGGAACCCGTGTTCGATACAGTCGATGCCGGCGCGGATACACGCCTGAATTGCTTTGTCGCCCACCGCATGCGCGGCCACTCGGACACCGGCTCGGTGTGCCTCGTCCGCGATGGCTTCGAACTCGGCATCCGAGTACTGTTGCGCACCCGGCGATGTGCTGTGCGACATCACCCCACCGGAGGCGGACACCTTGATCAGCTTTGCGCCGTGCCTGATCTGGTAGCGCACGCAGGCGATGACGTCCGGCACGCCGTTGGCGATGCCCTCGGCCACCGACAGCGGCATCACACCCGGCGCGAGTCGCTGAAACACGGTCGGATCGAGGTGCCCGCCATAGGGTGTGACGGCATGTCCGGCCGGCCAGATGCGCGGGCCGGGGTGCCAGCCCTGGTCGATGGCCCGCTGCAAGGCGACGTCGAGCAGATAGCCACCGGTCTTCACCATGAGGCCCAGATTGCGGACCGTGGTGAACCCCGCGTTCAACGTGGTGGCCGCATTGACCGCGCCGCGCAGGGTGCGATACGCCGGGTCGTCCTGCACGCCGTGCATGGGTGTCGGCAGACCCTCGGGGCTTCCGGGTCCCCCGATGAGTAGGTTCAGCTCCATGTCCATCAGCCCCGGCAACAACGTCACGTCGCCCAGATCGATCTCGGTTGCCGAATCCGGCAGCGGGCCTTCGGGATTGACGTCGGTGATGCGGTTACCCTCGATCACCACCACTGCCGGCGCGTGGATCTCACCGGAGACGACATCGGCCCAGCGGGCCGCGCGCAGCACGGTCACACTCATGGGACGGGCTCGTACACACAGTCCAGCCGGGTGGCACCGGAATCCGGCACCCGGGGCTGCTTCCAGCACTCCACCGGGAACGACACCGTCACCATGGAATACAACATGCGCATCAAGTTGAGTACATCCTCGGGCATATCGTCGAGGCTGAACTTGTCGCAGTAGGAGATGGCCTCCTCGGCACGCGCGGTGATCGCGTCGTAGAAGGGCTGCATCTCGACCATGGAGCTGCCCAACCGCTTGCTGTAGCGCTGCGCCTCGGTGGCCAGGCACCAGTCCGAGAACTGTTCCAGATCAGCGAATTCCACTGGTAGCACGGTGCTCACTCTCCCGCTGGTAGGCGTCGATCCACGATGCGGTCTCCTTGTGCAGGTGCCGCAGCAGTATCTCCTGATCGCAGTACAGGAACTCCTCCACCGCACGGGATTCGATGCTGGTCTGGGTCGCCTCCAGGGTGTTGGCATCTTGGAGCCCGTATTCCTTGAACGTCGCCGCCGCCAGTTCCTGGCCCAGACGTTCCCGCGGCGTGCGTGGCTGCGGGAAGTACAGCGTGCACTCGAAGGTGTGGGTGTTGTACGAAGTCGGCCAGTAGTGATAGGTCAGGTACCAACCCTGACCCCAGAACAGGATGACGAAGTTGGGGAACAACTGGAACGAATCCAGGCCCCACGGTTCGCATTTGGCAGGATTCAGGCCCACCGGCATCGCACCGAGATCGGGAGCGTCCCACGGCCCGAACAGCCCGCTCTTGCAGATGTCCTCGATCGGCTTGCGCAATTCGTCGGCCATCTCCCAGGGCCGCACACCGGACGTGCTCACCAGACGGTGCGGTCCATCGATGCGGTAGTGCGGCGCCTCGAACCCGGCTTGTGCGGCGGCCTTGGAGTACGCGGTGGGTGTCTGGTTCGCATGCAGCACCGGTGCGTGATAGAACTCCTGGAAGGCGTCCATGTAGAGCTTCCAGTTGGCCTTCACCTCGGAGCGATAGGTGAACCGCGAGGTCATCTTGTCGAACGGGTAGCCGGCCAGATCGGTGATCATCGGGCCGAGGAAGTCGGTCAGCGTCTGTGCCGGCTCAGCGGCGAAGTTGACGAAGATGAAGCCTTCCCACACTTCGCAATGCACCGGCACCAGGCCGTAGCTCTCCTTGTCCAGATCGAAGAATTCCTCCTCCTGCTGGACGTAGGTCAGTGTGCCTTCCAGGTCATACCGCCAGGCGTGGTACTTGCAGATGAACTGCCGGCAGGTCCCACTGGTTTCCTCCAGTGGCTTGTCATTCCAGACGAGCTTGTTACCGCGGTGCCTGCAGACGTTGTGGTAGGCCTTGACCTCACCTTTCGTGGTGCGGCACAGGATGATCGAGGTGTTGGCGGCCTTCACCTCCTTGGTGAAGTAGCTGCCCTTGCGTGGCAGCAACTCGACCCGCCCGACATTCAGCCAGGCCCGTTTGAAGATCGCCTGACGTTCCAGTTCGTAGATCTCCGGGTTGATCGAATCCTCGTAGGAGACCGGGCCGGTGCCCAGCTCCGGGTAGTGCTCGGTCCAACTGCCCTCTGCCGGTTTCGGGAAACGCGCCATGCCACGACGGTATCGCCGCGCGGGGTGAATGACAAGTAGTTGATACTGCCCGCCGTGGCATGCACCCGCGGCGTCGGGCAGGCTGAAGGTCACCATGGACGCCTTACCTCTCCCCGCTGTCGGGTCCGACCCCGACGGGTTGTTGACCGCGTTCGGCGAATGGGCGGCCGCCGGCGGCACGGTGCTCTACCCGGCGCAGGAAGAGGCGCTGATCGAGCTGGTCAGTGGGGCCAACGTCATCCTCGCCACGCCCACCGGCTCCGGGAAATCACTGGTGGCCACCGGCGCCATCTACGCGGCGCTCGGAGCGGACCGCACCAGCTTCTACACCGCGCCGATCAAGGCGCTGGTCAGCGAGAAGTTCTTCGCGCTGTGCGAGGTGTTCGGCGCCGCCAACGTCGGCATGCTCACCGGAGATGCCGCGGTGAACGCCGACGCGCCGATCATCGCCTGCACCGCCGAGATCCTCGCCAACATCGCGCTGCGCGAAGGCGCGGACGCCGATATCGGCCTGGTGGTCATGGACGAGTTCCACTTCTACGGCGACCCGGACCGCGGCTGGGCCTGGCAGGTGCCGCTGCTCGAACTGCCCCGCGCCCAGTTCCTGTTGATGTCGGCCACGCTCGGCGACGTGACGTTCCTCCGTGCGGATCTGACCCGCCGGACCGGTCGGGAGACCGCGCTGGTGACCGGCGCCGAACGGCCGGTGCCGCTGTTCTACTCCTACGCCACCACCGCCATGCACGAGACGATCGGCGATCTGCTGAACACCAGGCAGGCACCGATCTACGTCGTGCACTTCACTCAGGCCTCCGCGCTGGAACGGGCCCAGGCCCTGATGAGTGTGAACGTCAGCACCAAGGAGGAGAAGGCCGCGATCGCCGACATGATCGGTTCCTTCCGCTTCTCCACGGCCTTCGGCGCCACCCTGTCACGGCTGGTCCGCCACGGCATCGGCGTACACCACGCCGGGATGCTGCCCAAGTACCGGCGGCTCGTCGAGCAGCTCGCCCAGGCCGGCCTGCTGAAGGTCATCTGCGGCACCGACACCCTCGGCGTCGGCATCAACGTGCCGATTCGCACCGTGGTGTTCTCGGCGCTGTCCAAGTACGACGGCGTCCGGACCCGTCTGCTCAATGCCCGTGAGTTCCATCAGATCGCCGGACGGGCCGGGCGGGCCGGGTATGACACCGCAGGCACCGTGGTGGTGCAGGCCCCCGACCATGAGGTGGAGAATCTCAAGCAGTTCGCCAAGGTGGCCGACGATCCGAAGAAGCGGCGGAAACTGGTGCGGCGCAAGGTTCCCGAGGGCATGGTGCCCTGGAGCGAGAAGACCATGACCCGGTTGGTCGAGGCAACCCCGGAGCCGCTGCACAGCAACATGAAGGTGACCACGGCGATGATCCTCGACGTCGTCGACCGGCCGGGCGACCCCTTCATCGCCATGCGGCGGCTGCTCACCGAGAATCACGAGCCTCGCAAGAAACAGCTCCGGCTGATCCGCGAGGCGGTCGGCATCGCCCGCTCGCTGCTGCAGGCCGGCGTGCTGGAGCGGTTGTCCGAGCCGGAGGCCGACGGACGGCGTTACCAACTGACGGTGGATCTACCGCGGGATTTCGCCCTGAACCAGCCGCTGTCCACATTCGCGCTGGCCGCCGTCGACACCCTCGACACCACATCGGAAACCTATGCCCTGGACGTGGTTTCGGTCATCGAGGCGACGCTGGAGGATCCCCGGCAGATCATGGCCGCCCAGCTGAAGAAGGCCCGCGGCGAGGCCGTGGCGGCGATGAAGGCCGAGGGCATCGAGTACGACGAGCGGATGGAACTGCTCGACGAGGTGACCTACCCCAAACCGCTGCAGGAACTGCTCGGTCACGCGTTCGCGGTGTATCTGCAGACCAACCCGTGGGCGGCGGACGGGCAGCTGTCACCGAAATCGGTGGTGCGCGAGATGTGGGAGCGCGCCATGACCTTCCGCGAGTACGTCAGCCAGTACGGCCTGACCCGCTCCGAAGGCGCGGTGCTGCGCTACCTGTCCGACGCGTTCAAGGCGCTGCGCTCGGGGGTGCCCGCCGCGGCCCGCACCGAGGAACTCAACGATATCGTCGAGTGGATCGGTGAGCTTGTGCGGCAGGTTGATTCGAGTCTGCTCGACGAGTGGGAGCAGCTGACCAGCCCCGACCAGCCACACGATGTCCCGGTGGCGGTACCGGCCCGTCCGCGCCCCCTGACCGGTAACGAGCGGGCCTTCATGGCCATGGTGCGCAACGCACTCTTCCGCAGGGTGGAGTTGTTCGCCCGCCGGCGCTGGTACGACCTGGGCGAATTGGACGCTGCCTCAGGGTGGACGTCCGAACGCTGGCAGGAGATCGGCGAGGACTACTTCGCCGAACACGACGATGTGGGTATCGGGGCCGACGCGCGGGGTCCGGCACTGCTGATCATCGATCGGGATCCCGGCGTATGGCGGGTGCGCCAGATCTTGGACGACCCCGCCGGTGATCACGACTGGGCGTTCGTGGCCGAAGTCGACTTGGAGGCCTCCGATGAAGAGGGTGCTGCGGTCATCAGGTTGGTCGATGCCGGTCTGCTGGACTGAGAGCCGGACGACCGCCCTCCAGCATTGACAGGCAAGAGTTCACTTGCCTATCGTGGCGCCAGTGGGTGATGTCTTCAAAGCGCTGGCAGATGCCACGCGCCGCACCATCCTCGATGAGCTCACCGAACGCGATGGACAGACACTCTTCGAGATCTGCGGCCGGCTCACGACCAGGCACGGGCTGAACTCATCGCGGCAGGCGATCTCGCAGCACCTGGACGTGCTCGAATCGGCCGGTCTTGTGCAGACGCGGCGCGAGGGACGGTACAAGTTCCACCACATCGACACCGCGCCGCTGGAACCCGCCATCGCACGATGGCTCAAGCAGCCCGGGAAGGCAACACCATGCGAATCAGCCTGACCAGCGTGATGGTCGATGACCAGGACAAGGCGCTGCGCTTCTATACCGAGACGCTCGGCTTCCGACCCAAGCACGACATCCCGATGGGGGAGGCGCGCTGGATCACCGTGGTGTCCCCCGACAGCCCCGAAGGCACCGAGCTGGTGCTGGAACCCGACGGTCATCCGGCGGCAAAACCATTCAAGGACGCCTTGGTGCAGGACGGAATCCCGTTCACTGCCTTCGAGGTCGACGATGTGCGCGCCGAATTCGATCGACTGAGCGGGCTGGGCGTGCGGTTCACCCAGCAGCCCACCGAGATGGGTCCGGTGGTGACCGCGGTGTTCGATGACACCTGCGGCAACCTCATCCAGATCCAGTCAGCCTCCTGATCATGTCGACCTCGTGCGGCCGGTAGGGCCGCCCGTCGGCGAACGCCAGATCGTGGAACCACTCCTTCGGGGGCTTCAGGTAGGGCTTGTCCCAAGAATCCCACGGCAGCCAGGTCTGCGTCTTGCCGGCGAACAGACCCCACGTGTAGGCGCCGACGTGACGACGTTTGGCCACCGGTAGCACCCCTTCGATGGTGCTTCCCTCGGTGCGGGCCAGGTACTCGGTGCACATGATGGGCCGACCCCACGGCTGGAGTTCGTCGACGCGGGCCTCGAAGCCGGCCGGGTTGTCGTAGCTGTGGAAGGAGAGCACGTCGGCGAGATCGAGCTGAATGCTCGCCATCTCACTGCGCCGCGACGCATCCCTCCATTCCCCCTCCCAGACACCGGTGGTCAACGGCTGGACCGGGTCCACCGTCCGCGCCCAGCGAAAGACCTGAGGCAACAGGTCGGCGACGAGTTGGGGTTTGTCGTCACGCTCCACCGCCTTGTAGACCGCCGCCGGATTGTCGGGTTCGTTCCACAGGTCCCAGCCCAGGACGCGTTGGTCGTTGCGGAACTGGGTCAGGATGCGCACCACGTATTCCTGGAGGACCTGGCGGTAGCGCCGGTCGTCGAGCCGCTCGGCGCCCGGGCTCTGCACCCACCCGGAGTTGTGGATGCCCGGCCGGGGCGCACGCTGCAGGCCGCTTCTGGGCAGCGGATCCCAGCACGAATCGAAAAGCACGAGCAGCGGTTTGATGTCATGCCGCGCCGCGATGTCGACGAAGTGCGCGAGCCGCCGCTGAAAACCGACGCGGTCCTGGGTCCACAGTTGATCGTGCAGGAAGACCCGCACGGTGTTCAGTCCCATGGATCGTGCCATCCGCAGCTCGCCGTCGATGCGCTGCGGGTCGAAGGTACCCTGCTGAAACATCTCCAGCTGATTGACCGCGTTCGACGTGATGTAGTTCGCGCCGACCAGCCACCCCTGCCCGCGGAACCAGCGATGCGCGCGGTCATTGGACCAGCGGCCCGGCGCGGCGGACGCCCGCGGTGCGTTGGTCAATGACAGCGCGGCGACGGCAGGCGGCGCAAGGAGCGGAAGTTTGAGAAGTGTTCTGCGGCGCACCGATTGTTTGTGGTCAATTCCATTGGCGTGTCCCAGATCACGTACCAAGTTGTCCTCGAATTCGTAGACGTCATCGACATCGACCCCCCGGACATTCGTCACGGTACCCGCGTCGGGCGACGGCTACAGAACCCCCAGCTCAGCGCTACGGGGTGAGGACGATCTTCACCGCTCCATCGGCCTTGCGCTGGAAGATGTCATAGGCGAGCGGCGCCTCGTCCAGAGGCAGCGTGTGGGTGGCGAAGCCGTCCACCCCGAGCGGGTCCTCATCGGTCAGCAGGGGCAGGATGTCGGGCACCCACTTCTTGACGTTCGCCTGGCCCATCCGGATCTGCACCTGCTTGTCGAACAGGGTGAGCATCGGCAAGGGGTCCGCCATCCCACCGTAGACACCGATCAGGGATATTGTGCCGCCGCGCCGCACGATATCGATGGCCGAGTACAGCGCGTCGAGGCGATCCAGCCCCGCCTTTTCCATGAACGGCTTGGCCAGAAAATCCGGGAGCAACCCGGTGAGTTGCTGTGCCGTCTTGGTGACCGGTGATCCGTGGGCTTCCATGCCGACCGCGTCGATCACCGAATCGGTGCCGCGGCCGCCGGTCAGCTCGCGGATGACATCCCCGATGGGGTTCTCCTGGATGCCGAGGTCGATGGTGCGTATTCCGCGGTCCTGCGCCCGCTTGAGGCGCTCGGGTACCCGGTCGACCGCGATGACCTCATAGCCGAGATGGGCGGCGATGCGGGCGGCCATGTCACCGATGGGGCCCAGCCCCAGTACGGTGACCGATCCGCCGTCGGGGATGTCTGCGTAGGCCACCGCCTGCCAGGCGGTGGGCAGTACATCGGAGAGGTAGACGAAGCGGGAGTCGGGTGGGCCGTCGGGCACCTTGATGTGGGTGAACTGGGCCTGCGGTACTCGCAACAGCTCCGCCTGCCCGCCCGGCACGCTGCCATAGAGCTCCGAGTAACCGAAAAGTGCTGCACCTATGCCCTGTTCACGGACCTGGGTGGTCTCACACTGGGTGTACAGCTCGTGATCACACATGAAGCAGCTGCCGCACGAAATCTGGAACGGGATCACCACCCGGTCCCCCACTGCCAAATTGCTGACACCGGAACCAACTTCGCGCACGATGCCCATGGGCTCGTGGCCGAGGATGTCGCCCGGGTTCATGAACGCTCCCAGCACCTCATAGAGATGCAGATCCGAACCGCAGATGTTGGTCGAGGTCACCTCGATGATCGCATCGGTGCTCTCTTCGATCTTCGGATCGGGCACCCGCTCTACCCGGACGTCGCGCTTACCGTGCCACGTGATTGCCTTCATACCGGGGCGATACCCGCCGGAGGCCCGCTCAAACGTCGCAAATCGGACGTGGTCGCCCGGGTTTACGCCCCTGCGGCACGGGCACTCAAGATTGCATGACAGCTCAACCGCCTGATCCCGACCCGATCGACACACCCGACCTGGAACCTGGCGGTGGAGTGAACCCCGGCAGCACCCCGCCGGATTCGGCACAGACATCGGGGGTGTCCGAGCCCCAACCGCGGCCCCGGCACCGGTACACGCGCACTCAGATCGTCACGCTGATCGCGCTGGCGTTCTTCATCCTCATATTCGCGGCCGCCGCGGTCGGTTTGATCGTGGACATGACCGCCTAATCCGGCGAGCCCTCGCTGTCGTCGAAGAACGCCCACCCATCATCGGACTTGACTTCCATACGCCAGCCGAGTTCCGAATTGTCGGCCTTCGCGTCGACGAACCAGGCGTGCGCATCGCCGGCGCTCTCGATGTCTTTGGTGTCGACGACGTCACCGTGCGGATTCAAAACTCGATAAGTAGCCATAGGTTCTGCTTTCCCGTTGTGTACGCCGGTTAATCGTGGGTAGCCCATTTCCATGACAAACACAGAGACAAAACTGGCATTGATCACCGGTGCCTCGAAGGGAATCGGCCTCGAGTTGGCCAGACTGTTCGCCGAAGATGGCTATGACCTCGTGGTGGCTGCCGATGGCGACGGAATACACTGGGTGCCAGAGCAATTGGCCGAATACGGTGTCCAGGTTCAGCCAGTGCAGGTGGACTTGCGCATACCCGCCGAGGTCGAACACCTCTACAACACAACGATCGACGGCGGACGGACGATCTCGGCCGCCGCCCTCAACGCCGGCATCGGAACCGGCGACATGTTCCTCAAGACCGATCTCGACGATGACATGTCGGTGATCGACCTCAATGTCCGTTCGACGGTGCATCTGGCCAAGCTCGTGTTGCGCGACATGGCCAACCAGGATGCGGGCAAGTTGCTGTTCACCTCGTCGGTGGCGTCGATGATGCCAGGGTCATATCAGAGCGTGTACAACGCCTCGAAATCGTTCATCCAATCGTTCAGCGAGGCGGTGCGCGACGAACTTCGTGACACGCCGATCACCGTGACCGCGCTGATGCCCGGTCCGACCGATACGAACTTCTTCCGCCGCGCCGGACTGGCCGACACACCGGTAGGCCGGATGCCCAAGGACGACCCCGCCGAGGTCGCACGCCAGGGTTTCCAGGCAATGATGCAGGGAGACCAGAAGGTCGTCGGTGGATCCGTCTTGTCGAAGGTGTTGGGCACCGTGAACAGAGTGCTGCCGGACACGGTCAAGGCCGCCGGGAGCCGGCTGCTGTCGAAGAATCGGGAGTCGACAGCGTCATGCCTGGGTACCCCACCCGGATGAGCAAGCCAGATTCCGAGAAGCATGACTCCGAGACCAGCGAATCCGACGTGGAGGACGACCCCAAGGTGGCGAGTTCTCGCGCGGATGATGACGACGGCGGCTCCTACGTCGGCCGCACGGGCTCCGATGACGACTTCGATGCCGGCGAGACGGGTGCCGAAGCACGACAACGGAACGATTAGTCGCGCTCGATATCGACGACGAGTGGCCGATGATCCGACAATCCCGCGACAGGCACCGCCCAGTGCCGGGCCCGCAAGCCCGGATCGTCGGTGAGGATGTGGTCGAGCTGCCGCGTCGGCTCCGTAGCGGGAAAAGTCGGGCCGCTGGCCAGCGCCCGCATCTTCGACCATCGGGCCGCCGCGGACGGCGTCAGGTTGAGGTCACCGGCCAGGATGTGTGGCCCGGGCAGTCCGTCGAGGTCTTTCATCAACCGGCGCAGCTGGCGTCGATTCCAGCCGGGGACGAAGGACAGATGGGTATTCGCGACGGAGATCTCGCCCAGTGGTGTGTCCAGCTGAGCGATGATGGCGGCCCTCGGCTCCTCATCGACGATCATCAGCCGCTTCGGTCCGGGCAGGTACATGGGGAAGCGCGTCGGTATCCGGGGCAGCCGCACGACCTGCCAGCTGACGGCCGGATAACGCGACAGCAATGCGATCCCGTAGGCGGCGGTGCCGGGCTGTTCCTCACCGGTGGCGGCCATCCACGTCGCCCCGGGAGTTCCGGAGATCGCCGCGACGAACCGGTGCGACACCGCACCCATCGCCTCGGCGGCGACGGCGGTCAGGTCCGCCCGTCCCGATCGCTGCTGTTCGAGATCGACCTCCTGCAGCGCGAGCACGTCGGGATCGAGTTCGCGCACGCAGTCCGCCAAGCGCTCAGGATGCACACCGTCACCCACGGTGCGGCCGTGCAGAATGTTGAACGTCGCAATACGCATTCTCATTGGGTACCCAACTCGGGCCACGGCAACAACCGGAGAGGCCGCGATGTCGACACATGAGGAACTAGGAGTGGCGCTCCGCACCGCGGCGTCGGCGCTCAAGGAGCACGGACCGAGGTTTGCCCTCGCCGGCAGCTACGCGATCTGGGTGTCCGGCGGGCCGGAACCGATCCACGATGTCGATTTCGTGGTTGCGGAAGCGGATACCGAGGCAGCCGCCGCTACGCTCTGCAAGGCCGGGTTCCGGATCGAGCGTCCACCCGAGGACTGGTTGTTCAAGGCGCACGCCGACGATGTACTCGTCGACGTGCTGCATCGGCTCAACGGCACTCCCGTGACGCCCGAGACCCTCGAGTGCGCCGAGGAGCACGATGTCCTTGCCATCCGGATGCCGGTGCTGCCCGTGACTTTCGTGCTCATCCAGAAGCTACGGGCCCTGGGCGAGCACTACTGCGACTTCACCTCGCTACTGCCGGCCGCCCGGGCGGTGCGTGAGAAAGTCGACTGGGCTGCGGTCCGCCGGGCCACTGCCGACAACGATTACGCTGTCGCCTTCCTGGTGCTCGCGGACAGGCTGGGCATCAGTGATTGCGCAACTTGTTGACCAGCTTGTCCTTGGTCAGGTTGGAGTAGCCCGTCATCCCGAGTTCCTTGGCGCGTTTCTTGAGGTCCGAGACGTTCCAATCCTCGTAGGACCCCGACTCGCCGCCCTTGCGACCCACCGCGGACTTGCCGCGTGCCGCGGCTGCGTTGGAGATACGTGCCGCCTTCTCCTTTGAGGCGCCCTCCTCACGCAGGTCCTCGTACATCTTTTCGTTCTTGATCGACGAATTCGGCATCGCCATCACCTCCGGTAATCGTGTGCCCGGGTGGATCGCCGTCGAAACCCGATCAGCCCTTGGCGATCCTGCGGACCAGCGACCGCGTGGCCTTTTCCAGGGTGCCGACGGCGGTCGAAGGGTCCTTCTGTTTGGCGGCCCGCTTGACCGCCGCGGCGATGGTGATTCCTTGCTGGTAACCGGCGACAACCCGAGGGTCCACATATGAGTTCCGCGCCACGGCCGGTGTGTTGCCCAATTCCCCCGACACCCGTTTCATCACGTCCGACACGGCGCGTGCGGACTTGCCCTCTGTCTCAGGCGGATCGGCCTCGGCGAACGCGGCAGCCGCCAGCACGGTGCCATGCCAGGTCCGCAGATCCTTGACGCTGAATTCCGCGCCGACCAGTTCCTTGAACCGCGCATTCAGATCCGAGGCATGAATGTCGGCCCAGTCGGAACCGTTGCGGCACACCAATAGGCGATCTGTTCGGCCATCGCGTCGGAGCAGCGCCCGAACCGCGCGCACCACTTCGGGGTTCTCGATCTCGATCGTTCGACGGACACCGCTCTTCGCGGGGTAATCGAAGGCCGCCACACCGTCGCGCAGCGTCACATGCTCGCACTGCAGGGTGGCCAGCCCGTAGGACTCGTGTTCGTCGGCGTACTGCTCGCCTCCCGCGCGGAAGTACCCGAGGTCCAGTAGGTGCAGGGCCAGCGCCAGGACCCGGTCCCGGGTGAGTCCGCGTCCCTCCAGATCCTCGGCGATACGCTCCCGCCAAGCGGGCAGCCTTGTCGACAGTTCGAGCACCCGGTCGAACTTCTCTTCTGCGCGGTCGTCCTGCCAGGCCTGGTGATAGATGTACTGGCGGCGCCCTGCGACATCCGTGCCCACGGCCTGGATGTGCGCGTTCGCGTGCGGGCTGATCCATACCTTGCGCCACGCCGGCGGGATGACCAGATCCTTGATGCGTGCCAGGGCATCCGCATCATCGAGGCGGGTGCCGTCGACGGCCCGGTAGGAGAACCCCTTTCCGTTCCGCCGCCGGGTGATGCCGGGACCGTGAAGATCACTGCGCCGCAACCGCACGGTCACCGCCGGTACTTCAAGAACACGTAGTCCTGGTGCATAAGCGCGTGGTCCAGTTGCATGCCGACCGGGACCGTCGACTGGGAAGGCGGCATGTCGGCACGAATCTGTTGACCCGCAACGAGTTTCGGCGCCAGCGTCACGCAGATCTCGTCGACGGCACCGGCTTCGACCAACTCGTCGAGCAGCGTCGGTCCACCTTCACACAGGATGCGAGGCATCCCGGCCTCGCCCAGCATGGCGACCACGCGCACCAGATCCACCGTGTCGGCGCCGGCGGCGAATACCCGGGACAGCCGGTCGGCGGGTCCGTGGCGGGGCGGGGCGGCCCGCTCGGTGGTCACCAGGATCGGCGGTTGGTACGGGTCACTCGACAGCGTGGGCGGTAGCTTGCCGGAGCGGCTGACGACCGCCACCGGCGGCGGGTCGGGCCTGCCCTCTGCGTCGCGTTCGGCCTGCTGTGTCTGGGAGAGGCGGACCGGTCCGTAGTTCTCGGCACGCGCGGTGCCCGCGCCGATCAGCACCACATCGGCGAAGCCCCGCAGCACCTGCAGTAGTTCCTGGTCGACGGGATTCGACGGCGGCCCGGCGCGGCCCGCGAATGCGGCGGCACCGTCGGCGCTGAAGGTCATGTTGGCGCGCACGCCGAGGGGCGGATCGGCGTAGAACCGTGCGAGGTCGGCGACACCACCCACCTCGGCCACCGTGGCGGTCATGCCGGTATCTATGCCCGCTGGCTAGGGTTTCGAACCCGACCTGGCCCGTTCTCGGATGGAGGCGACCACGCCGCCATCGTTGAGGATGTCGGTCCCGGTGAGGTAGCCCGCCTTGTCGCTGACGCAGAAGGCAAACAGTTCGGCCATCTCCTCGGGCCTGCCCCAGCGCGGTACCGCGGCATCGGCGACCAGTGCGCCGGCGCCGCCGGCCTCCTCCAGTCGGCCCATCTCGGTGTCCACCGAGCCCGGCGACACCGAAACGATCCGCAGTCCGCGGCCATTGAAACGCTCGGCCTGTGCGCTGCTGTACCACTTGACGAAGTTCTTGCTGATCGCATACGCGATACCCGAGCGCTGCTGCTCACCGGCGATATCGCAGCCGGCCAAGGTGGCCGCCAAAAAGGCCGCTTCGTCGGTGAGGGCCAGCGGGAACGCCGCCACCGGGATCAGTTCCTCGGGCAGGATGTGGGCGGCCATCGACGCCACGTTGACAATGGCGCCGCCCTCGCCGACCGTGTCGCAGAAGGCCTCGTTGACGTTGACCGTGCCGAGCGCGTTCGTCCGGATCACGTATTCGGCGTCCCCCATGGCAGGGCTCACCCCCGCGGTGTGCACGACCGCTCGGACGGCGCCGAGACCGGCTGCGGTGTCGAACAATGCGCTGACGGCGGCGCGTTCGGTGACATCGCAGTGCACCGGCGTCGCGGCGATTCCGAGCTCGCTCAGCGTCGCGACCGCCCGGTCCAGACGGTCCTGCCGGACGTCGCATAACACCACCGCGTGGTCCCGGCCGACGATCTTGGCCGTTTCCACGCCCATTCCGCCGGCACCGCCTGTGATTACCGTCACTGGACTCATGGTCCGACGGTATACGAAGCCTATCTAGCAATCGTCAGCGGGTGGCGGCGTCGCGCAGGATCTGTTGCAGTTTTTCCAGCGGGTCACCCTGGCCGGGATTGAGGACGATCTCCTGCTCGGCGGTCGGTGAGCTACCCGGTGCGGGTGCGTTTGGGGCCGATACCGGTGGCGGGCTCGGTGGCGGCGGAGGCGGTGGTGCCGCCACCGCGGCGATCTTGGCGTCCAGACGAGCCGCGGCGGCGGCGTCGAAACAGTCCGCGGGCGCCCCCGCGATGACCTCTTTGGCACCGAGGTAGTGCGCGGCCGCGGCTTGTGCCTGGAACATCGCCGCCGCCGAGTCTCCGCGTGTCTCCCGGACCAGTTCGAGGTTGATTCGCACGGCGCATGACTCATCGTGGTCGGTGCGGTCGAGTGCCAGCGAGAACTGACGGTCGGCCTCGTCCAGCCGGTTCCGCAGGACCGCCGCCGTCCCCGCGGCGAACGGGGCCTTCTCGGGTTCGATGATGTTGAGGGTTTGCAAGGTGGTGGCATCGTCGGCCAAGGCGGTCGCATCCGATTCGGAGAAGTGGTTCAGTGCAGCGTTTCCCGCCACCACCACCGACGCCAGCTTGGCCACCAGGATCAGCGCCACGAGCACCACCGGTGCGGAGTAGAGCAACAACCGTCGTCGCAGCGTCATCGTCCCACCGCTATCCGGTCGAGGCGGGTGCGGCGCAGGTGCCGCAACGCGTGGTAGAGCTCGGAAAGGATCAACAGCGCGGCGATGCCGGCCAGCGCCCAGTACAGCTCGAATCCCGATGAGGCCGAGTCATTCTCCGGTGTCGGTTCGACGTCCGCGACCTCGGGAATCACCTCGGCCACCGACCGGATCTGCTCGCGCTCCAGGCGGTCCACACCGAGTTGATCCGCGACGGCCTGCAGGACCGGGGCACCGTCCGGGCGGTATCCGAAGACCGCCCCGCCGTCGACCGCGTTCTCCGGGATCTGGAACTCCCGTTGTGGCACCGTCGAATCCGTCGCCCCGGCACCGAAGTAGAAGACCAGGTTCTCAGCCTTCGGGAACTGTTGCAGCGCGCCGATCAGCTGATATCGCAACACGGTGCTCGCCGCGCCGGCGTTGGTCATGACATCGACGCCTCGCGGGTAAGGGTCGGCCGCCGCGATGATCGGACGCAGGCTCCACGAGTCGGCCGACAGCGGCCAGTCCAGCGATGGACGCGCATCGAAGGTGATCAACGAGAACCGGGCGTCGGGATACCGGTCGATCACGGCATTGACATCGGCGCGCGCCAACGCCATGTGAGCGGACATTTCGGCAGAGCGGTCCACGATCAGGAAAACATTGGGCTCCCGCTCGCCGGCGATTCTGGTCACCGATGGTTCCCCGTCGCCGAGAGTGGGACGGAACATCGCGATGAGCAGCAGCACGGCGGCCACGACCAAACCGGATCTGCGGAGCGTCATCGGCGCACCACCAGCGGCCAGGCCAGCATCGTGGCGACTCCCAGCAGGGCCACGATCAGCAGCAGATCCGGCGTCTCCGGTGATTGCACGGACGCATCGTCGGTGCCCGGTTGCGGCGCCGGCGGGTGACTGCGGATATCGCCGACGTCGGCGGTCACTCGGCCGCCGGTCTGACGTGCGAGTTCGGCGGGGAGGCCGTCATCGTCGGAGACGGCATTGACCTGCACCCCGGCTGTGGCGACCATATCGCGCACCTGCTGCGCGGTGAACAGCGAAGGCCCGCCGTCGCCGCCCAGGGTGCCGGGGCCGACGTAGATCAGCGAACGACGCACCGGGGCTTCGGTGTCGAACTCGGGAAACCCGGTCAGGCACATGGCAAGGACGTCTTCGATGGTGGCGGTGTAGTCGGTGTAGGCCACCGAGGACACCAACGGCTGCGGCTGGGCATACCCGGCGAACCGGCCCGCCGCATACTGGTAGTCGCGCGTCAGCGGTATCAGCCTGCGGTCCGGCGACGTGAGGCCGACGCGTTCGGTGCCGAATCCGCGGACCGCCTCGGCGAAGTACCGCAGGGTGCCGTTGACGGCCGGATCCTCGGCCGGCGCGCCGACGCACACCATGATGTCCTCGGGCTGCTCGGTGTCTGCCGCCCGGTTCAACGCGGGTAGTCCGGCCGGTCTCGCGGCCGCGAGGGCCGCGGCGACGAAGGACAACGCCAGTACGGCAACGGCCGCGGTGGCGATGACGGTGTGACGGCGCACGGCCCGGGCATACTGGGGCAGTCCGGTCAGCCTTGTGGTGTTGGCCAGGGCCCGCAACCGTTCGGGCTGGTCGCGCCGGGGCGGCAGCAGTGCAGCGGCGATGCAGGCAGCCAGGGCGACGCAGCCGACGATCGCCACGCCCCAATAGATCACGTCCATTGCCGCACCAACTCCTCGGCGGCCTGCCCGGTGGCACCGATATCGACGCGTGAACCTGCATTGAACTGCGCGTCCTCCAGGTCTGCCAGCACCGGCGCGGCAGGCGCCAGCACACCCCCGGATACCGCCGCGATGTCCGGAACCTGTACGTACTCGGCGCGCACGCCGGTGGTGTCGTGCAGAAAACGGCGGACTTGCTCACCGAGTGCGGCTGCAGCGGCGGTTGCCGTTATTTCACCTGTGCGGTAACGGTTTTGGATGGCTTGTATGGCCCGCAAGGCGCGGCGACGCTGCAGCGCTACGCGCGCCGAACCGATCACCGACGGCTCACTGTGGGTGCGTCCCGGCGCGGTCCACCAGAACACCCCGATGTACCAGAGCACCGTCAGCACGGCCAGCGCCACCGCGAGCCACAACCAGATCGACGAGTACGGCGTCGGGCCGATGAGACCGCCCAGCAGGTCATCCGGCACGCGCGTACACCCCCGTCATTGCCACCAGCGCGGGCATGATGCCGCTACTGGAGGCGATGCGCGCGTGCGGAATACGCCGTGCGGTCAGGAACTCCGACAGCTCCCGGCGGCGCTGCTCTTCGGCCTGCCGGTAGGCCATGATGACCCGTTCCCCCAGGATGTCCGCGCCCAGCAGCGTCCGCCCGTCGGCGACGTCGTACCCCAGCCCCGAGTCCTCGGTGCCGATCGCGGGCATGTCGGTCACCATGGCCCAGAGCACGTCGTGGCGGCCGGTCAACGGCAGCAACACTTCCCGCAGACGTTGGTCGAGCTCGGGTTCGTCCGAGACGACCACGATGAGCATCGGGTGCCGGTAGTGGCGGGCGACCCATTCGAGCTGGGTGACGATATCGCTGCGGTCAGGGTTCGCGTCCGTCTGCTGGAGAAAGCGGTGCAGGATGCGCTCGATATGGGTTTCGCCCCGGCGCAGCCGGATGTCGATGCTGCCCCGGCGGTCACCGGCGACCATGCCGATCTCGTCGGAGCGTGGCAGGGTGATGAGCCCGACCGCGCCGATGATGTGCGCCGCGACTTCACTTTTCGGCTGACCGGTGGGCGTGAGGGCGGCCGTGTTGCGGCCGGTATCGGCCACGATCAGGATCTTGTGGTGCTTCTCGGAGACGAACTGCTTGATCAGCGTGTGCCCGGAGCGGGCGGAGGCTTTCCAGTCGATATCGCGCACGTCATCGCCGGGAACGTAGGGGCGCAGTTCGTCGAATTCCAGGCTGCGGGTGTGCACGAGCGCATAGCGCCCGCCGGCCAGAAGTCGCGCGGCATCGCGGGAAACGTGCGCCTTCGCGGCGTCGAGGTGTTTGCCCATACCGGCCTCACGGCACCGGAACTGTGTGCAGCACAGCGTCGATCACGGCGTCGGGTGTGATCCGTGCGCTGGCGGCCTCGAAACCGAGGACCAGTCGGTGACGCAATACGCGGTGTGCGAGTCGCGCGATGTCGTCGGGCAGCACGTGGTTGCGTCCCCGCAGCACCGCCAAAGCCCGTGCGGTGCGGCACAGGGCGATGGTCGCGCGCGGGCTCGCCCCGTACTCGATGAGGCGGGCGAGATTGGCGGGCAGGTGGCGTTCGGGGTCGCGTGTCACCCCGACCAGTCGGCTGGCGTACTCGACCAGCGCCCGATCCATGTGCACGGACCCGACGGCGGCCCGTGCCCGGCGCACGTCGGCAAGCGTGACGACGGGGGCGGAGCGGTGGTCACGGTCGTACAGGCCGGCGTCCATCCGGTCGATGATCTCGACCTCCTCCTCGACGGAGGGGTATTGCACGAGGTCCTTGAGCATGAAGCGGTCGGTCTGCGCTTCCGACAGCGGGTAGGTGCCCTCCTGGTCCACGGGGTTTTGGGTGGCGATGACCAGGAACGGTTCGGGGATCGGGTATTCGACGCCGGCGATGGTGGTCTGGCGTTCCTCCATCGCCTCCAGCATCGCGCTCTGGGTTTTGGCGCTCGAGCGGTTGATCTCGTCGAGGAGCACGATATTGGCGTGCACCGGCCCGAGCTGAGTGGCGAAGGTGTTGCTGGCCGCCTCGTAGATCTGCGTGCCGATGATGTCACTGGGCAGCAGATCCGGTGTGCACTGGATGCGGCGGAAGCTGCCGTCGATGGCCTCGGCGACGACGCGCGCCGCCGTGGTCTTGGCCAGGCCGGGGACACTCTCGATGAGCAGGTGACCGCCCGAGAGCAGAACGAGCAGCATGGACTCGCGCAGGGGCGTCTGACCGACCACCTTGGCGGAGAACGCGGTGGCCACCGCGCCGACGACATCTCTGATGTCGGCTCCGGTGGCCTGATCGGCGTGCAGGCGAGGTGCGGTCATGGGTCCTTCCGGTTCATTTCACTGACCGGATCGGGTACCCAGATTTTGCTGAAGCAAAGCAGCAGGCGCCGGGTAACCTGCCTGCATGTCCGACCCGCCGCCGTTCAGCCCGACGATCGGGCTGCTGACGGTGAGCCGGATATGGGACGCCGCACTCGCCGACGCGCTGAAGCCGCTCGGCCTGACGACACGGAAGTACGGACTGCTCGGCCACATCCGCGGTATGCCGGGAATCTCCTTCAGTGAACTGGCCCGACGCTCGCGGATCACGGTGCAGAGTGCGCATGCCGCGGTGTCGGCGTTCGCCGAGGCCGGCCTGGTCGACGACGGAACCGCGCACGCCGGCTCGGCGTCCAGTCTGCGGGTCACCGAGAAGGGTGAGTCCCTGTTGGCGCAGGCGGCCGACGAGGTGACGCGCCTTGATGCCGCCTTTTCCGCGCAGCACCCCGGGCTGACCACGGCACTTCGCGCACTGATGATGGACCGGCTTCCATAACCTTCAGTTAGACTGAAGGTTATGGAAGCCCTGCTGCTGTCGGTGCACGTTGTTGCCGGCATCCTGTTCGTCGGCCCGGTCGCCGTGTCTACCAGTTTGTTTCCCCGTTACGCCGCCGACGAGAGGGAGGTGGCGCAGGCGCTACACCGCATTACCCGGGTATACGGACTGCTTGCCGTGATCGTGCCGGTGGCCGGCCTGGCTCTCGCGTTCGCGCAGGGACGCACGACGGAGGTGTGGGTGCTGGTGGCCATGCTGTTGACCGCCATCGCTGGGGGCCTGCTCGCCTTGCAGATCACCCCGCGCCAGCGTGCTGTTCTCGAGGCTCCCGGCAGCACCGCCGGATTGCGGCAGCTCGGCATGCTGACCGGCGCCTTCAACCTGCTCTGGGCGGTCGTGGTGGTACTGATGATCGTCCGGCCCGGATCGAGCTACGCGTGAAAATCCGCCACTACCTGCATCGGCCGCCCGCCGTCACCGCGGCCGAGGCAGTGCGCCTCGTCTCCGAGGGCGCGCTCGTCGTCGATGTCCGCCGCGGATTCGAGTGGAATCGGGTCCACATCCCCGGCGCCGTCCACATCCCACTCGAACAGTTGCCCGAACGCTGTCTGGAGCTTCCCGAGAATCGGCTGCTCATCGCCTTCTGTACCGGCGGTCTGCGCTCGGCTGGTGCTGCAAATCTATTGGTGGAGAACGGATTCGAGGCAGTCAACATGTCCGGCGGGCTCATCCACTGGCGCGGAGCGGGCGGCGCACTCACCGAGTAAATTTGTATGTGCTAAACATATTTAATGCCCACGACGCCCTTCGACCACCTGGATGACCTGCTCACCCGCATCCATGTGGCACGGCAGCGGCCCTCGTGGCGGCGGCGCCTGCTCGACGGCGCGGATCCGGTGACCAACGTCTCGACACTGCGGACGCTGCGCGCGGTCGAGCACCACCAGCGCCATGGCGGCGGCGCGTCGATCGGCGATGTCGCCGAGTACCTGGCCGTCGAGCACTCGACTGCCAGCAGGACCGTGTCGGCGGTGGTCGCGGCCGGGTTGCTCACCAAATCTCCGGCCGACGACGACCAGCGTCGTAGCGTCCTGGTACTCACCGACATCGGGGTGAAGGCGCTGGCCACCGTGACGGACCGGCGGCGCGATCTGGTCGCCGAGACCGTCGCCGACTGGGACACCGCGGATATCGACCGGCTCCTCACCCTGCTTGAGCGCCTGACCGAGCGGATCGAAGCGGCGGCCAGCCGGTGAGCACCGTCCTGACGCGGCCCCGCGGCGCCCTGGCGCTGATGTTCGACCCCGTTTTCGGGGCCCTGTTCTGGGGCAAGATGTTCTCCGTCGTCGCGGTATGGACGCACAGCATCATCGCGGCGGTCGTGATGTACGACGCGACCGGTTCGGCTCTGATGGTCGGCCTGGTGGGCGTCGTGCAGTTCGGACCCCAACTCATCCTCAGCCCGATCAGCGGCAAGTGGGCCGACAGCGGCGATCCGGGCCGGCAGATCCTGCTCGGCCGCGTGCTGTGCATGGCCGGGTCAGGCTTGGTCGCGGTATGGATGTTCATCGAACCCGGGCTGCAGGGCAGCTCAGCCGCCGTCCCGGTGCTGCTCGGTTCCACACTGGTCGGATTCGGCTTCGTCGTCGGCGGACCGGCCATGCAGTCGATCGTGCCGGACATCATTCGCGAGGGTGAACTCTCGACGGCGATGGCGCTCAACAGCATTCCGATGACGATCGGCCGAATCCTGGGCCCCGCCGCCGGCGCCTATCTGGCCGCGCACTTCGGCGCCGCCACCGGATTCGCCGTCAGCGCCGGCCTGCATCTGGTGTTCGCCTTGTTCCTGGTCGTGATCCGTCTGCCCGCCGCGTCAGAGAAGGTGTCCGGCACCGACTATCGCGTGCGCACCGCACTCAAGTACGTGTGGCGGGACCGGCCCTTGCTGTTGGCTCTGGTTGCGGTGACGACGGTCGGCGTCGCGGCGGACCCGTCGATCACGCTGGCGCCCTCGCTGGCCGATGCGCTCGGCGGGGACACCCGCATGGTCGGCACGCTCTCGGCGGTGTTCGGCCTCGGTGCGGCGCTGGGCATGATCGTGCTCGCACTGATGCGCGGCCGGATGGCCTCGGCGCAGGTCTCCTCCGTCGGTCTGGCCGGGCTCGGTTTGGGATGTGCGCTGCTGGCGGCGAGTGTGGTGCCCTGGATCGCGCTGGCCGGTTTCGCCCTGGCCGGTCTGGGATTCGGCTGGGCACTCACCGGCCTGAGCACGGTGGTCCAGGAACGCGCACCCCAGGAGTTGCGGGGCCGGATCATGGCCCTGTGGCTGGTCGGCTTCCTGGGGTCGCGACCCATCGCCGCGGCACTGCTCGGTGGGACAGCTGATCTCACAAATGTCCAGGTGGCGTTCGCGGTGGCCGCGGTGCTCACGCTCTCGGTGGCGCTCTTGTGCCGCCCGTCGCGGTTGTCCGGCGATCTTCCTCGACGCTGAATCGTTATCGAGGTTTACCCCGATTGTCACACGGGTAACTCTGGTCACAGCGTGGAGTGCGATCCACGTGACCGGTAAGCGACAAGAGAGCCGAATGGATCATCTGAATGAATACCGTCCTGTATTTCAGCGCCAATGGCGCCGCATACGAAACCCGCGCATATAGCACCGTCGACATCACCCGTCTGGTGCGCAATCAGGGACTGCAGTCACTGACCAGTGCCGACCGGCAGTTCGATTTCTGGTTCAGCCCCTCCAACCGCGGCTGCCAACGCCGGGTCAACCGCAATGCCACCGAACTGCTGCTCGCCACCACGAATTTGGATGCGAAGACGGTCCCGCTGCTGCGCGGCGCTGTCGTCGTCGCCACCCACGATTCCGATGGTGACCTCGACGGGCTCAGCTGGCAGCAACTCGATCTGCTCGCAGCGCGCAGTCGCACACTGACCAAACGCGACGACCGTTGCCTGCACCGGCGCATCCAACGTGTCGAACGCCAACTGCGCCGAATCACCGCACCCGCCGCCACCGCGACGCGCACCGTCACGGCCCACGCGCACGCTCACTGACCTACAGTGAGCCGGTGGCTGCACTGGCGATCAACGGCGGTGACGTCGTCTACGAGATCCTCGGTGCGAGCGGAGATCTCATCGTTCTGACACCGGGCGGCCGGTTCGGCAAAGACATCCCAGGCCTGCGGCCGCTAGCCGAAGCACTGGTCGACGGCGGGTACCGAGTGCTGCTCTGGGATCGGCCGAACTGCGGGCACTCCGATGTTCAGTTCTACGGCCAGAGCGAATCGCACATGCGTGCCGAGACACTGCACCGCCTGTTGACCGCGTTGGGCACCGGTCCGTGCATTATCGCCGGCGGCTCCGGAGGTGCCCGCGATTCGATGCTGGCGGCGATGCTCTACCCGGAGCAGTTCACCAAACTGGTGGTGTGGAACATCGTCGGTGGCGTGTACGGCGGGTTCGTTCTCGGGCATTACTACGTGGTGCCGAGCATTCTCGCGGTCAGGGGCCTGGGAATCGACGGACTGCTGACGGTTCCCGAATGGCGGGACCGCATCGACGCCAACCCGGCGAACCGGCGGCGCCTGACCGAACTCGATGCAGGAGACTTCCTGCGGGTCATGCGCTGCTGGCTCAACGCATTCGTGCCGAAGCCTGGGCAGACCATTCCCGGCGTCGACGACGAGATGTTCGACGCCATCACCATTCCCACCCTGATCATTCGTGGCGGCGAGAACGACTGGGACCATCCCAAGCGGACGTCACTGGAGATTCACTGCCTCATCAAGGGATCTCAACTCATCGACCCGCCGTGGCCCGAGGATGCCTGGGAGCGTGCCAGCGAGCTGCGCGCATCGGGAAAGGTCGCGCGGTACAACGGTTTCGATACGTGGGTGCTGGCCGCTCCGGCGATTCTTGAGTTCCTGGGGCGCTGACTCAGCGCTCAGGCGACCGACGTTCGGCGATGGCGGCGAGGCGCTGAGTGCACTCTCGATTTCGGGGGACGGCGGCGGCGAGCGCGAGCCGCTCAGGTATCCATCCCATCGGGAATCCCACCGGCACCTCGGCCATCTCGATACGGCACCCGCCCTCAGCGGTGTCCGAGAGCCGGAGCGTGACCCGCGCCTTGCCGAACGGACGGCCCTTCGCCAAGAGAACAATCTGTCGCCGCGGCTCACAGTCCTCGACCACCGTCTGGTCATCCACCAGCAGCGGCCACACCCCGATCGAATGATCGATCGTGCTGGACACCTCCGGCCACCGTGGATCGACCGCACGCATCCGACTGTTGCCCACCACCCACTGTGAGTAGGTCCAGCCGTCGGCGATCACAGCCCATACCTGTTCACGCGAGGCAGCGGTCTCCCGCGTCACGGTCAGTGCGCTGTCGACCTCGTCGGAGTGCGCCATCGGCATTCCTTCCTGCGAAACCTGGCTGTGTTCGGGTGAATTACCCAACCTGCGGCGAATGAACCACACCCGAGGAGGTGACCGATAATTTCGTTTGCCCGCACCGACGGGTTAGGATCGTGCGTACGTGGGTTCAGGTCGATGCCCATCCGGTGCTGTTTTCTTTTATGGAGCCGTGATGAAAGCCGACCGTGTTGATGTCCGCCCTGAGCGTACCGACATCGACTCCAACGATTCAGACCTGATCCACAAGCATCTCGATCAGGCGTATTCCGCCCGTTTCACCATCACCCGCGCAGGTGGCCCCTCCATCGGTTGTTCGTGCACGCACTCACGGATGGACATCGGTAGCTACGCGATCGAAGAGATCCGGCATGACGGCGACGTCACGCTGCGGGCCGACCGCGTGCCCTCGGTGGTCGCTCTGTTCGTGCGCAGCGGCCGCGCCGACGTGGTGCACGGCCGGCTCGCCGGTACTGCAGGCCCCGGCGAATGGGTGCTCGCCTCCACCGGTGTCGGTGGTGTCCAGGTCCGCCTCGTTGGCGCCGAGCTGCGTGCGGTGGTGCTGTCCCGCTCGCTGTTGACCGAGGTCGCGGCCATCGATACCGATGCGGCTTCGGTGCCGCGCTTCACCGGCCTCACCCCGACGACCGGGACCGCCGGGCGCACCCTTGAGGCCACCGAACGCTTCCTCCACCGCATACTCACCGTTCCAGAACCGCTCGAGAGTCGCGTCCTGTTGGCCTCGGCGGGCCGGATGCTGGCCAGCGCGATCCTCACCGCATTCCCGAACGACCTGCCCGCCGACGGCACGGCCGACACCTCCGGCAACGCCCACCCCGCGCTGCTGCGCCAGGCGATCGACTTCATCCAGGACAACGCCGCCCATGACATCGGGGTCGGGGATGTGGCCTCGGCGCTGTACCTGTCACCGCGCACGGTGCAGTACATGTTCCGCCGGCACCTCGACACCACGCCCACGGCCTATCTGCGCGAAGTCAGGCTCGCCCGGGCACGCGAAGAACTCATCGCCAGCGATCGCAGCGTCACCACCGTGGCCGCCACCGCGGCGCGCTGGGGGTTTGCCCACACGGGTCGCTTCGCGGTCCTGTACCGGCGCACCTTCGGCGAAAGCCCACACGAAACGCTGCGCCGCTGAGTACCCGTGCAGCATGCGTTCAGTGGACCACAAAAATCGGATTGTGGACCCACGCCGGGCGTACCGTTGGTACTGGTTCAGCAGCAGCCATCACGTCACCCCCAGCGGAGGCTGCCATGACGGAAATGCTCACCAACAGCGCGCAGGCGCGTCCCGGATCCGCGGGGCTGGAATTCACGACCGAATGGCGCGATATCGATCTGGCGGTGATCACCGTGGTCGGCGACATCGACGCCGCGAACACCCAACGGTTGCTCGACTACACCTTGAACAAGGTTCTGCTGTGCCGGCGGATGATCCTCGACCTCTCGCAGGTCGGCTTCTTCGCCAGCGACGGCTACTGGATGTTGAAGACCCTCGATTCACGCTGCGTATTGGCCGATATCGAGTTCAACCTCGTGCCCGGCGCCCACGTCGGGCGCATGTTGCAGATCTGCCGGCAGGCAGACCAGCACGCACCCTGAGATTCGACGTCAGCGAGCCTCTGCCGCACCAGAATTGAACGGTGGCTGTCACCGTCCGTAGAGGAAGTTGTGCTCGCCGGTGGCGTGAGTCGACACCGTGTGCACGGTGCTCGCATCGGGGGTGACGGCGGTGGCGGCCATGGCCTGGTTGGTCGTCATGGCGCCGACCGCCAGGATGGCTGCGGCTCCGAGCAGTGCGAATCCGGTGGCGAACTGATGGCCGATGCTCTTCATGTCGTAATCTCCTCTGCTGCTGGGCTTTCGATGACTCAACAATGCGCCGCAGCGTGCTGGGAGTCTGTCGGCCGACCGGCCCCCGCACCGGGGGAATCACGTGTCCCCCGATCGGGGGAACACCGCCGCCGAGGAGCCGGGCAAGGGGTCCCAGAATCACGGAAAACCCGTAGTCCCTCTCGCGGAGGGACTACGGGTTTTCGGGTGGGCCGGGTGCTAGTCGGACGCGTCGGTGTCCTCGGTCGGCAGGGCTTGGGCACCGGGTGTGGCCGGGGCGAGCACCTCTTCTTCGTCGGCCTGAACTTCGGCCGGCTTCGGGTCCTGAGCTGTCATTGCGCGCTCCTCACGATTGGTGGTCACCTTGTCCGAACCCTGTACCCGAAGCCGCACGGGGGTAATCAGCGGCGGCCTGGCTGGTGGTCAGCCCGTAGGTGTTCGCCGCGGTGGCCTGCGCGTGGCAGGTGGTGGCGGCGCCCACCGCAATGATCGCCGGGGCGGCGGCGACGGCGAATCCGGTGGCGATGCGGCGGGTCAGGGCGTTCATGTCGTAATCCTCTGTGTGGCGGGAGCTTTGATGACTCCAGCATGCCGCCGGCAGCAGGCCACCGTCTGTCGGGCGACCGGCCCTCACAACGGGTGAACACGATGTCCCCCGGTCGGGGGAAGGCTCAGCCCGCGGTGAGCAGGATGTACTGCGCCGCCATCTGCTGATGGGCTTGCGGCAGCGATTCGGCGTTCACCTCAACGGCGTAGCGACCCGCCGCGGCGACGCAGTAGAACGCCTTTCCGCGCTCCGAGCAGTGGCTGTCGGGCAACGCAGGCACCGGCTCGGCGGGCGCCGCGCCCTGCGCGGTGACCTCCTTGCTGAAGGAGCCGACCACCATCGATGCCAGACCGGGGCTCTTCGCCTCGTAGACGTTCGTCAACGCCATCGCCACCGCCGTCACACCGGTGTCGGTGAACAGCGTCTTGGAGGCGATCGGGTTGCTCTGGAAGTGCACCGCGCCGCGGCGGGTATAGACGGCGTTCTTCGTCGGGGCGGCGCTGCCCGACAGTGGCAACGTCTTGGCCAGCAGACCGGTGGGGTCCAGCGGAACGTCGGCCAACGCATCGGCGGGGGCCGGCCGAAATTCGTCGATCCGCGGGCCCTGCACATCGATGGCCTTCTGCACCAGCGCCGCGGCCGGATCGAAACCGTCGACGGACTGCACCAGCTGCATGAACACGTAGGGGCCGTGCGGAGCGAACGACCGAATCACCGTCCACTCCCTGTCCGATTCGTGCGGACTGAACGGGTACGTCGAGGCGGCCGCTTCGGGATGGCCGGGGATCACCGCCGGGGTGGGTGTGGCGCCGCGGATGGCTTGTGCGGAGGCGCCGGAGTTCATGTCGGCGGCCGCGGCGGTGGCGGCCGCCGCGTCGGGAAACCGGAAGACCGCATTCATCATCACCGTCTTGTCGGTGGCCTGCCGGGCCGAGGCGAACCCGTTGACGATGCCGTGACGTTCGGCCTGTTGTGCGACGTTCTCGGGTGCGAACTGCATCAGCGACCCCGAGGAGTCAAGCAGGTAGTAGGTGGCCAGGTACGGGGTGACCAGGGCTTCGTCGGCCTCCCACGGACCGACCACGAAATCGGCGAGATGCTGGGCATCCGTGATCGCGCCGGTGCGCGGATCAGCGGCGTTGCCCAGGGGTGGTCTGGGCGCCGTCGGGTAGGTCCCGGCATCGAGCAGGGCCGGGCTCACGATGGGCGCCACGGTGGTGGTCGGCACATTGGCCGCCGGCGTACCGGACAAGTCCGTGGTGGTGGAATCGCCGGGTGCTGCACAGGCAGCAAACACCAGCACACTGACGGCGAGGGCGCCTACTTTACTCAAGCGGCCTTTACTCAAGCGGCGCAACGTATCTGAAGTGTCCATGCTGTTCCGACCCTATCGGGGTGGCAGCATGCCGGCGACGAGTTCGCCGAAGTTCACGCCGTGGCGTCGGCCACCGCGGGCACCGGGCTCGAGCTCATCACCAGGTTGTACAACGGCCCACCCCAGGCGTGCGGCCCGCTGACCGCGGGGGCGTAGGCGGTGTGGATGGCGATGGCCGAGGCCGGCAACTCTTCGGCGTCGGCGTCGTAGTCACACACCGGATCGCCCACATCGCAGACGCTGACGGTGCGTGCACCGATGGCCGGCGGCAGCGGCGAGGTGTCGGTCGAGGCCAGGAAGGAGTGCTCCTGCGCGACACCCTTGCCTACGCCCGGCAGCACCGCTGTCGATCCCAGGTTGATGGTGGTGTCAGCAGGCAATCGGTCTCCGTCGGCGACCAGCAGGGCGGCCGCCACGTTCGGAGCCTCGGCCAGGTCGTGCAGATTGCGGTGGATCACCATCGCACCCTGGGAGTAGCCGGCGAGCACGACCTTGGTCTGCGGGCACCTCTCGGTGAACGCCTCGAGCTGATCGGCGGCGGCCTCGGTGCCGTCCTCGACGCTGTCCATGAAGTCCATCCAGCCGCCGAGCCCGTCACCGAGCGGGACCGGTGCCGCCGGGTACTGCACGGCCTCGGCCGTGATGGTCCGCCCGCCGGCGGCCAGTTCGGCGCTCAGCTGCTGGTAGGACTGGTAGACCACGTCGCCCATGCCGCCGTTGGCGGTCAGATTGGCACCGTCACGCTGACCCGAACCGGCGGCGCCGATCCAGTGGAAATCCGCGCACGCGGGCGCGGCCGCGGCGGTGCCGCCGGCCAGTCCGACCAAGGCCGTCGCAGCTACCGCGACCGCCGTCCCCAAACGAATGAACATGCTGGTTACATCGCCGGTGGTACCGCCCACCGTTACGCGGGGTGAGCTGCGTCACCCCGGCCGGCGGTCAGCGCCGCCAGGGTCACCACCGGTCGGGGCAGGTGGCTGCGGTCGCACTCCTCGCACACCGCCCGATCGACGACGTCGACGATGGCCGCCGCGCGCCGATGATCGTTCAGCCACAGCGCGGTCGATCCGCCGCTGAGCGCGATCCGCTTCACGGTGGATCCGCAGGCTTGCAGGACCGCGGCGCGATGCACCAGTCCCACAGCCGCCGTCGCCCATTCCGCCATTACCGGCCCGTCGCCGACTTCGGCGTGCAGTCCGATGACCTTCAACCGCCGGTCCCCCAGCATCAACGGGGCGCGTTCGTCGAGGTAGAGATACTTGGTACCGGCTGCGCATTCGTCGAGGCGGGCCATCTGATGTGCGGTGCACACGATGAAGCGGCGTACCCCGAGACCGGCGGCACGGCGAGTGGCGGCGCTGTCCGGTCCGCACCGGTACACGACCTGGAAGGGCCGAATGCGGTAGCGGCGCACCAGGTCGAGGTCGCGGCCATCGTGCGCGGTCACCGAAACACAGTGCGCGCGAGCCCAATCAGCCAGTGCCGGGTCGGTCAACGCCGTGGCGGGCAGGCTGTGAGCGGCTATCGCGAGGGTCATGTGTCCAGGTGTACGTCGGGCCGTGCGGTACCGCCGCTGTCCCAACGCAACCCTGACGTCCGCGGGGCCGGTCCTTACGCGATGTTGATGCGGCGGAACTCGCTGGGATTGACGCCACGCACCCGCTTGAACGCCGCGCTGAAGGTGAAGGGATCGGTGTAGCCGACGGCTCGGGCGACCTCCCTGACCGTCGCCGTCTGCTGCTCGATCAGCAGGTCCATCGCCAGGGTCATCCGCCACCCGGTGAGGTAGGTCAGCGGCGGCTCACCGACCAGATCGGTGAAACGTTTGGCCAGCGTCGACCGGGACACGCCCGCTTGCGCCGCCAGCGACGACACCGTCCATGGCGCAGTGGGGTCGGCGTGCAACAGTCTCAGCACGTCACCGACCACCGGATCACGCTGGGCGGTCCACCAGGCCGGCGGGTGACCCTCGGGGCTGTCGAACCAGGTCCGCAACGTGCACACCAGCATCCAGTCCAGCAATCGGTCCAGCACCACCTGTTGACCGGGGATGTCGAGCGCCGCCTCGACGGCCAGGTGGTCCAGCACCGCGTCGCCGTTGCCACCACTGGACAGGTGCAACACCGCGGGCAACGCGTCGAGCAGGCGGCGGCTGATCTCACCGCGCACCGGGTAGGCGCCGACCACCAAGGTGGTGGTTCCCGCACCGGAAGCGCAGTCGTCATTCCACCCGATCCGATGCCGGGTGCCGCCGTACTCGGGTTTCGCGCACATCTCCCCGCACGCGATCGGCTCCGCGGCGGTGTCGAGATCGTCGACGAAGGTGAAGGTGTCCGGCCCCTTCACCACGACGGTGTCTCGATCCCGCATCTGCACGGGAGCGCCGTGCTCGGGAACCAACCAGCCCTGCCCGTCGAGAACGGTGCACAACGTGAGCGGCGCACCGTCCACGAAGCGCAGCGACCAGGGCGCGGACAGCTGCGAGCTGCCGAACAGCGAGCCGTGGGCACGCACCCCACGGCACAGGTCACCGAAGACGTCCATGCATCGAGGTTAGACGAATTCACATGGAACCCGGCGTTACGACCATGGAATCGTCCGATCCGGCGGCATTGAATGGAACCATGAGTACAGACACAATCCTTGTCCTGGCCGCGACCGGGAAGACCGGTCGCCGCGTCGCCGCCCGCCTGCGGTTGCGCGGCGTCAACGCCCGGCTCGCCTCCCGATCCAGTCAGACCTCCTTCGACTGGTCCGATCCCGCCGGCTGGGATGCGGCGCTGGAGGGCGTCACCGCGGTGTACATGGTCGCGCCCGCAACGGTGGGCCCCGCACCCGAGTTCGTCGCCAGGGCGCAGGCCGCCGGGGTGCAACGGCTGGTGCTGCTGTCCGGGCGCGGCGCCGACACGTGGGGCGACTCGCGTTTCGGGCTGGACATGCGTTCGGCCGAAGAAGCCGTCCGCGGTTCGGCCTCGGAGTGGACCGTCCTGCGGCCCAACAACTTCGCGCAGAATTTCGACGAGGACCTGTTCCACGCGCCGCTGGTCGCCGGGGAGCTCGCGTTGCCTGCCGGCGACACCCCCGAACCCTTCATCGACATCGAGGACGTCGCCGATGTCGCGGCCAAGGTCCTGACCGAGCCCGGCCGTCACGCCGGGCAGGTCTACGAGCTGACCGGCCCGGACTCGCTGACCTTCGCCGAGGCTGTCGAGATGATCTCTCGCGCATCGGGGCAGCCCATCACCTACAAGCAGATCACCCCGGCCGAGTACACCGCGCTACTGGTGGAACAGGGCGTCGGCGAGCCCGATGCCGAACACGTCACCGAGATGTTCGTGATGATGGACGGCGGCCCGCTCGCCACGACCACGGGCGGGGTGGCATCCGTGCTGGGCAGAGAGCCCCGGACCTTCGAGGACTACGTGCTGCGGACAGCGGCCAGTGGGGCGTGGTCGCGGTGAAGCTGACGCCTGGAGACCTGGAGTTCCTGCGCCGCCCGCTGTTCGGGTTCTTCACCGTGGCCACCGGCGCCGACCCGCCGCAGCCCCGTCCGGTGTGGTTCGAGGCCACCGAACACGGAACCATCGAACTGTTCACCCTCACCGACGCGGCGAAGGTCCGGCGCCTGCGCACCGACCCTCGCGCGTCTCTGGTGGTCGCCGCCCCGGTGGGCGAACGTGAGCGCTGGGTGTCGGTCGCCGGTGCCACGACGCTGGAAAGCGAAGGAGCGCAACAACTTGCCACCCGGTTGGCCAATCGGTACTGGGACCTCACCGACGAGGGTCGGGCAGCCGAACTGCAGCAGATGCTGGGCGCCGACCTGTTGCGTCTGGTCATCCACCCGGACAAGGTGACGCGCTACACGCCGTGAACCCGGCCACCGTCGACGCGCCACGTCCGATCCAGCCGCACATTCTGCAGCATCCGGCGATCGTGTGTGACCAGCAGCAGCGCACCATCATAGCTCTCCAGGGCCTGCTCGAGTTGCTCGATCGCGGGCAGATCCAGATGATTGGTCGGTTCGTCGAGCACCAGCACGTTCACGCCGCGGGCCTGCAGCAGCGCCAGGCCGGCCCGGGTGCGCTCACCGGGTGACAGCTCGTGCGCGGCGCGCTCCACATGGTCGGCGCCCAGACCGAACTTCGCCAACAACGTGCGCACCTCGGCGGTCGGCCAGTCCGGCACGTGCTGTTCGAAACGATCGATCAGCCGCCCCGGCCCGTCGAATTCGGCACGGGTCTGGTCGATCTCGCCGACGGCGATGTTCGCGCCCAGACCGGCCCGGCCCTCGTCGGGTGGCGTGCGGCCCAGCAGTAACCCCAGCAGTGTCGACTTGCCCGCGCCGTTCGGGCCGGTGATGCCGATCCGCTCGCCGGCGTCGACCTGTAGTGAGACCGGGCCCAGCACGAATTCACCTTGGCGCACAACGGCGTTGTCAAGGGTCGCCACCACCGAACTCGACCGCGGGGCCGATCCGATGGTGAACTGCAGCGACCATTCCTTGCGGGGCTCCTCGACCTCCTCCAGGCGGGCGATCCGGCTCTCCATCTGACGCACCTTCTGCGCCTGCTTCTCGCTGGATTCGGTCTGGGCGCGGCGCCGGTTCTTGTCGTTGTCGGGGGCCTTGCGCATCGCGTTGCGCACGCCCTGGCTGGACCATTCGCGTTGGGTACGGGCGCGCGCCACCAGATCCGCCTTCTTGTCGGCGAACTCCTCGTACTGTTCGCGCTTGTGCCGCCGGTTGACCGCGCGCTCCTCCAGATAGCTGTCGTAGCCGCCGCCGAAGACCGTGGTGGTGTTCTGCGCCAGATCCAGTTCGAGCACCCGGGTCACGCAGCGCGCGAGGAACTCCCGGTCATGGCTGACCAGCACCACACCGCCCCGCAGTTCGCCGACAAAACGCTCCAGGCGGGCCAGCCCATCCAGGTCCAGATCGTTGGTCGGCTCGTCCAGCAGCACAATATCGAAGCGGGACAACAGAAGTGCGGCCAGACCAACCCGTGCCGCCTGCCCACCCGACAACGCGGTCATCGGCGTCGAGTCCGGTACCAACCCGGAGTCCAGACCCAGGTCGGCGAGCACCGCGGGCAGCCGCTCCTCCAGGTCCGCCGCGCCGGTGGCCAGCCAGTGATCCAGTGCCACCGAGTACGCGTCCGCGGTGGCACTGGAATCGGACAGGCCCTCGGCCGCGGCTTCCATCGCCGATGTTGCCGCCGCGCATCCGGTGCGCCGGGCGATGTAGCCGGCGACGGTTTCCCCCGGGATCCGTTCGTGCTCCTGTGGCAGCCACCCGACGAAGGCATCGGCCGGGGCGACGCTGACCGTGCCGCCGAGCGGGTCGAGATCGCCGGCCAGGATGCGCAACAGGGTGCTCTTGCCTGCCCCGTTGGCGCCGACGACGCCGATGACATCGCCGGGCGCCACGGTCAGGTCGACGTGCTCGAACAGTGTGCGATGGGCGTGTCCGCCGGCCACATCCTTGGCGACGAGCGTTGCGGTCATGGACCCATCTTCACACCACCGGTCAGGCCGGGTTGAACAGGCGTGGCTCCAGCCAGGCGTCGTTCTTGTACCGCTCGAGGGCCTTCGCACCGGCCAGCACGGCCACATCCGCCAGTGGTTCGACGACGATCACCAGCATGTACGCGGCACCGAATGTCGCGATGCTGGCGACCGTCTGCCCGCTGAGGCCCTCACCGTAGAGCGCCCAGAACCCCACCCACGACACGATGCCCGCCTGGTAGGTCATCGAGAGGGTCAGGGCCTGACGGTATTTCAGGGCGGTATAGGGCGTCTGTGGTGCGATCGTCCGGCCCGCCACGTACTGCAACGCGAACAGCGGCACCAACAGCGTGGTCAGGTTCATGCCGTACTGCGGAAGATCGAAGGGGGCCAGGAACATGCCCTGGATCAGCAGGCCCAGCGCCAGACCGAAGGCCGCGGGCGCGGCGCCGAACAGCAGGAACAGCGTCGAGCCGAGGATCAGGTGCACCTCGGAGACGCCCACCGGGAAGTGCGGGAGGATCTCGAAGAACACCAGGACCAGCGCGGTGGTCACGGACGTGCCGAGCAGCATTGACCCCGGGCCTCGCTCCTTGAGGTGTTTCCACGCCATCGTCAGCGCGTAGGCGCCGGCGCCGCCCGCGGTGGCATAACTCAGGACGATCTTTGCGCCGTCCACGATTCCTGGTTCGATGTGCATCTGCGCTTCCTTTCGCGAGGGTCAGTGGTGGTCGTCGTGGACGACGTGGTCGCCGTCGTCGGTGATCAGTGGGGCGGTGAGGATTTTCCGATGGTCCACAACGTGTTCCAGTGCTGCGACCCAGTGGTCGTAGTACTCCCATTCACCCCGGGCGGGTGCGGGCGCCGACTCCCACGCGCCGATCGTGTCGATCAGGCTCTGCTGAAATTCAGCCCACGGGTAGTGACCGAACTCGGACAAGGCAAGCGCCAGGCCGAAGGCCCGTCGTTGCCAATCGTGGTCGAACGACGGCGCGGCCTGATCCGTCGTGCAGGTCTGGTGCAGTTTCATGCCGGCTGCCCTGCCAGTGCGACGCCCATCATCGACTCGGTGGTGACCAGTCCCATGAGTTGCTCCTCGGTGAAACCCTCGGTTCCCGCGGGCCGTTCGGGGATGACGAACCACCGCGAATGCCCGCTGGAATCCCACACCTTGATTTCGGTGTCCTCGGCCAGGTCCACTCCGACCTCGGTCAGCACCGTGCGGGGTTCCCGGGCGGCACGTGCCCGGAACACCGGGTCCTTGTACCAGTACGGGGGCAATCCCAGCACCGGCCAGGGAAAACAGGAGCACAGCGTGCAGATGACAAGGTTGTGCACCCCGGGCTCGTTGGCCACCGCCTGTAGGTGCTCGCCTTCCGCGCCGGCCATCCCCTCGGGCAGGTCCAGTTCGGCCAGCGCCGCCGGGGTGTCCACGACCACCCGGGCCGCGAAATCAGGGTCCGTCCAGGCTTTCACGACGATCTTCTGACCGTTCAGCGGTGTCATCTCGGACTCGAAGTAGGCGAGCACCTTGTCGACCGTCTCGCCGGTGATGACCCCCTTCTCGATCAGCAGCCGCTCCAGGGCCCCGACCCGATCGGCGCTGGATTGCTCACGATCGGACGGGTACGAAAACTGCTCGGTCACTTGTCCTCCTCGACGGGTTGCAGATAGGCCTCGAACAGTTCGGCGTACAGGGTGTTGGCGCCCGGTTCCGCCCGGACGCCCCAGAGTTCCGCGGGGGCGAACTCGACGATGTAGATCGGCATCGGGTCACCGATTCCGTCGCCGGTGTGGACGAAGTAGCCGTAGTCGCCCTCGAAGATCCTGGTGACGGTGCCCACCCGGGTCCGCAGGTACCCCGGCAGCCGGGTGTGGGCACCGGCGGGCAGGTTTCCGATGCGGACCTGTTCTCCCACAGCGAACTTCGGGTGCGCGGTGTCACGGCGCGGGCTGTCGCCGCGGCGCAGGTAATCGATCACCTGGTCATCGATCGCCGGATCACCGCCGCTCGGGACCGTCGCCGGGGCCGCGATCAGGGCACTGATCTCCTCCTCAGACACGTACCCCTGGTCGATGAAGAACTGGCTGATTCCGCCGAGCCACTTCTCGTAGTAGCGGAACTTGAAATAGTCGAACGGATTCATCGCCTCGGCGCCGGTGCGCAGCGAAGCCCACGTCCACTCGTCGCGGAACTCGGTGGGCACCTCGGCGATCGGGTACTCCGGCAGCGCCGAGCCCAGGTGCGCGCTCAGGCCCATCATGGCGACGTGGATGCCGAAGATGCGCTTTTCCCACTCTTCGACGAACACCCGCTTCTCCAAATTGAGCGGTTCGGGCAGGCCCTCCAGACCACCCAGATAATGCTGCAGTTTCATGCCGGTGCACCTTCTGTTCCGGTACGGCTGGCCGGGGCCGTACGTGTCATCACATTGGCCAGGTACTCCGAGGCGATACCGAACGTGGCGCCCAGCACGCAGGCGCAGGCCGCCACCAACCCCGGGTGGGAGATGCTCGTCGCGGTCACCAGTTGTCCCGTCCCGGCCACGGTCGAGACCGTCGATGCGAAACCCACCACCACCGCGGGTGTCGTCGACAGCAGATCGACCCAGGACGCCTGCACCATCAGCGCACTTCCCACGCCCACGGCGATGGCCGTGACGGTCAGACTGCCGCCGAGCAGATGCGCGGCGTACAGGCTGGCGCTGGCGATGAGGACACCCACCAGATTCGATGACACCGACCGCACCCAGCCGCCCGGGCCTCCCCCGACGAAGAAGAAGGAAGCCCACGACAGGAAGACCACCCAGATGGGGACGGTGATCACGGTCGCGGTGAGCGCCACCGCGACCCCGCCGAGCACACCGATGCTCAATGTCAGAGCCGATCGTGAATCCATGCAGTCCACCCTTGTCATCGCGGTATCGAGATCTGCTTCGTGGCAACAACGTTGGGCCGATGGTGTTTCGGACTGGTAAACCCCGCTTATCGGTTGTCCGCCGAGGTGGACATCTTCTGCGCGAAACGGGACCTCGCCGCCCACGGCCGACCGACACGGACAGGAGGCGCGAAAATCCGGACATCGGATCGCACCCGCACCGCGGTGGGCGCACCCTTGGCTCATGTGTCACTACGTCGAGCACCGTTCGCGTCGCATCGCGATGCTGGCCTGTGACGGCGTCCGGACCCTGGATGTCACCGGTGCGCTGGAGGTGTTCGACGTGGCCCGCACCCTCGGCTACGACTACGCGGTGTCGCTGCACACCTACGGGGATTCCTCGGCGATCCGTTGTTCGTCGGGACTCACACTCGCTGCCACTCCGGCCGCGCTACTGGACACGCCTCCGGACACGGTGATCCTGCTCGGCGGCGAAAGCTTTGTCTCCGAAGTTGTTCCGTCACATGTTCAGCAGTCGGTCCGAACTCGTACTGCCGGTGTGCGGCGGATCGCCGCCATCGACGCCGGGGTCTTCGCGTTGGGCGCGACCGGCCTGCTCGACGGCCGTCGCGCGACCACGCACTGGCGCCACCTGGACGCCTTCGTCACCCGCTGTCCGTCCACGATCGTGGACCGCGAGTCCGTGTTCGTCCGCGACGACGACATCTGGACCGCCGCGGGTTCCGCGGCCGGCATCGACCTGGCGCTCGCGCTGGTCTCTGATGACTACGGAGCCGACCTCGCGCACGAGATCTCCAGGGAGATGGTGGTTCTCAGCAGGCGCATGGAGGGCCATCCCCAGATCTCTGCGGCCGCCAGGACTCCGCGACCCAAACACGCCGAGCTGGAGCGCTTGATGGCGACCGTCAGCGCGGATCCGGCCGGACACTACGAGTTGGACGTCGTTGCCGCCCAGATCGGGATGAGTCCACGGCATCTGGCCCGGCTGTTCAAGGCGCAGGTCGGGGTGACGCTGCGGCAGTACGTGTACGAGGTCCGGTTGGAGAATGCAGTCAGCCTGGTACTGGCCGGTGAGTCCTTCCACGCCGCGGCACAGCGCAGCGGGCTGCGGTACGGGGCCCGCATCCGCGACCATCTGGAGGCGCATCGCGTGCTGCCGGCACCGACTCGGCCCGCTCCGTTACTGGTCGATCCCGGTGGTGCGAAAGCGGTTCCGGTATACGCCGGGTGACACGCCGAGGTTTCGGCGGAAGGTGCGCCGCATGGTGTCCGTCGTGCCGAAGCCCGCCCGTCGCGCAATGGAATCCTGGCTCTGATCACCGGTCGCGAGGAGCACTTTGGCGGCCTCCAGCCGGGCCTGTTCGACGAATCGCGCCGGGGTCATCCCGATCTGGTCGTGGAACATCCGGGCGAGGTGCCGCTCACTCACGGCCGCTTTGACGGCCATCGATGCGATGGAATGGTCCGCGCCGGGGTCGGCGATCACCGCGTCCACGATATCGCGCAGCCCACCCGAGACCGGCAGCGCAGATTCCGCCCACACGCTGAATTGCGCCTGCCCGCCCGGGCGTTGGAGGAAGACGACCATCCAGCGCGCCACCCGCCGGGCCACCGTCGGGCCGTAGTCACTCTCGACAAGGGCCAGCGCCAGGTCGATACCCGCGGTGATGCCCGCACCCGTGATGAACGGCCCGTCCTGGACGAACAGCGAATCCGGATCCACGCGCACGTTCGGATATCTGCGCGCCAATGTCTGGCAGTGCGCCCAGTGGGTGGTCGCGCGCCGCCCTTCGAGAAGCCCGAGGGCGGCGAGCACGAACGCGCCGGTGCACACCGAGGCCACCCGACGTGCCCGCGGCGCGAGCAGGCGCACCATTTCCAGGGCGTCCGGCACCGTATCGGGTGTCGGCTCCTCGGGAATGTCGTGCAGGCCAGGGGTGAAGGAGAAATCCGCAGGCACGCCGCCGGGCACCAGCAGCGTGTCGATCCTGGCGGGCACGTCGGCCAGCGCCAGATTCACGTCCAGGCGTGCGTAGGCCGTGGTGCCAACCGCCGCACCGGTCGGCGAGACCAGCAGCACATGGTAGTTCGCCCCGAAATCGTTGGCACGGGCGAAGATCTCCAGGGGCGCCGCCACATCCTGCAGGGTGACCTTGTCGTAGAGGGCGAACACGACCGTGCGTGCCGCCGGGGTCTCTTGGCTTGGTTCGTCGGCCACGTCTCGCTGGTGCCCTTTCACTGCCCCCCGCGGTTTCGGCGCTCCTGCGAATCTAGCGGGCCTCTGTTTCCGTCAGGTTGCATCCGCTCGCGCAGGCTGTCGTAGATGGGCGGCGATTTCAGCAGTTCGGCGGCCAGCACGGCAGCGGCGGTCGCCGCCAGCATCGGCACGACCAGCGATGTGGTGGCGGTCATCTCGATCACCAGCACGATCGCGGTTACGGGCGCCCGCACGACGGCACCGAAGAACGCGGCCATGCCGACGATGGCCATCGGCACCACGAGCGACGATTTACTCTCGGGTATAAGAACATTCAGGCCGCCGGTGAACAGAACACCCCACAGCGCGCCGACGGCCAGCAGGGGCGCGAACAGCCCACCGGGTACCGCGGCCGCATAGGACAACGGACCGGCCACCAGCCGCACCACCAGATACCCCAGAGCCATCGGCAACGCCAGGGCGCCACCTCCGACGATCAGCTGAGTCAGCCCATCACCGCCACCGACGGCACGTGGATCCACGAACGCCACCAGCCCGATGATCGCGCCGATGACCGCCGCCTTCGCGACCGCCGGAATCCGGGGAACGGCGGCGACGCCGTCGAGGAAGCTCAGCACGAGCCGGCTGTAGAGCGCGCCCAGGCAGCCGGTGACGAGACCGAACACGATGAAGACGGGGACCAGGGTGGTCGACGGCGCCGCCACCGGATCGACCTGGAAATCCGGCTGGTCGCCGAGGATCAACCGGGCACAGGCCACGGCCGTGGCGGCCGAGAACAGGGTGACGAGCACAGTGCGGATGTGCACGGATTTGGTGGCCTCTTCGAGGGTGAACAGCGCCCCACCGATCGGCGCGTTGAACGCGACCGCCAGTCCGGCACCGCCCAGCGCTGTCTGCATCAGCCGCACATCACGGTCGTCCAGCCCGCCGCGCCGCGCGGCCTGCGCGCCGATCACCGCACCCATGTGCACCGTCGGGCCTTCTCTGCCGAGCACCAGGCCCGAGCCGATCGCGAGGACACCCCCGATGAACTTGGCCGGCAGCAGCAGCAGGCTCGGCGGTCGGGCCGTCCCGCGATAGACGGCCTCGACGTGCTGAATGCCGCTCCCGGCGGCCAGCGGCACCCACCGGACCACGACGGCGGCCAGCGTCGCCCCGAGAGCGGCCACGGCGATCGGCACCAGCCACCCTGGCCCCGGCAGGTCGTGGGCCCAGGTGACCAGGTCGACCCGCCAGCGGTCCGCGAGCTGCAGACACCACCGGAACGCGCCGCCGACAAAGCCGATCACCACGCCGGCCAGGACCGACACGGTGCAGACCCACACCAGGCCCGATCTCATCCGGGGCCTCAACGCGCCACCGTCATGACCCGGCTGACCTCTAGCGTGGCGGTGTCGAAGCTGAGTCTGGTCTGCTCGGTCTCGGCCCCCGTGTCCGCACATCGGTCCGATCCGACGAAGACCACGACGTTGATGCCGGGCCCCTGGGCACTGGGGAACATCAGGCCGTCGACGCGGTCCGGGAACGCATACCGGAAGTACTCGGTGAACACCTGAGTCGGGACGTAGTCGATGTGTTCGTGGCCGTCTAGTTCCACCGGCAGCGTGATGTCGTGGATGAACCGCTGAAGGAACCTGACCACGAAATACTCAGTGTGCGCGCTTTCGTCGAAAATGCTCGGCAACGCAGGCAGATTCGTGAGATCGATCAGGTGCAGTTCGCGTGTCGGCGTGAACTCACCGGTGACGACGAACCGGTGGGCGGCATGGGCACCGGCCTCCGCGATCGCGGTGGCGCGGTCGGTCGCGCCGTAGAAGATACTGATTCCGGCCGGGCTCATCCGGTTCGCCGCGGCCCACTCCGGCGGCGGAGGTCCCAGATCGCAGGCGTGCCGCCAGCTCGACGCCTCACCCTCCGAGGTCGCCATCCGTGCGCGGAACAACGGCGCCGGACACGGCGCGGGCCACACCGCGGGATGGTTCTCGCCGAGATCGGATACAGCTTTGAGCACCTGCAGGGCGGTCATGTCACCGGATCCCGCCGCCCGGGTGGCGAAGAAGTAGCGCATCTCGTGTTTGACGATGTGCTTGAAAGCGTCCCAGCTGTAGGACAATTGATCGATACCGTTGCTGCTCTTTCGGTCTCGTGGCACCCAGCTCGTGGTGCCGCTGAGCGCCTCGACGACATCGTCGATGAGTTCGCGATGAGTAACCCCCGCCACGGCCAGGATGTCGCGGGCCACCTCGACCGGTGAGACGGCGTCACCGACGTCGAGGGGCCCCGGCTGATAGTGCACGCCGACGCCCACCAGGAATGACTCGATGAACGCGGCCCAGCCGGCCGCGACCGGAGCCGGACCGTCCACGGTGCAGTAGCTGCAGCGCCGTTCGGTTGCCTGCGCCATGATGCGCCGGCGCAGCACGGTGTCCTCGACGTGGCGCGGGCAGACGGTCGGTGTCATCGGCCCGACGGGTTCAGCCGATGTCGCCATATCGCTCCCGCCCGCAGCTTGCGCGTCCTGTCACTTAGTGACACAGTGGCGATGTCACTAAGTGTCAGGAGGCCTTCACCATCGCCACCCAGGATATCCGCGGCACGCCCAATCCGAAGCAGGCGCAAGCCCGCCTGGCCGTCTCCCGCCATGCCTGCGCGCTGTTCTGGGAGCGTGGGGTCTCCGCCACCAGTGGTGACGATATCGCCGCCGCCGCAGGGCTCTCCACCCGCACCATCTGGCGGTACTTCCGGAGCAAGGAAAGCTGCGTCGAACCGATGCTGTCCCTGTCCGCGCAACGTTTCATCGCCCAGGCGCACCGGTGGCCGGCCGAACTCTCACTGGCCGAGCACATGGCGGCCGACATGGCCGAGCACCCGCTCAGTGAGCAGGAACTCGCCGATGAGATCAGCGCGCTGCGCATCGCGACCATGTCTGCCGAGGAACCCGCACTGCGGACGGCTTACCTGATGGTGCACGACGAGATGGAGCGCGGATTCGTTCCGGTTGTCGCCCAGCGACTCGGCCTGCCGGACGGCGACCTCACCGCCCGCCTCTGCGCGGCAGCGGTGGTCGGGGCATTCCGGGTCATCGACGAGGACGTGGGTCGGCGCGTCATCGTCGAGAAAGAGAAGGTCAGCCAGGAGGAGGCCCTCGAACTGATCGATCGGGCGGTCCGGAACGCGACCAACGGACGGTTCGGGGGGCCTATATCCCCGCGTTGAGCGCCAGGTCGATCGCGTACTGGTTGACGAACGTTCCCGCGCCGGGCTCGCCGCGCCCGCAGGACCCGTCGGACTCACCGACGCGCTTGACCCACAGGAAGGCATCGACGTTCGGGTTCCCGGTGGCCGTCGTCGGCGGGACGCCCAACGCCCGGCCCTTCGGGTTGCACCAGGCCATATCGCTGTCGCTCTCGGGTCCGCGTCCGTTGCGCGAGGTGTCGATGACGTAGTGCGAGCCGCCCGTCATCCCCGAGATGGCGTTGCCGTAGCCCATCTGCTCTTCGGTGGTGTAGTAGTTCGTGGTGTTCAGGCTGAAGCCCTGCGCGCGGGCCACGCCGACGTCGTTGAGCATCGCGGCCATCTTGTCCGCACTCACCCAGCGCGAGTGCCCGGCATCGATGTACACCGCGGCGGCCGGGTCACGGGTCAGGGTGTCGACGGCGTAGCGGATCAGGTCGAAACGTTCCGCACGTTGATCCGCCGTCAGGCAGTCGGCCATCGCGAGCGCATCGGGTTCCAGGATGATCGCGGCGGGCGCAGAACCCAGGCCGGCCGAGATGGCGTCGATCCACGCCCGGTAACCGTCGGCCGAGCCGAAGCCGCCGGCGGCATAGCTGTAGCAGTCTCGATGCGGAAGCGCGTAGATCGACAGCACCGGTGTGGCGCCCGCAGCCTGCGCGGCGCCGACGAGCTTGCTCACCGTGCCGCCGACGGTGGACGCCGGGAAGGCCTGATCGAGCCAGTAGGCCTGCGGCGTATTCGCCACGTAGTCGAGTTGCGGGCTCGGGTTGCTCTGCGCGGCGCGCATCGCCTTGGAGATCGGGTCGACGTAGAAGGGCTTGCCGACCAGCGGGTTGGCCTCACTGGCCAACTGGATCTGCGGGGCCTGAACCGGGGACGCAACGCCAGCGACGACGGCCGCGACGGCGAGGAAGGGGGCCAGCCACCGCGCGGCGGTGCCAGCAACGGAAGACTTCATCCTAGGAAAGTTAGTGCGACTCAATGTGCAACGCCAATCGCGAAACGGCAGGTCACCACCCCGAAATGTGCTGGGCAAACCTCTTTCGCGTGGCCGGTCACCGGGTCATGGGCAACCAGCAACACCTCAGCCTTTGCGGTCCAGTCGCAGTTGCAGTCCATCGATCACCACGTCGAGGCTGAACTCGAAATCGTCGGCCGTGCCGGCCACCGCCCGGTTGTCGATGATCTCCCCGAGCAGCGCGAACTGACCGGCCGGCGCCTCACCGAGCACCCGGGCGACCTCGGAGGTGTGCTGGCTCCTGGATTGCTCTCCGCCGAGGAGGTCCCGCGCCGCGGTGTAGGCGACACCGGACACCAGCGACAGGATGTGCCCGCCCTCGGCCACGGTGAAGCCCGCCGCCGTCAGCGTCTGAAGCACACGTTCGGCCAGAGCCAGGCTGTGCGCGCCGCGCAACTGGACAGAGGTGGCAGTGGCCTGCAGATGAACGACCCCCCGGTGCAGGGCCTTGCCGTAGGCGCGCAGGACGCCGGTCCAGTCGGCATCGTGGGGCAGCTCGAAGTCCCGCAGCTCGGCGTCGAAGAGGTCGGCGACGATCAGCTCCAGCAGGCCGCCCCGGTCACCGACGTAGTAGTTCAGTGAGCTGCGGTCCACACCGAGAGCGTCGGCCACCGCCTGCATGGTCAGGTCCTCGGGCGCGATGGCCCGCGCCGCCGCGACGATGCGGGCCCGGTCGATGCGCGGTGGCCGGCCGCGGCGGGCGCCTGTCGTCATTTCACGAACCTAGCGGCTGCGGCCGTGTTATTTTTCCACGATCGTGGAAAACTATCTCGACAGAGGAGCCCCTGGCATGCGCGTCATCCAATGGACCACCGGCAAGGTGGGAAAGCTCAGCCTGCGTGGCGTTCTCGATGACCCCCGCCTCGAACTCGTCGGTGTGTACGCCTTCTCCGAGGAGAAGGCCGGTACCGATGCCGGGCAGTTGTGCGGCCGCCCGGAAACTGGGGTGACGGCCACCACCGATATCGATGCGCTGATCGCACTGCAGGCCGATGCCGTGCTCTACACGCCGTTCATGGCCGACGTCGACCACGTCGTGAGGCTGTTGGAGAGCGGGCTCAACGTCCTGAGCACGAACCTCTTCCTCAATGTCGGCGGCGTCCAGGGCGAGACCCGCGCGGCCCTCGCTGCTGCGTGCGAGCGCGGCAACAGCTCGCTCTACATCACCGGCATCCATCCCGGCTGGGCCAACTCCATCACCACCGCCCTGACCGCGGTCTGCCGCGATGTGCAGTCGATCACCATCGTCGAGGCAGCGGATGTCTCGGTCTACGAGTCCGTCGAAACATGGGAGATGCTGGGCATTTCCAAACGCGAGGCTTCTCCCGATGTCATCGAGATCGCCAAGCTGGGGATGATCAGCTTCCGTGATTCGGTCGAACGGATGGGCGTGGCACTGGGTTTCGACGAGTTCGACAGCATCGATTTCGATATCGAATTCGCCACCGCATCCGAGACCGTCGACCTCGGCTGGATGCGCATCGAGAAGGACACCATCGCCGCGATACGTGGCGGGTGGAGTGCGACACTCGGCGGCAAGACCATCCTGCGCACCGCCGTCGTCTGGCACCTCACCAAGAAGCTGAACGCGGACTGGGACCTGGACGAGGACCACTACAACATCGTGATCCAGGGCGAACCCGAGGTGCGCACCCGAATCCGGTTCGTGCCGCCCGAAACCTGGGGCAACCACGAGTGGGACACCATGACCGCGATGCCGGCGGTCAACGCCGTCCTCGACATCGTCGCGGCGCCCGCCGGCATCCTCACCCTCAAGGACGTCGGACTCACCTGCGCGCCCGCGAAGGCCTGGCTCGACAGCTGACGCGTGACCCGCCGGGGTATCGGAATGCGTTCGGAGACGTCTCATTTGGGTGACAGTTCGGCGCCCGCCACATCCCAGGTTCTTCTGTTTTCTGGTACGCGCGACCCATTCATGGCGGCCTGCGCAGGCTGAGCCGCATCTTTACCGATGTCGACCTGCGCACATTTTGACCCCCCAGCAAATTACTTCACAACGGAACGTTTGCCGTGGCAAACGGCCGGTGCCGCCGGCCGCCTCTGGGCCGGCGCTATCCGTGGCGACATCCTCGGTATTTGCTGCGTGGCGATGCCTGCGTACGAATACCGGCCGGCCGATAGCTCTGCAGCAATCCCCGAGCGCCGGAACCGCGTGCCGAATCATGGCATGCGGCAACGTGGTTGACGTGCCTACATTGAGCGTCGTCACACGCCGTGTTGCACCGGAGCGCCAGAAAGGCCGCCATGCCCGTCCACCTGTTACGCGCGCTCGTCCTGGTTCTGTGCATGGTGGCCGCCCAACTCTCCTCCCCCGTGGCCACCCCCGCGGCAGGCGCCGCGTTGGCGCCGGTCAACACCTCACCGACCGCGCTCGGTATCGCCGAATCGAACCTGTACTTCATGACCGCCGATGAGCTGGCCACCGCGATGCAGGCATTCGAAGAGATGGGCGTGCAACAGATCCGGATCTTCCTGCCCTGGCGGGCCATGGAGCCCTCCAGGGGTAGCTACAACTGGGTGGTCGCCGACCGCATCCTGGATGCCGCCGCCGCCCGGGGCATCGCCGTCGTCGGCGCGGTGACGAGCACACCGATCTGGGCCTCTCGCAACGGCTTCTGGCTGCCCAACGCGGCACCGGACGATCCGAACACCTACGCCCAATTCATGGTGCAGCTGGCCCAGCGCTACGGATCCGGCAGTGCACAACCCCGGATCGCGGCCTACGAGATCTGGAACGAACCGAATGCCAACATCGGCTGGTCGCCCCAACCGAACGTGGCCGGGTACACCGCACTGCTCAAGTCGGCCTATACCGCCATCAAGGCCGTCGAACCCACCGCGACGGTGGTCGGCGGTGTGCTGGGCGCCGGACTCTCGTTCGGCACCTGGACCATCAACCCGGTCAACTATCTGACTCAGATGTATGCCGCAGGCGCCCAGGGGTACTTCGATGCGCTGTCCTTCCACCCCTACAATTTCTCCAGCAGCTTCTCGGCCGGGGCGCCGTACGCCAATACGCCCTACCAACAACTGATGTCGCTGCGTCAGTTGATGAACAACGCCGGAGACGGGGCGAAGAAGATCTGGACAACGGAATACGGTGTGCCGACCTCGGCTGTCAGCGGCGCCACCCAGGCGGCCTGGATCACCGACTTCGCCACCACATGGTCGGGGCTCGACGGTGTGGGACCGGTGTTCATCTACTCACTGGTCGACCGCCCCAACGAGACACCCTGGGGTGTCTTCGACCGCAACTGGGTGGCCAAGCCGGCCGTCGAGGCCATCCGGACCTGGATCGCCGCGCAGCAGAGTCAGATTCCGTAGCGCAGCTTGATGCTGTGAAAGCGGTCGAGCAGCTGCTGCGCGCGTTCGGTGGAGCCCACCTTCACGGTATCGAGGGGCAGGACGTCGAGGATCTCCGCATGCTTGACCAGCCGGGTGCGGAAGGTCGCGGCATTCCGGCTCAACAGGTTCCGGTAGGTGAGGTTGCCATCCGAGAACCCCTGGGTGTCCAGCCAGTTGTGCACCCCGGGATCAGTGTGGGCGATGACGAGTCGCACGACGTCATCGCCGTCGACGACCGTGCGGGCCGGCGTGTAGCTCACCGGCCGGTACAGGAAGTCCATGCTGCCCGCGAACACCCCACCCATGCCGAAGACCCAGAAACCGTCATGGTTGTCCATCTCGACGATGAGCGCCTCGTCGGGTCGCAGCTGCCACACCATGTGCGCGGCCATCCGGCCCCGCTTCATATCGCTGTCGGTGTCGGCGATCCTGTTCGGGGGGAACCGATTCAGGTAAGCCGGATCGCACACTCCACCGGAGTAGTTCCACGAGTGCTCCGGCCAGTCGCGCATCGCGCCGTTCAGGAAGTCCCCGGCCCAGCCCATTGCCTCGATCATCGATTCCGCGTCCGGCAGCGGTCGGGGCGCCCACATGCCGATCCGTTCGATGGTGAGCGTCGTCGGTGTCTCGGACCAGGCGTCGAAGGCCTCCCGGATGAACAGCTTTCGGCTACCGGCCGTGGTGGGTAGCCAGTTCTCGGCGCGTTCGGGTCCTCCAATGAACAGTTCGAAGTTTCCCGCTTCGTCGGGGCGCAACTGATGACCGAAGATGTTCGCCTCGGGTATGTCGCCGAAGGGTTCGTGCAGTGAGGGCCAGTCGGTTCCCGGAATGGTGTCCGGGCGGGGCCCTTGCACTGTGATGTTGAGCCACCGCGCCGTGCCGCGCCTACCGGTGATTTTGTATTCGTGGCGACCATCGATCCATGCTTGCCGATAGCTGAAATCGGCGACATCGCCGCCGAGTTTCCTGCTGGGCGTGCACAACTGGTGGATCTGCGGGAACGCCGGATCCCGGGTCTCCAGGGCGAGGTCGAAAGCCTGCCCGAGATTCTGAGTCAGGAAACGCATTGCATCGGCCCGCTGCAACGGTGTGCCCGGGTTGGCGTCCTTGAACACCAGGTCCCCGGCGCTCCTGAGCCGGTCACAGAAGTACTGCCACGTGTCACGCAGCGACTCGTCCGCCGGTCCATCGCCGAAAGCCATGTCACACTCCCAGTTCGGTGAGGATGTCCGACACCCGGCCGGCGGCGCGGGCGGTGGCCGCCCGCGCGCCTTCCTTGTCGATCCGGGGACCGACCAGCTCGATATCGAAGACCCCGCGGTAGCCGGCATCCAGAGCGTCTCCGATGATCCGTTGCAGCGGTATCACGCCGTCACCCGGCACAGCCCGGCACGGTGCGCAACGGTCACCGAGCACATAGTCGCTGACCTGGATGAGGCCCGTCAGCGGCATCGCACGGCGGATCAGTTCACTCAGCCCGGCCTCGGCCCAGCAGGCGTGCACGTCGACGCACACGCCGATGCCGGCACCCGAGGCCAGGGTGATCGTGTCGGCGAGCGTGTGTGCGATGTGAATGTCCGCGTTGAACGTCGATGCATTCTCGACCAGCAGCCGCACCCCCTCGGCGTCGGCCCGCGCTCTGCAGGGGGCGATGAGTTCGCCGAACCGCCGGGCAGCCAGCTCCCAGCTCAGCGCTCCCCTCGCTCCGGTCAACAGATAGATGTCGGGCCGTCCAAGAGCCACCGCGGCATCGATGACATCGTTGAGAGCCGTAGTGGCCCGCTCGTCGTCACGTTCCAGATCCGGTTGCACCGCGAAAGGGTGATTGATGCTGGTGATACTCACACCGGCCCCAGCGGCCTCCGCGACGGCACCCTTTTTCATCAGGATCGGAGAAACCAGCGTCGCGTGCTGCACACCGATGTCGAGGCAGTGTTGGAGGAACGCCGTTGTGCTCTCGTGCAGGAAGGCCACCTGATGCAGGCTGACGCGGGGATGCACGCTCAGCCCCGATTCTCCACCGCGACGCCGAAGCGTTCACGGAACGGCCTGAACTCCTCGTGCAGAGCGTCGAGATCCTCCCCGATGTCGGTCAACAGCGCCGTCGAGTAGCGGAACTTTCCGTGCCGGTCGCCCTTGTTGTGCGCCAGGTAGTTCCGCATCGCCCGCTCCGCAGGCGACGTCAGTGTCCGGCCGGCGGAGCGGTAGCAGCGCCGGATCGTCTCGATCGGGTCGGCGACGAAATCCAGGTACCGGACGTGCAGGATGCGCGGGTCGTCGGCCAGCGGATGGGACATCGTGTTGGCGATGCTCGCCCGCGTCAGGTCCAGGTGCAACCTGGCGGTCGCCTTGAGGTCCACTGGGCCGGTGATGCCGTCCATGATGTCGGCCATCATCATGGTGCGCGATGCCGCGACCTGGACCGGGTCCCGGTGCAGCCAGACCAGGGTGGCGTCGGGATAGGCGTCGAAGAACTCACGCAGCCGAAAGCCGTGGAATCCCTTGAGCACCCAGTGTTTCTCCGGCCTGCCGAACTGGCACTGCTGCAACATCATCCGGTGAATCCGGTACTGGGCCGCCGCATCGATGGGCAGGCCCTGCACCACCGTCGGCACCGGCACCCGCCACCACGCCGTCGGTGTCATCACCCGGAAATCGAACGCCCAGGTGCGTTCGTCCTCGGGCAGTCCGTCACCGAGCATGTCGTTGTAGGGGTGCGAATGCAGCCACTTCGGCAGCTTGGCGTTGATCTCACGCCAGTCCGCATCGGCACGCTCGCGGCGCGGATCATCCACTGCGGCAAGTCCGGGCGGACCTGACGGGTACATGACCTCCCAGAACCGCAGGGCGCGCGCCTCCGGATCGACGGCCATCAGTGCGTGCATCAGGGTGGTGCCGGTGCGCGGTTCGCCGGTCACGAACAGCGGTGCCGCGATCGCCTCCTCGGCGACCGGGTAGCGCCGGCGGTCCTCGAAGAGTTCCAGCCGCGAGGTGAGCAGGCCGGTGCAGACCGCCGCCGCGGCGTGCTGTCCGTCGCCATCCATACCGGCCGCGCCGAGATGCTCGACCGCGGTGGCGAATCGTTCGGGCAGCGTGTCATCGCCCCAGTCGGTGAGCCCTGTTCGGGCCTGCGCGTCGGCCAGTAATTCGGTGGCATTCAGGTCAGCCATGTGCCGCACCCACCAGTCGCAGTATCTCGTCTTCGGTCTCACGCACCTTGTCGGCGGACCGCGCACTGAACCGCAGCCCGGCCATGCTGCCGTACTCCATCAGCTTGAACACCCGCATGCCGGCATCGCAGAACCCTTTCACTTGGTGCGCGACCTGTTTCGGGGTTCCGCACGGGAAGATGTCGGTGATGGCCCGGGTGTCGACCTGCTCGCAGAATCTGATGATCTTGTCCCGGGAAAGTTGGACGGGATCGAAGTCCTGCACGCCGCGCCACTGCGGTCCCATCGGATGTTCGTAGCCGAAGCGGCGCAGGTCCTCGGCGGTGATCAACAGGATGATCGCCTTCACCAGTGGCGCTTTCAGCATGTCAGCGATCTCGTCGTCGTCACCGATGAGGCAGATCTGGGTCACCGCGGGGGTGATGGCCGCCGGGTCGCGGCCGGCGCGCTCGGCCGCCTCACGCACGATGGTCAGCTTCTGGTGGTAGTCCTCGGGAGTGTAGGCGCCGTTGGGCCACCAGCCGTCGGCGTGCCGGCCGGTGATGCGCAGCATCCGTGGCCCGGCCGCCCCGATCCAGATCGGCGGATGCTTCCCGTCGTAGGGCTCGGTGTCCAGCCGCGCGTGCTCGAGGCGGTGAAATCGACCCTCGAAGTCGACGGGTCCGTCACTGTCCCAGAGCATCTTGATGACTTCGATGGCCTCTTCGAATCGGGCCACCGGTTTCTCGAAGTCGAACCCGTACGGCACCGTGTTCTCCAGTTCGCCCGAGCCCAGCCCCAGCACGAACCGTCCCCGGGATAGGTGGTCGAGGGTGAGCGCCGACTGGGCCAGCATGGCCGGGTGCCGGCGCACGGTGTCCACTACCGTGGTGACGATCGGGGTGGTGCGGGTCAGTACCGCGGCGGCGGCCGCCACCGCCATCCCGTCGAGGTGTCGGTGCGGCGACGGTGACACGGTCGCGAGATCGGTGAACTCCGGTGTCCAGATCGACTCGGGCCAGAAGCTGACCATGTGGTCGGGCAGCCAGATCGAGTGGTAGCGGCCCGAGTCGTACTGCGCGAGCATGTCGAGCCCGAGCGGCAACGTGGTACGCAGAAAGGCGGCGGGCTGGACGTTCACGTGAGCATCCCCTCCAGGCCGGCGATGACAACGGCAAGGCTGAACTCGAACTGTGCAGTGCCGTCCTGATCCGCGCCGGTGGATTCGATGACCTGGCGCAGTATCGAAAAGTCCTTGTCTGCAGCATGTTCGAGGGCATCGGCGATCTCCGGCACGTTCGGGTGGACCCCGCTCTGGGCTGCCAGCACCGCGGCCCGTCCGGAGGTGTACGCCGTGTCACTGATCTGGGTGAGTGCGCGGCCGGCCTGGACGGCGTCGAAACCGGCGTCGACGAGGGCCTGCAGCAGGGTTTCGACGGGCGCCAGCGCCGTGAGCCCGGACGCGGCGGGCAGATGAAAGGAGGCGGCCAGCACGCCGACCTTGAGATAGGCGTCGCGGATCGCGCCTGCGAAGGAGCGCGCCACCACCCGCCAGTCGCCGTCGGCGGGCAACTCCACTCGCCGCAGTTCTGATTCGAAGACGTCCAGCGCGACAAGACCACGCAGACCTTCCCGGTCACCCACGTGATAGTTGAGCGCCTTCGGGTCCACGCCGAGGACCCCGGCGACCGCCTGCATGGTCAACCCCTCGGGCGGTAGATCGCGTGCGGCCGAGACGATCCGCTCCCGGCTGATCTGCCGGGGTCTGCCACGCTGCCGATTCGTCACGGTCCGAGTCTAGTATTTTTTCCCGTTCGGGAGTATGAATATCAGCGTGTCCATCCAGACCACGACGCGACCCGGCATCTGCCGGATCTGTTCGGCGCACTGTGGCGTGCTGGCCACGGTCACCGACGGCAAGCTGACAAAGGTGGCCGGCGATCCGGACAACCCGATGTTCAAGGGCTATACGTGCGCCAAGGGTCGCGCCCTGCCCGAGATCCACAACAACCCGAGCCGGCTCCTGCACAGCCAGAAACGACAGTTCGACGGCACCTACCAGCCGATCGAGGCCGAACTGGCGATGGACGAGATCGCCACACGGTTGCAGCAGCTGATCGACGCGCACGGACCACGTTCGGTGGCCATCTATCTCGGCACCAACGGTCTGCCCTACCCCGCGTCGGCATTGATGGCCAACGCCTTCATCCGGGGTATCGAGTCCCCGATGTTCTTCACCGCCAACACGATCGACCAGCCCGGTAAACAGATCGCGCTCGCCGCGCACGGACACTGGCTCGGCGGTGATGTCGACTTCCATGAGGCCGACAGCTGGATGCTCATCGGTACCAACCCGCTGGTGTCCAAGGCCATCGGCATCCCCGGCCAGAACCCCGGACAGGGGTTGCGCAGTGCCCTGGCCCGCGGCATGAAGCTGATCGTCATCGATCCGCGCCGCTCGCAAACCGCGGCGCGCGCCACTGTTCACCTGCAGCCGCGCCCGGGCGAAGACGTGACCATCGTCGCGGGCATCATCAACTTCGTCATCTCCGAAGGACTCTGCGACACTGCGTTCCTGACCGACAACGTCACCGGATTCGACGAACTGGCCGCGGCGGTATCGGGTTTCACCCCGGAGTACGTGGCCGAGCGTGCCGACGTCCCGATGGCGCAATTCATCGCTGCGGCAACCATCTTCGCGACCCACGGGACGCGGCGCGGCATGGTCAACGCGGGTACCGGCGCCAATTTCGCCGCGCACGGCAGCCTGCTGGAGTACCTATGCCTGTGCCTCACCACGATCTGTGGGCGGTGGCAGCGGGCCGGACAGCCGGTGGTCCGCCCGAACACCTTGATGCCCGCGTTCACCGCGAAAGCCCAGCCCCATCCGCCGTACGAAGGCTGGGGATACGGTGAGCGGTTGCGGGTGCGGGGGCTGACCGACACCGTGGCCGGGATGCCGACCGCGGCACTGGCCGACGAGATTCTGCTGGAGGGCGAGGGTCAGGTGAAGGCGCTGATCTGCATCGGGGGCAACCCGATGGCGGCCTGGCCGGATCAGCGAAAGACGTTGCGTGCACTTGAAAGTCTGGATCTACTGGTCACTCTCGACACCGAGATGTCGCTCACCTCGCGGCTGGCCGACTATGTCATCGCGCCCAAGATGCAGATGGAAACACCCGCGATGACGATGGGCAGCGAACTGATCAAGTACTACACGAGCGGTACCGGCATCCCCGCGGCGTACGGGCAGTACGTGCCGCGGCTCGTCGAGCCACCGGAAGGCTCGGATCTGACCGAGGAGTGGCAGTTCTTCCTCGGCCTCACCAAGCGCATGCACCTCGACCTGTGGTTCGTGAACTTCTTCGGCGGCGGTGGCGGGCGTTTCATGGAGTCGCCGCCCGTGGTCATCAACATGAACGCCGACACCGCGCTCACCACCGAAGAGCTGTTCGCCCAGATGTGCGCGACCTCGCGCATCCCCTTCGACGTCGTGGCCGGCCATCCGCACGGCAAGATCTTCGACGTCGACGAGGTGGTCGCCGAGCGGGACACCGACTGCGACGCACGCCTCGACGTCGGCAACGCCGTCCTGCTCGGCGTGCTGGCCGAGGCGCTGGCCGAGGATTTCGCCGTCGCGCAGGACACCGCCGAGTATCCGTTGCGGCTGATCCCGCGCCGGCACGGGAGTTTCATGAACTCCTCGGGCACCAACCTTGCCGCACTGAACCGCGGCAAGCCCTACAACCCGGCCTATATGCATCCCGCGGCCATCGCCGCGCTGGGGCTGCGCTCCGGTGATCTCGTCACCGTCACCTCCCCGCACGACAGCATCCCGAGCGTGGTCGAGGCCGATGACAGCCTGCGCCCCGATGTCATCGCCATGCATCACGCGTTCGGCGGGCTACCGAGCGAAGATGGTGAAGTCCGCTCGCGCGGAAGCAATGTCGGCCGTCTGGTGCCGACCGATACCGAGTATGACCCGATCACGGGGCTTCCCCGCCAGGGGAACATCCCGGTGAAGGTGACCGCGAGGGTCAGCTAGCCGCGACGGAGGCGCCGCAGATGCCGCACGCCTCGAACTGCCGGCGCTTCCAGCGCGCGATCGGGACGAAGAACAACGTGAACTGGTTGAACTGCCGCAGCAGCATCCACTGGGTGGTGTTGTGACAGCGCGAGCAGGTCCGCACATCTCCGGGGCCGAGGGGCTTCTGCTTGGTGCCGAAGCCGAACAGGAAGAACATGCCACCAGCGTAGAGACGCGTGACGCTCAGGCTGCCGGGACGGGTACGGCGAGCGTCGTGATGCGCCGCTGGACCTCGTCGAGAAGTTCAGGGATGGAGGGGAATTCGTCGGGGTGGATGGGATCGCCGAACAGCACGTGCACGGTGTGCCCGAGGACCGGGAACCGGCGACCCAGCGGCAGCACCTTGTTGGCGTTGACCAGACGGACCGGGATGATCGGCACACCCGTGCGCTTGGACAGCACCGCGACACCCGGCCGGTAGGGCGCGGTCTCGCCGGGCCGCACGCACTTCTGCTCGGGGAAAATCCCGACCAGCGCGCCGTCTTCCAGAGCGTCCGTGGCACTTTCCATGGCCTGCTTGCCGGAGTCGGAGTCACCTCGGACCACCGGAATCTGCCCCAGCACCTCCACCAGCCAACGGGTGAACGGTGATTTCCACAACTCGGCCATCGCCATGGCGATGGCCTCTCGGCGCAGCGCCCCGAGGATGAAGAAGACGTCGACCATCGAGGTGTGGTTGGCGGCCAGGATCACCGCGCCCTTGTCGGGCACGATATCGGCGTTCACGATTTCGGTCCTGATGATGCGGGTGAAACCCAGCGTCCACAGCATCAGCCGAATGGTCCACGTCAGCAGCCACGCGCGCTTGCCGAGTCCGCGCGCACGAGGACGTCTCAGTCGCATTGCTCCATCGTCGCATCCGGTTGTGGGATGAAGATCGCGATGACGGTGCACAGCACGGCCGCACCCAGTCCGAACAGGAAGGCCGACTGGAAGCCGTCCGTGCTGGGCACGGGCACGCCGCCGACGTCCACGGTGTAGCGGGCCAGCACGGCGGCGATGACGGCGGCCGCGGTGGCGGTTCCCAACGAGCGCATCAGGGTGTTGAGGCCGTTGGCAGCACCGGTCTCCGAGGCCGGAACGGCCCGCATGATCAGCGTCGGCATCGCCGCGTAGCCGAGCCCGATACCGATACCGATCAGCACGTTGATGATGAGGATGTGACCGGCGTGCAAGTCGGAGAACAGCGCGACCAGGTATCCCGTCCCCATGATGGCCGCGCCGGCGACCAACAGCGGCTTGGGTCCCCACACCCGTCCGAGGCGGCCGGCCAGTGGTGACATGACGAGCATCGCCAGCCCGGCCGGCATCAGGAACAGACTGGCCTGCAGCAGCGGCATGCCCAGTCCGCCCGCCTCTTTCGGCAGCTCGAGGAGTTGCGGGAAGGCGATCTGCGAGGAGAACAGCGCGAAACCCATCGCGATCGAGGCGAGGTTGGTCAGCAGCACCGGGCCGCGGGCGCTCACCCGCAGATCGACGAGTGGCTCGTGGATGCGCAGTTCCAGCCAGCCCCAGATCAGCAGCACGACCACGCCGCCGAGCAGGAAGCCCACCGTCCGCGTAGAGGTCCAGCCCCAGTCGTTACCCCGGGAGATGGCCAGCAGCACACCCGACAGACCGACGGCGAGGCCGATGATGCCGATCACGTCGACCCGGCCACCGACGCGCAATCTGCTCTCCGGCACCAGGAACGCCATCAGGACGAACGCGATCAAGCCCAGACCCGCGGCGACCCAGAAGAGGGCATGCCAGTCGAAATGTTCGGTGACGAAGGCACTGATCGGCAGCCCGAGCGCACCACCGACACCCAGAGTGGCGCTGACCAAGGCGATGGCCGAGCCGAGTCGGTCAGCGGGAAGTGTGTCGCGCAGGATCGCGATGCCCAGGGGGATGACACCCATGCCCACCCCCTGCAGGCCACGTCCCGCGATCAACGGGGCCACCGTCGGCGACAGCGCAGCGACCACCGAGCCGAGCATCAGGACGCCGAGCAGCACGAGCGCGACACGGCGTTTGCCGTACATGTCGCCCAACTTCCCCGAGATGGGCGTGCAGATCGCCGCCACCAGCAAGGTGATCGTGATGACCCATGCGGTGTCGCTGCTGGATGCGTTCAGCAGCAGCGGCAGCTCGCCCTGGATCGGGATGAGGATGGTCTGGGTGAACGCCGCACACATGCCGGCGAAGGCCAGCACCGACACCACTGCGCCGGTCCGCACGGGCCGCGTGGGAGCGCCGGATTGCGGGCCGATCGCGGTCGGGGTGTCGACTGTCATCAACCCACCTTTCGTCTCACTACCCGAACCACCGTACCGGGCGCTGAGACTCAGTATCAAGCTGAAGTCGAAGTGTCGTTTCTGACATTCAGCGTCAGTTTCGGTTATTCTGGGCCGATGACCGCAGGAGTGCGCGAGCGTGCGCGACTCGCACTACGCACCGAGATCGCGCAGGCGATCAGCATCGTGTTCGCCGAACGAGGCTTCGACGAGGTGACCGTCGAAGAGGCGGCCGGCGAGGTCGGTATCTCCCGAGCGACGTTCTTTCGCTATTTCGGCTCCAAGGAGGACGCGGTCCTGGCCGCCATCGAAGCATCGTCCATCGACTACGCCGCGCACGTGGAGTCCCTGCCCGCCGTCGACGGCGAGAATCCGTGGCAGCTGCTTCACCGCGCCTTCAAGCACGCCCTCTCCCAGCGAGACGAACACTCCGAGCTTGAGCGCTCCCGGGTACGGATGATCAATTCCACCGTCTCGCTGCGCACCCGGATGGCGCAGCGCCGTTTCGCGCACGAGGATGCCCTCACCCCGATCCTCGCCGCGCGGATCGACGCGCCCGAGGCCGCGCGCACCATCGCCGTCACGGCGTTCGCGGCGTTGGACCTCGCCTGGCGGCGCTGGGCGGCCGGCGAGGAAGCGACCATCTCAGCGTCTCTCGACCATGTCTTCGCTCAACTGTTGTCCGCGAATACCCTTGCTGTCCGCTGATTCTCACTACATGCGCAGATAGGTCAGCACCGCGAGCACCCGGCGATGCTGAGCACCGTCGGGCGGCAGCCCGAGCTTGGTGAAGATGTTGCTGATGTGCTTCTCCACCGCACCGTCGGACACCACGAGTGCGCGCGCGATGTTCGTGTTGGAACGCCCCTCCGCCATCAATGCCAACACCTCCTGCTCACGTAATGTCAGCTGCCGCAAGGGATCGTCGCGGCGGCGGCGCACCAGCAGTTGGGCCACCACGTCCGGGTCGAGCACCGTGCCACCCGACGCGACGCGTTGCACGGCGTCGAGGAAGTCGGCGACCGCGGCGACCCGGTCCTTGAGCAGGTACCCGATCGCTCCGGCGCCGTCGGCCAGCAGATCGTCGGCGTAGGACGCCTCGACGTACTGGGACAGCACCAGGATCGGCGACCGCGGCACCAGATGGCGGGCCTCGACCGCCGCACGCAGCCCCTCGTCGGTGTGCGACGGCGGCATTCGGACATCGACCACCGAGACGTCCGGCCGGTGCGCGGCGATGGCCTGCACCAGCGAGGGTCCGTCACCGACCGCAGCGAGCACCTCGTGGCCGTTTTCGGTGAGCAACCGAATGAGGCCTTCCCGCAACAGGACCGAATCGTCGGCCACGATGACTTTCATACCGGCAGCTCCACCCTGATCGTCGTCGGCCCACCATGCGGGCTGGTCACGGTCAGCGTGCCGCCACCGGCCCGGATGCGGTCGGCCAGCCCCGACAGCCCGTGCCCCTTGGCCACATGTGCGCCACCGTTGCCGTCGTCGACGATCTGCACACCGACCAGAACGGGTCCCGTCGCGACCGTCACCCAGCAGTTCGTGGCGCCGCTGTGCTTGGCGACATTCGTCAGCGCCTCGGCGACCGCGAAGTAGACGGCGGTCTCCACCGCGGGATCGAGCCGGCCCACCGGCGTGCCGAGCTCGGGGTCGACGGCCAACTCGACCGGTACCGTGCAACGGATAGCAAGTGCGGCAAGAGCACTCGGCAGACCACGGTCGGTGAGCACCGGCGGTGCGATACCGCGGGAGAGCGCGCGCAACTCGTCGAGGGTCTCCTGGGTCTGGGCGATCGCCTCATCGAGGGTGTCGCGCACCGGGCCCGGTTCGCTGCCCTGCCGGGCCCGGCCCAGGTCCATCGCAAGCCGGATGAGGCGCTGCTGGGGGCCGTCGTGGATATCGCGTTCGAGCCGGCGCAGGGCGTGGGCCTCGGCCGAGGCGGCGGCCGACTTCTGCTCCGTGAGCACGGTGATCGTCTGGCGCAGCTCGGCCACGCCGGTCAGCATGACACGTGCGAACCCGGCCTCGAGCAGCGCGCAGACCCGCACGATGAACGGCAACGTGATCAGGCAGAGCAGACCGATGGCCGTCTGGAATCCGATGCGCGCCATCGCGCTGTCACCGAGGCCGACCAGCTGGGCCAGCGACGTGTTGTCCGGCCCGCGCGGAATCGCCCAGTCCCAGGCGATGGTCAGGGTGCCCGCGATCGCGACCGCCCACCAGCTGATCACGATCACGAAGGTCGCCACCGCGATCGGAAATCTCACGACAGCGTGCGTGAGGTCCAGCCAGGACTGGCCGTCACCCAGCGGGGTGACGAGGCGTCGCCACCATGCGGTGTCCGGCGCGGCCTTGCGGTATGCCGGCCGCGTACGCGGTTGCCTCAGCACCGCGGGATAGCGGAACCGTTCGATGTCGGCGAAGACCCGCGCGATGAACACCGAGCCGACCAGGACCGGCACCCCGACGAAGACGACAAGCAGGCCGACACCGGCCGAGAGCCCGGTCACGATGACGCTGAAGCTCACCACCGCGAGCGGGAATCCGAGCAGGACGTAGCCGGTGTCGACGCCGAGTTGACGCATCATGGCGGGCCGCTCCGTGGTGGTCACCGCTTTGACGCTAGGCATCTGACTGATCCACCCCCAACCGGTGCGCCTGCGTGTTCAGGGTAGGGCTGTCCCCACCGTGTCGATACGCTCGCCCGGCATGGGCGGATTCGCCGGAGGGCAATGCTGCGGCGCGTGTTCGCCCTGGGTTGAGGTCTCTCAGGTGCGAAAGTGCCCGGCTGTCAGTGACTTTCGAGCGACAGCCGAGTCTCAGAATTTTCTTTGGACTCATTGATCACATCGGTCACTTCCTGGCCGGTTTTGTCGGTGGTCGTACGTATGTTCGAGTCATGAACAGCGATGTGGCCGGCGGCCGGGACGCAGTGCAACACGCGCTGTCCGACCGCGGCGCCTCCGTCAAGGCGCTGCTCGACGCCGATTTCGCGATGTTCGACTCCGCCGAACTGCTGGCACTGCTGTCTGAGCGTGAGCAGCAGGCCCGCGCCGACACCGCCGTCGATCACCGCATCCTGGCCGCCCTGATGGACCGGGCCACCCCGCACGAGATCGGCGGCAAAACCTGGACCGACGTGCTGACCACCCGCGACCGCCTCAGCGCCACCGAAGCCGCCCGGCGCATCACCGCCGCCCGCGATCTGGGGCCCCGGCACACCATGACCGGTGAAGTCCTGGAACCGGTGCTGGCGGCGTGCGCGGCCGCACTGGCCGCCGGCAGGATCACCACCGGGCACATCGCCATCATCCGCACCACGCTGAACAAGGCCTCCGCCCGCCTGGATGCCACCGCGCGCGGGCAACTGGAATCCACACTGGTCGATATCGCCGCCACCAACACCCCCGAAACGGTGCAGAAGGCCGCCGATCACGCGCTGGCTCTGATCAACCCCGACGGGGATGGCCCCGACCCGGCACGCCACCGGCGCGGGCTGAGCATCGGTCCCCAAGACGTCGACGGTATGGCCAAAGTGTCGGGCTGGGTGGACGCCGAATTCGCCGCCTACCTGCGCACCATCCTCGACGTGTGGGCGCGCCCGGGTATCAACAACCCCGATGACGAGCAACCCCAAAACAACCCGGACCCGAACCCACTCGACGAAGACCCTGTCGAACCCGACACCGGACCCGAGGACGAGGACGAAGGCGAGACAGAGGCAGAGGCCGCATCAGCAGAGGCCGAACCGGAGGTTGAGCCCGAACCCGAGGTGCCCGCGGCGTGGGTGCCCGGGCCCGCCGGCCCGCCGGCCACATGGGACCCCGACGAATTTCTGCGCGACCCCCGCACCCAGTCCCAACGCAACCACGACGCCATCAAAGCCGTCCTACGCGACACCCTGGCCTCCAAGAGACTCGGGCAACACAACGGCCTACCCGTCACCCTGGTCGTCTCCACCACGCTCAAAGAACTCGAAGCCGCCGCCGGGATCGCGGTCACCGGCGCAGGCACCCGCATGCCCATGCGCGATCTGATCCGGCTGGCCGAACACGCCCACCACTACCTGATCGTCTACCGCCACCACACCGCCGAACCGCTCTACATGGGCCGCTCCAAACGGTTGGCCACCAAAGCCCAACGACTACTGCTCTACAACCGCGACCGCGGCTGCACCCGACCCGGCTGCACCCAAGCAGCATGTCGCTGCCAAGCACACCACGCCAACCCCAGCTGGAACAACGGCGGACTCACCGACGCACCCGACCTCGGCCTGGGATGCGGACCCGACAACCAACTCGCCGAACTGGGCTGGACCAACACCATCGACCCCGCCACCGGCCGCGTGCACTGGCACCCACCACCACTCATGGACACCGGCGCCGACACCCTCAACCACCACTTCCACCCCGAAGAACTCTTCCCACCACCACAACCCGACGGGGAAGACGGTCGATGAGGACCTCGGCGGTGCCCTGCTGGAATACCTACCGCCGGATACTCGACGAAGATGGTTTGGTCATGCCAGGCGGTCCTCGACGGGTTTATTGCCTCCGGTGAGTGGACCGATCAGCTGCCGTTGGACTGGGATGTCACCAACTTCCCACCTGCCCGGCGATCACCGTCCCACCGCAACGTGCGGCACGGCACGAAGGCGCCCCTCCACGGCGGTCAGGGTGAGCCGCCGTTTTTTGCTGCGGAGCTCAGCGCGTTAACCTGCTGTATCGGCCTCAGCCAACGAGCAGATAGAAGAGTTGAGCACAGTCATGACCGCAGCAGCAGAAACGTCCGCACTCGAAGACCGGGTCGGCCACTGGTATCAGATGGACGACACCTACCTCGTCGGGCGCGAGAAGATCCGCGAGTTCGCTCGCGCTGTTCAGGACAAGCACCCGGCCCACTGGAAGGTTGCCGAGGCCCAGAAGCTCGGCTACCCGGGCCTGGTGGCGCCGCTGACCTTCACCTCGGCTCCGGCGATGGCGTGCAACCAGCGGATGTTCGAGCAGGTCGTCGTCGGCTACGACATGTACCTGCAGACCGAGGAGGTCTTCGAGCAGCACCGCCCGATCGTCGAGGGTGACGAACTGACCATCGACGTCGAACTGACGGCGGTGCGCAGGATCGCCGGCCGCGACCTGATCACCGTCACCAACACCTTCACCGATGCCGCCGGGGAGGTCGTGCACACCCTGCACACCACCGTCGTTGGCATCGGCAGCGACGATGTCGACCCGGCGATCCGGCCGGCTGTGGCCGGCGTGATGATGCACGGCATCAACATGCTCGGCACCGACAACACCGGCGAGTACCACAAGTCGCTGCGGCCCGAGGGCGCCCAGCGCATCGCCGAGGCCGGCGGTACTCCGGCCTCGCCCTCGTTCGACACCCTGAACGTCGGCGACGAGTTGCCGGTGCACCACACCCGGCTGTCCCGCGGCGACCTGGTGAACTACGCCGGCGTGGCCGGCGACGCCAACCCGTTGCACTGGGACCTCAAGGTCGCCAATCTCGCCGGCCAGCCCGATGTGCTGGCCCACGGCATGCTCACCATGGGGCTGGGAGCCAGCTTCGGCACTTCCTGGACCGGCGACCCGGGTTCGGTGACCCGGTACGCGGTGCGGCTGTCACAGCCCGCGATCGTGCCCGTCGACGGCGGAGCGGATATCGAGTACAGCGGCCGCATCAAGTCGCTGGACCCCGAGACCCGCTCCGGCGTCGTGATCGTCGGCGCAAAGTCGCAGGGCCGAAAGATCTTCGGTCTGGCGACCCTGAACGTCCGCTTCAGCTGACCCGGGCTGTCACCACACCGACAGGGTCAGTGCACCGGCCGAGCTGTTCACGCCATCGGTGTCGGTGGCGACGATCAGGATCGTCCGGGTTGTCCACCCGCCTTGGGTGGCGGTGAACGTGACGGCCTTCAGCGCGTCCTCGTACTGCTGCTTCGTCGCGATGCCCGACAGGGTCAGCGTCCTGGTCCCGGCGTCGTAGGTCGCCGTGATCGGGTTTCCGGACAGGCCGGCGAAAGTGAGGGTGTCCCCGGCCTTGCCGAAGGTCGTGACACTCATGGTGACCTTCTGCATATGGCTGGAGTCCGCGTCGACGATGCTGACCGAGGCGACCGGCTTCATCGGGGAGTCACCGATGGTGTACGACCGGCCGCCGATCGGGGTCACCAGCGGCACGTACCGGGTCGGGGACGAAACGCCCAGTGTCACAAAGCCGGGGGCAATGTTCGCGATGCCGTGTTCGTCGGTCGCCGAGATCGAGAGCCCGCGCACGAGTGCCGCGCCCTGTGTCGCCGTGAACGTCACGGCCTTGAGCGCCTCCTCGTACTGAGCCAGCGTGCCGGCACCGGTCAGCGTCAGAGTGAAGTCTGCTGCATTCCACGTCGCGGTTACCGGGTTACCCTCTGGCGCAACGTAGTTCAGAGTGTCGCCGCTCTGCGCGAACGTCACGATTCTGACGGTCAGCTTGGACAGCTTGCCCGAATCACCGTCGACGATATCGACGGCGGAGACGACGTTCGCCGGGTTGCCGCCGAGGGTGAACCCACCTCCGGCGATCGGAGTGACCAGCGGCGGCAGTGTCGGCGCGGCGCCCACACCGACGGTGACGAACCCGGGAGCGATGTTGTCCACGCCGTCCTCATCGGTGGCAGAGATGGACAACCCACGCACCAGCAGCGCACCGCCGGTGGCCGAGAACGTCACCGCCTTGAGCGCTTCCTCGTACTGAGTCAGCGTCGCATCACCGGACAAGGTCAGCGTGCGCTCGGCCGCATCCCACGTCCCGATGATCGGATTACCCTCCGGCGCAGCGTAGTTCAGCACGTCGCCGGACTGAGCCAGCGTCGCGATCTTCACCGTCAGCTTCGACAGCTTGTCCGAATCACCGTCGACGATATCGACGGCGGAGACGATCTTGGCCGGATTGCCACCGAGGGTGAACCCTCCACCCGCGATCGGGGTGACCAACGGCGGAAGCTTCGCGGCGGGCCAGACACCGACCGTGACAAACCCGGGTGCGATGTTGTCCACGTCATCTTCGTCGGTGGCCGAGATGCTGAGTCCGCGCACCAGCAACGCGCCCTGGGTCGCCGAGAACGTCACCGCCTTGATGGCTTCTTCATACTGCGCAAGCGTGGCCGAGCCGGACAGGGTGAGGGTCAGCGTCTCGGCATCCCAGGATCCGACGATCGGGCTGTCGACCGGAGCGTTGTAGGTCAGCACGTCGCCGACCTGGGCGAGGGTGGCCACCTTGATGACCACCCGCTTCAGCCCGATCGAGTCGCCGTCGACGATGTCGACCGTGGACACGATATGGGCCGGTTCTTTGCCGATCGTGTAGCCGCCACCGGCGATCGGGGTGACCAGCGGCGGTGCCTGGTAGACGGGGTCAACCGTGACCGGGATGGTGACCGTCAGATTGTCGGCCTGGGCGATCCCGAGGAAGCGGGTGACGGTTTCGACCACCGTCTGAATCTGGCCGAGCACCCCGGGCAGATGTTCGGAGTCGTCATGCACGACGATCTTGAAGCTGTCCACGAGGGGCTGCCCGGTGACCAGTGCCCACGGGGTGTAGACGAACTTTCCGCTGATGAGATCCCGGTACACCCAACCCTTTTCGGGTTGGATGATCTCGTAGGTGAGGACATCACCGTTGGGATCGGTGGCGTTGAGATCGATGTAGACCTGACCGAGGACGTTCTGCTCGTAGACGATCGGACCGGCGACGGGCGTCCTGTTGACGAACGTGTGGCTGATCTGACGCGCGACCCACGCCATCATGGTGTTCACCAGCAGATCCAGCGGATTCGGCGTGGTCGCCGACTGGGTGCCCAGGGTGGCGCTGGCCGCGGTCATCTTCGGCGTCGCGGCGCCGACGGTCGGCTTGGTGTCCTCGATCGCCGGCGCCTGCGGCACCTCGATCGCCGGGGCCTCCGGCGGTGTCTGCTCGGTGTCGGTCAGCACCGGGGCCACGGACTCGGTGGTGAGTTCCGGCGCGGCCTGCACCACGGCGGTGACGGCCTTTTGGACTTCGAGAGGCTTGTCGAGCTGGATATGGGCCCGGGCCTTGCGCACCGGCGGCGCGGACGTCGTGGCCTCGGCCGGCGCATCTCCCACCACCGCCGGGTCATCGCCGGACTCCGGCGCCGTGGCCTCCAGATCGGGATCGGCGATCTCGGGATCTTCGTCGGTCGTGGTGGCGCTCGGCTTGGCCGCCGTCTTGGGCCCGCGCTTACGGTTGATGGCCGGGCGCTCGGAGGCGTCACCGGACGATGCCGACGGCGTGCGGGGGCCTGCCGGGGTGGACGAGTCCGACCCCGATGAGTCCGATGACGACTCATTGCTGGACGTCGTCCCGGTGTCGGCGTACGCGGGCGCTGCGGCGTTGGCGATCGCGAACCCGACGCCCAGCGATACCGCCAGCGCGCCCACCCGCCCGACGTTCAGTACGTGGTTCGCGGAATTCTTGCGTGCGTGGCGCACCGACCCGCTGGATCCCGACGGCGTCAGAAGATGCTTGGCCAGCCACCACTGCTCGTTGTCCCGGGGACCTCCGCTGCGTTCGACGCGATGACGGGCGGGGGCTGCACACATAGACTTCTCCATCGTTCTGTCCGTGCCCCCGGGTCCGTTCGCTTGCTCTGACGTCGTTCGGCGTCGGACGAGCTCCCCCACGTCCACCACGGTTTCCCGCTGTTGCCACCGAGACTGTAAATGGAATTACGATCCGGGCGTAGCGTTATTGAGTCGTTTTATTGCGAACGCAATGACTGAGCTACCCCGCGGTGGGCGATATTGGCCATTCAGGCGGTTCATCTTTGCCTGCAGCAAATAGACATTTGCGTCAAATATGTGTGATGCCCGCGCCTCCCGCCGTGGACACGGGGCATCATGGGACAGGGCGCTCCCGGCGCGACCGCCTCAGCAGTCTGTGCACAAGCCGAGAATCTCCTGTTGGAATCTGGTTAGCTTTGCAGGTCAGGACTACCAACCCGGCGTCCTGCCACATGTCGGGCGTCTCCCCGACCATCGATCACAAAGGAGCCGATCAATGTCGCTCAACGTCCGTCGCACGGTCGCCGGAATCCTAGGAGCCGGCGCGTTCACCGGTGCGACGCTGTTCGCCGCCATCCCCACCGCCTTCGCCGAGCCGGTGCCCCCGCCGAACTGCACCGCAGCCGACCTTGCCGGGGTGGCCTCTGGCGTCTCCGCATCGACCTCGGCCTACCTCTTCACCCACCCCGAGGTCAACAACTTCTTCACCAGCCTGCACGGCCTTCCGCACAACGAGATGGAGGCCAAGGTCAACGAGTACTTCGACGCCAACCCGCAGATCGGCGCGGAGCTCAAGGGCATCCGGAAGCCGCTGCAGGACGTCCGGATTCGGTGTGGCGACACCGACAGCGACGGCGACGTCGACATCCTCTGACCCACTGCGGTCATCAACCTCTTCGCTTCACCCAATCCATTGAAAGGGACCCTTGTGATCAAGTCACGTTGGACCGCCGCCGCACTGCTCGCTGCCGCGGGCGCCGCCGGCGCAATCATCGCCGCACCGATGGCGTCGGCCGAACCCACCAATTGCACCAACACCGGAAACATCGTGTCCGGCACCAGCAACGTCTGCGTGAGCCCGGGCAACGCCCAGATCACCAGCTCGCCGGGTCAGCTCGGTGAGTCCCAGTTCGGTATGTGGCCCTGGGGCTACGGCGGCTACGGCGGCATCGGCATCCTGTAGCCGGCCGACAGGCTACGTCGAAACGAATGAGGGCGCCCACACTGTGGGCGCCCTCATCATTTCGGTCGATCAGTTCCGCACGGACGTATCCACGTGCGGCACGTACACCCGCGGCACGAGCTGGTTGATCCAGGGGTAGTTGCTGTCATTGTTGTAGATGTCGTAGACACCGGAGCCGTTGCCCAGTGCGGTGATGCCCTGCAGGTCTACGCCGGCGTGTGCCGGTCCGGCAAAGCCGATCACCGCTGCCGAGAACGCTCCTGCGACCAGTCCTGCCAATGCGAAGTTCTTCATCGCTCTCGCCTCTTACGTCTGTGAGCCTCTATCGGGGGCAATCGCCCGGCGACATCCGGTGTAACGGGCGCACTGGGAGTTTGATTCCTTCAGCCGTAGGTGGCATCGAGGAAACGGCCGCGCACCTCGGGGCCCGGAATCGGGCAGGTGTCGTACTTGCCGCCGACCCGGTACCGGACGGCCGCGAATGCGGCGTACAACCGGTCCCGGATGAACGCCGGCATCACCCGTGCCGCCGTCGCAAGCCTCCAGAAACCGCCGAGATAATCGGCCACCTCCAGCAGCGCGGCAGACTCCGTGCTCACCATCTCCCCAGGGCCGCCGGCATTGCGCACGAAGACCACCGAATCCAGACCCGCCAGCCGCGGATGGCGGGCGATGACGTCACGCGCGAAATCGCTGTCCAGGGCGGCGAAGCGGAGGGTGCCCTGGCGGTCGAACCGCAGGATGGTGCGCACGGCGCCATTGCAGACTCCGCACACACCGTCGTAGAGCAATACCGGTGGGGTTGCATCCATGCCACGAGTATTCCCTCATCGACGCATCCTCACACCGTCGAGCAGGATCGCCGTCGTACTGTCCACCCAGGCTTCGGTCAGGCCGTCCGGCCCGCGGACCAGCATGGCCGCCAGCGCCGAGCCGATGACCAACTCGAGCAGAACACCGGCGTCGAACCCGGGTTTGAGGTGGCCTTGTGCGGTGGCCTCGGCCAGGTAGGCGTCCAGTCCGCTCCAGCCTCGCCCGGAGAACCGGTCGAGCAGGCGCTGGTTCAGCGACGGGTCCGATGCGGCCTCGCCGATCAGGCCGGGGACGGCAACCCGGGCCAGCGGCGAGGTGAGCAGCGCCGCGGTGCGCGCCACGATGGCGCGCAGATCCTCGTCCAGGCGTCCCGTGGCGGGAACGGTTGAGGTGTCCGCGTCACGGAAGACGGTCTCGTGTATCAGATGTGCCTTACTGGGCCAGCGCCGATAGACCGCGGGCCGCGACGTGCCTGCACGGTCGGCGATGGCGGCGACGGTCAGCTCCGCATAGCCGACCTCGAGCAACAACGCCGCGGCGCCGTCGAGGACCGCCGCATCGATGCGCGCGTCCCGTGGCCGTCCGTTTTCTGCCGTCATATACGTGACACATGTAACGTTACTGCGGTGTCTGATGCAATATCGACCGTCCTCGACCTCGGCGACGTGGTCGACGACAGCTTCGGCGGCAAAGCCCTGGGCCTGGCCGAGCTGATCCGGCTGGGCGTATCCGTGCCGACCGGTTTCGTGATCTCGCATGCGTCGAGCTCGGGGCTGAACGACGCAGTCATAGAACGATTCTCACGTATGCAGGCGGCGGGCTCGACGCCGGTGGCGGTACGTTCCTCGGCTGCCGGCGAAGACGGAGCCGAGCAGTCCTTTGCCGGTCAGTACGACACCGTGCTGGGCGTCGACTCCGTCGAGAGTCTTGCCGCGGCGATCGCCCGGTGCGTCGGATCGGTGTCCTCCGAGCGCGCATCGTCCTACACCGGTTCGCGTGCTCACATGCATCTGGTGGTCCAGCAGATGGTGGATGCCCGCGCAGCCGGCGTGGTGTTCACCGCCGACCCGACCTCGGGGCGGCGCGACCTGGTGGTGATCGACGCGGTCCGCGGGCTGGGCGAGGCCCTGGTCGACGGTTCCACCTCCTCGGACCACCACGTGTTGACCCACGCCGGAGTTCCGGTGACCGCCGAGGTCGGTGACCGGCCCGCGCTGTCCGCCGGCGAGATCGCCCGGATTCGCGAAGGAGCGCTGCTGGCGGCCGGGCGCTGGGGCCGTCCGCTGGATCTCGAGTGGGCCATCGATCAATCCGGTGAGCTGTGGTGGCTACAGGCCCGGCCCATCACCACCCTGCCGGGCGACCTGAACGAGATGGACACACCCGTCACCGGTCCCGCGCACGTCTACACCCGCTGCAATATCGGCGAGATGATGCCCGGTGCCTTCTGCCCGCTCACCGCGTCGGTCAGCGGGCATGCCATCGACTACGCCATGCAGATGGTTCAGGTCGCGGGCGGGGTGCAGCAGCAGTACGAAGACCGCTGGCCGCAGGTCGGCTACTTCTACGGCCACATGTTCCTCAACATGACCGAGGGCACCGCGCTGAGCTCAGGAATCCTCGGCAACTCCCGCGAGCAGTTCTCCCTGTCGATCTGCGGTCGCGTGGTCGACGAACTGGAAGCAGGTCCGCCGAAACCGTTCGCGCGCAGGCTTATCAACACCATCCGGCTGAGTGCGTTCGCGTTGAGCGCGGGCCCGGCCATCAAACGCATGCCGGCCACGATCGCGCGTTTCCCGGTGTTCACCAGCCGCGATCCACGCGTCGTGCTGGCGCAGCTGGAGACCGGGGTCGAAATCTACCGCGACGTCACCCTCACCCACGTCCGGTCTTCGTCACGGTCCGCGGTCGCAGCGAATGTGTTGGAGAGCCATCTCATTCGGCAGGCCGTCAAGCGGGGGGACAGTGAAACCGAGGGCAGCGCCGAGGCGATCAGGATGATGACCGGCGCCGGCGTCGAGAGCGCGCGGATGGTCGAGGAACTGAACGCGGTGGTGCGGACGCTGCGCCGCGACCGGGCCGCCACCGAGAATTTCCTGGCTTCGTCGCCGGCCGATGCTGTTGCCGGTTTGTGCGCTGCCGGCAGTCCCAGCGGCGTCGCGCTGCGGCAGTTCCTCGACGCTCACGGCCACCGCGGCTACCGCGAGCTGTGCATGCGCGATCCATCCTGGGCCGACGATCCCGCGGGACTCGGCGCGATGATGCAGGTGATGCTGCGCGCACCGGCACAGGACGAATCCGCCGCGGCCGGTGCCGCCCCGCCGCGGTCACGGGTGCTGCGCACGCTGGCTCGCCTCGCCCAGGGCGGAGCGCGTGGCCGGGAAGAGACCAAGTCGCGAATGGCGTTGGTGGCACACCTTCTCAAGCGCGGCTACCGGCACCTCGGCGAGGTGCTGCGCGACGCCGGGCGGCTACCGGACGCCGATCTGGTGTTCTTCTTCGATCGCCTTGAGCTGCCCGAGCTGGTGAACGGTGCCGATCCGTCCGGACTGGTGGCCCGCGCGGTGGTCCGCCGCGAGGCGCTGGCCGTCCAGGCCGCGCTGGAGTTCGATGACGTGTCGGTGGGCCGGCCGAGCCCGGTGGCGCGCACCGCGGCGGCCGCCTCCGACGGACAGATCGTGGGCAGGCCCGCCGGCCGCGGATCGGTGGAAGGTACCGTCCGCGTGGCGCGTTCCGTGGTGGAAGCGCGAGAGCTGCAGCCGGGCGAGATCCTGGTGGCGCCGGTCACCGATGTCGGGTGGACGCCGTATTTCGCCGTCATCTCCGCCCTGGTCACCGACATCGGAAGCTCGGTGTCACACGGCGCGGTGGTGGCCCGCGAGTACGGGTTACCTTGTGTCGTCAATACTCTGGTGGCCACCCGGGTGTTGCGCACCGGCGACCGGGTGCGGGTCGACGGCGATCGCGGGTTGGTCACCGTGCTGGATCAGCAGCCCTCTACTGTGGCCGCCGCGGACGACTCGATCACATCGGACACCTGACCGCGGCGTTCCCAGGCGGCACGCTGACGCATGGCGCCGTTGCCCTGTTCATGAATGCGACTCAACTCGTCGGTGACAAACTCCAGGTCGCCGACTCTGCGTAGTGCCGGTGCGATCATGTCGACGAAGGCCCGGAGCAGTTCGTAGGCCGGTGCGGCACCGTAACCGCCCAGCAGGTCCACCGCCTGCCCGTCCAGTCCGTCGTGCGCGGATTTCCAGTACGCCGCATCCAGCGCGTGCGAGGCGATGGGCGAGACGCCGACACCGCGTTCGTCCTCCTCCAGTGCTGTCATCACCGCGCCGCGGGTCAGCGCCGCCAGCAGCACCGACTCGGCAATCGTGGCCGGAACATCGGAGACGCGCACCTCCACCGTCGGAAAGTTCGCCGACGGGCGAACGTCCCAATAGACCATGCCGTCGTCGAGCATCGCGCCGATGTCCTGCATCATCTGGACCGTGCCGTCGTAATCGTCGAGCGAATCGAAGTACGGCGGCGGACCGGCGCTCGGCCACCGCGACCACAGCACGTGACGCCAGCTGGCATGGCCGCTGTCGGCGTTGCGGTAGATCGCCGAGTTGGCGGTCAGCGCCAACAGCAACGGCAGCCACTGCCGAATCCGGTTGCTGACCCGGATCGCCGCGGCTCGGTTCGGTACCGCGACGTGTACATGGCAGCCACTGATGCCCTGTTCGTGCGCAATCATCCCGAACCGCTTCGCGATACGGCCGTAGCGCGGCGTGTCCGTGATCGGGAACTGGCGCGGGAGCGTCGGCGGCAATCCGACGGCCAACAGGCGGGCCCCGGCGGCGTCGGCGGCAGTGCCGGCGACCCGCCGCAAACGTTGGAGTTGGGACCGCACGTCGGCGACCGTGTCGGCGACCTCGGTGGCGGTCTCCACCTGACAGCTGGTCAACTCCAGCTGCAGCTCCACACCGTCGGCCTTCGCGATCTCGGCGACCCGCGTATTGAGCGGGACCGGCTCACCCGAGTCCGGATCGATGAGCAGAAACTCCTCTTCCACACCGAAGGTGGGATGGTTGGACATGATCTCCCCGAACGATTGACCCTGTGTCGGCCCAGGGGTCCCTGCGCGCTAGCTGGATTGCCCGTTTTCCGGCGGCACCAAACGGGCGAGTTGTTCGGAAAGCCGGACGTTCTCCCGTCGCAATGCCGCGAGTTCTTCGTGCAGCGGCGCGAGGTGGGGTTCGAGGTCCGCGGCACTGAACCGGATGGTGATGTGCTGGGGACAGTTCCAGTCATAGGCCTCGACGGTGATCAGGACGGCACGTTCGACCACGGCGTCGTAGCCCGGGTCGACGAAGGCCTCGAGCAAGGCTGGATCGTCCTCGGCGGTGACCACCCGCGCATGGCCGAAGATCTTGAGCCGGCGCCGGTGGACGTAGTCGACGGCGATCAGCGCGACCCGGTCATTTCCGCTGAGATTGCCGGTGCTGATGTATTGCAGATTGCCGCGAAAGTCGGCCCAACCGATGGTGTTGTCATCGACGGCGCGTAGGAAACCGGCAGGGCCGCCGCGAAACTGAACGTAGGGCCATCCTGTCGCGCCGACCGACGCCAGATAGAAGCTGTCCCGCTCGGCGAGATAGTCCTTCTCGTCATCGGTCAGCGCGTCCGCACCGGGCACGGCCGTTCCCTGGACACGTTTGCGATCGTAGAAGCCGTCGCTGCCGTAGCGGTGCTGAACATCGCGCACCGCATCGGTGAACGCGATCGCGCCGTAGTGTGTGCTCACCGATTCATGAAAGCACGGCTGCCCGGGCGCCGGCATCGGTCTGCGACGTCAGCGCTACACGAAATCGCCCGGAAGATAAGGGCATCGGGAGCTTTCGCCGGTTCGCTCAGCGAGTACGCGTTGGCCGATGTCACCCTCTACCACTACGGCCCACAGAACGGCTTTCACTTCACCGTCAGCGTGCTCGGCTGGACCGAAGAGCGGGCCCGGGATTTCCTCAGCGCCCAGTTCGCACACTCGCTCCACGAAATGGCCACACCTACGGCGTAGCAGGCACGCCCGGCGGACGGTTGGCCGAAAGCTGGGTTGGGTACTCCGTGCCGTCACCCAATCACCCGATCGTGAGGATGTCCATGAGCAGGACGAGCCAGCGCGATCTGGGCAGTTCCGGCAGTCCGATCGAGGACGAGTTGGAGGATGCCTTCAACCGAATGGTCGACGAAGGCACCCAGCGCCTGCACCGCAGCTGGCGCGAGGTGCTGGTGACCGGATTCTTCGGTGGTACCGAAGTGGCGATGGGCGTGCTCGCCTACCTTTCGGTGCTGCACGCCACCGGTGATCACCTGCTTGCCGGGCTCGCATTCTCGATCGGCTTCCTGGCACTGTTGCTCGGCCGCAGCGAACTGTTCACCGAGGGATTCCTCATCCCGATCACCACCGTGGCCGCGAAGAGGGCGAGTGGCCGACAGCTGCTCACACTCTGGAGTGGCACCCTGGTCGCCAATCTCGCCGGCGGGTGGGTGCTGATGTGGCTGATCATGCGGGCATTCCCCAAGCTGCACGAACAGACCGTCGAGTCGGCCTCGCACTTCGTCACGGCCCCGATATCGGTGGAGACGGTGGCGTTGTCCCTGCTCGGCGGCATGGCGATCACGCTGATGACCCGCATGCAGCACGGCACCGATTCGGTGTTCGGCAAGATCGCGGCCGCCGTGGCCGGTGCCTTCCTGCTCGCCGGCCTGCAGATGTTTCACTCCATCCTGGATTCGCTGCTGATCTTCGGCGCGCTGAGCACCGGAGAGGTCCCCTTCGGATATCTCGACTGGCTCGGCTGGTTCGGCTACGTCCTGGTCGGCAACGTCGTCGGCGGCCTCGGCCTGGTCACGCTACTGCGGTTGTTGCGCAGCAAGGACCGCATCCAGGAGGAGCGCACGGAGGCCAGGCGTGGAAACCCGCCGAGCGGGGCATCCTCCGACGATGAATGACAACACTGCAGCGCCGAAGCCTCCCGGCCCCACCGACCAGGGCCGCACCGGAGGGATGGCCACTCGGGAAGTGGCCCCAGAAGTGGTGGAGAAACACCGCGGTGGCGTGCCCAAGGACGCCACCGAGGTCACCGAGGAGCAGGCCGAACAGCAGGAGCAGCAGGAGCATCGCAACGACGACCCCGACGCACCCGGACGGCATCAGGACCGCCACCAGATCGCCGACGAGACGTAGCGGTCACCCCGCAACGGACCGCCGAAGCCGGGTAGCCCCTAGATCGAGCTGGAAACCTGTCAGCGCTGGTGCGCCGATGCCGGAGGTGTGAATGCCATGGGTGCAGTCGAGACCGCCCAGCGCCTCAAGCGCGCGCTGCCCGTGGTCGCCGTCGACCGCAACACCGCACTGGTCCTGGTGAAGTGCATCATCGCGGGAACCGCCGCCTGGATCGTGGCGACCGATGTCTTTCACGCCACCTACGCCACATTCGCCACGTTTTCGGCGATGCTGCTCATGCACCAGACCATCGCGGAGTCGGTGGAGAAAGCGGCCCACTACACCGCCGCGGTACTTCTCGGGATCGCGCTGGTAGGCGGGGCTGTCCTGGCGGTCGGCGTGCAGCCATGGCTGCTACCGATCATCCTGGCGGTGACGCTCGTGATCGGGCATTGGCACCGCTTGGGCAGCCAGGGCTTCAACGTGACGGTGGCGGCGGTATTCGCCTACGGCGTGTTCGCCATCCCGTCGTCCGACAAGCCCGCATTGACCCTGATCCGCGACCTTGCCGGGATGGTGCTGCTGGGCGCAACCGTCGCCATCGTCACCAATCTGCTCATCGCACCGCCATTGCGATACCGAAGTGCCGCGGGCGCGGTCGAAGGTTACTTCCAGGCCGCCACCACGCTGCTCGAGGACATGGCCGCCGCAATGGACTCCGGAATACCCGAACCCGACGCCGCTCGGGAGTGGCGGCGGCGCAGCGACGACCTGCCGCGGATGGCCGCTCAGACCCGCAGCACCATCGATCACGCCTGGGAAACGCACAAACTGAATCCGCGCCGACTGCTCGCCCGCGATCGGAGCGATCTGACCGTCTACCGGATAACGGTGCACGGCGTCGACCGCATCGCCGAACAACTCCGGTTCGTCACGGCCGGTCTGGTCCGGGTATCCCACGAAAGAAATCGTGAACAAGCGGCGCAGGAGATTCCGCGCAACGAATTTCATCGGCACTACGCCGGCGTGCTGGCCGCGGTCTGCGATGCCGTCGCCGCGGCGGCGACGATCCACTCGATGGCAGACCTGACGCCCGGTGACGCTACCTCCGACCCATCCCGCCGTTGTGAAAGCGCCCTCCGGCTACTCGGTGCCACCGCCGACATCCACCGACTGGACCTACCCGACGATTGGGCGCTCTACGGCGCGCTCTACACCGACGCCGAGCGTCTGTGTGAGGAGGTTCGATCCCTGCGCGAGGCCCTGCACGACGCATTTCCGCCGCATCGGTGACCGGCTTCACCGGCACGGATACGCTGAGATGTCGGGTCAGCGGACTACCATTCCTCCCGCAATCCCACCCGGCCCAGACGGAGACAACCAGCAGTGAGTTACAACGCCGCAGACATCACCGAGCTCGACGATGTCCAGCACACGCGCCTGCGGCCGGCCGTGAACCTGGGCCTCGATGTGCTCAACACCGCCCTGCGCGAGTTGGTCGACAACGCCATCGAAGAGGTCGCCGATCCCAGCCACGGCGGCTCCACGGTGACCATCACCCTGCACGCCGACGGATCGGTCAGTGTCGCCGACGACGGCCGCGGCCTGCCCGTCGACTCCGATCCGACCACCGGTAAGAACGGCATCGTCAAGACCCTGGGCACGGCGCGCGCCGGTGGCAAGTTCTCCGCGCATTCCGATGCCACCAGCACCGGTGCCGGCCTGAACGGAATCGGCGCCGCGGCAGCGGTGTTCATCTCTGCGCGTACCGACGTGACCGTGCGCCGCGCCGGCAAGACCTACCTGCAGAGCTTCGGCGCGGGCTACCCCGGTTCGTTCGAAGGCAACGAGTTCGACCCGGACGCGCCGTTCACCCGCGCCGACAACCAGAAGCTGCGCGGCACAGGTAACCGCAAGCCGGACGCGCACGGCACCACGGTGCGCATCCTGTTCGACCCGATCGTGGTGCCCGACTCGACCGTGGACGTCGGTGAGGTGCTGCTGCGTGCGCACGCCGCCGCGCGGATGTCCCCCGGTGTGCACCTGACGGTCGTCGACGAAGGCTGGCCCGGTCAAGAGGTGCCGCCGGCATTGCTCGAACCGTTCAGCGGCCCGTGGGGCAGCGACACCCTGCTGGACCTGATGTGCACCGCGGGGGGCACTCCCCTGCCCGGCGTCCGCGCCGTCGTAGAGGGCCGGGGCGAATACACCACCGGCCGCGGCCCCACGCCGTTCCGCTGGTCGTTGACCGCCGGACCGGCAGAACCCGCCACCATCGCCGCGTTCTGCAACACCGTGCGCACCCCGGGCGGCGGGTCCCACCTGACGGCCGCGATGAAGGGTCTGTCCGAAGCGCTGGCCGACCGCGCCTCCCGGATTCGTGATCTCGGCCTGGCAAAAGGCGAGGACGGCCCGGAGCCACAGGATTTCGTGGCCGTGACCGCACTGGCCGTCGACACCCGCGCCCCCGACGTGGCGTGGGACTCGCAGGCCAAGACCGCGGTCTCCTCACGATCGCTCAACTTGGCAATGGCCCCGGATGTGGCGCGCAGTGTCACCATCTGGGCGGCCAATCCGGCCAACGGCGACGCCGTGTCGCTGTGGACGAAGCTGGCCCTGGAATCGGCGCGGGCGCGACGCAGCGCCGAGGGCGCCAAGGCCCGGTCCCGGGCGGCGTCGAAGGCCAAGGGGCTGGGCACCAACCTGTCGCTGCCACCGAAGCTGCTGCCCAGCAGGGAAACCGGACGCGGGTCGGGCGCCGAATTGTTTCTGTGCGAGGGCGACTCGGCGCTGGGCACCATCAAGGCGGCCCGCGACGCCACGTTCCAGGCCGCCTTCCCACTGAAAGGCAAGCCGCCCAACGTCTATGGGTTCACCGTCAACAAGGCGCGGGTCAAGGACGAATTCGACTCGATCGAACGCATCCTGGGCTGCGGGGTGCGTGAGCACTGCGACCCCGAGCAGTGCCGTTATGACCGCATCCTGTTCGCCTCCGACGCCGACCCCGACGGCGGCAACATCAACTCCAGCCTCATCTCGATGTTTCTGGACTTCTACCGGCCACTGGTGGAAGCCGGGATGGTCTATGTGACGCTGCCGCCGCTGTTCGTGGTCAAGGACGGCAACGAACGCATCTACTGCCAGGACGAATCCGAGCGTGATACCGCGGTGGCCCAGCTGAAAGCCACCTCCAAACGCAAGGTGGAGGTGCAACGGAACAAGGGCCTTGGCGAGATGGACGCCGATGACTTCTGGAACACCGTGCTGGATCCGCAGCGGCGCACCGTGATACGGGTGCACCTCGACGACGGTGACGCCAAGCTGCACCACACCCTGTTCGGCGGGCCACCGGAGGGACGGCGTACGTGGATGGCCGATATCGCCGCCCGTGTCGACACCGCCGCGCTGGACCTGAGCTAGAAGATTTAGGAAATCACTGTGACCGCGATCATCGAGCAGAATCCCGATCTGGTGCTCGACCAGAGCGCCGACGACTACTGGAACCACTACCAGCTGACGTTCGCGCTCTACAGCGTCAGCGACCGCGCGATTCCGTCCGCGTTCGACGGGCTCAAGCCCGGCCAGCGGCGTCTGCTCTACCAGATGCACGACTCGCGACTGCTGCCCGGCAACAAACCGCAGAAGTCCTCGAAGGTCTGCTCGGCGGTCACCGGCAACCTGCACCCGCACGGCGGCGCGTCCATGTACGGGGCCGCTGCGCTGATGGCCGCGGAGTTCCAGCGCGTGAAAGTGATTGACGGACAGGGCGCTTTCCCCCGCATCCAGGGCGATATTCCCGCCGCCGACCGGTACACCGAGATGCGGTTGTCGGCGCCCGGGGCCGCGCTGACCGCCGAACTCGATGACCACGCCGTACCGATGGTCTCGACGTTCGACGGTGAATGGATCGAGCCGACCATGCTGCCGGCCCAGTGGCCGGTGCTGCTGTGCAACGGTGCCGTCGGCATCGCCGAGGGCTGGGCCACCAAGGTGCCCGCCCACAATCCGCGCGAGATCATGGCCGCCTGCCGGGCGCTATTGGCGCGGCCGAACACGACCGACGACACCTTGATGAAGCTCATTCCGGGCCCCGACTGGGGATGTGGGGCCACCGTGGTGGGCACCGCCGGGCTGCGGGAGTACATCACCACTGGACGCGGGCAGCTCACGGTACGCGGCACGGTATCGGTGGACGGCAAGAACGTCATCGTCACCGAGTTGCCGCCCGGGGTCGCGAGCAACACGGTGCAGGAACGCATCCGGGCGCTGGTCGAATCCGGGGAGCTGTCGGGGGTGGCCGACATGTCGGACCTGACCGACCGTCGGAACGGGCTGCGCATCGTGGTCACCGCCAAGCGCGGACACAGCGCCGAAACGATCCGAGACCAGTTGCTCGCGCTGACGCCGCTGGAATCGACGTTCGCGGCCAGCCTGGTAGCGCTCGACGAGGACCGGGTGCCGCGCTGGTGGACGGTGCGGGAACTGATCGGCGCATTCCTGCACCTGCGCGACTCGGTGGTGTTGCGCCGCAGCGAGTACCGGCTGGAGAAGGTCACCGCGCGGCGGCACCTGGTCGCCGGTCTGATGACCATTCACCTGGACATCGACGCCGCGGTCGCGGTGATCCGCAACTCCGACACCGTCGACGACGCCCGGCGCGGCCTGCAGGACCGCTTCGCGATCGACGAAGAGCAGGCCAATTATGTTCTGGCGCTGCAGCTTCGGCGGCTCACCAAGCTCGACGTCATCGAGCTGCAGGCCGAAGCGGACAAGCTGGACGCCGAGTTCATCGAGCTGACCGAGCTGGTGACCAACCCCGATGCCCGCCGCAAGGTGATCGACAAGGAGCTGGTGGAGACCGCCAAACTGTTCAAGGGGCCCGAGTTCGACCGGCGCACCGTCCTGGACCCCGACGCGGCACCGGTCACCGCCGGCTCCGACGACGACGGGCCCCGCGAGAAGAAGGTCAACGCCGCCTGGCGTCTCGATGACCGCGGCGTGTTCTCCGACAGCCACGGCGAACTGCTCAGCTCAGGGCTGGGCTGGGCGGTGTGGACCGACGGGCGGATCAAGTTCACCAACGGCAACGGTCTGCCCTACAAGATCCGCGATATCCCGGTGGCACCGGATATCACCGGGCTGCTGGCATCGGGTGTACTGGCCGACGGCTACCACCTGGCGCTGGTGACGCGCCGCGGCAAGGTGCTGCGGATCGACCCGGCGGCGGTGAATCCGCAAGGCGCAGCGGGTAACGGCGTGGCGGGGGTGAAGCTCGCCGCCGAAGACGACGCGGTGATTGCGGCGCTCCCGGTGTCGTGCGGCAACGGTGAAGCGATCCTGTCGATCTCCGAGAAGGCCTGGAAGGTAACCGAAGTCGCCGATATACCGGTGAAGGGCCGGGGCGGAGCCGGCGTCGGTTTCCACCCGCTCGTCAACGGTGAGACCGCGCTGCTGTCGGCGGCCATCTCGGCGACCGGATTCGTGCGCGGGAAGCGGTCGGTGCGGGCGGAGAAGCGCGCCAAGGCTTCGGTCAAGGGCTCCGGGGCGGATGTGACCCCGGCGGAGTAGCGAATGCTCGCCGTCAACCGCCGAGGATGAGTCCGGTGAGCCAGACCAGCGCGGCACTGCAGGCTTCGTCCGCCTCCTCGATGGATTGCGTGCTGGTCAGGAACGCCAGGCGCAGTCCGTCGACGGCGGCCACCACGATCTGTCCCGCCAGCGTGGGCTCGGGAGCGCCGAGCACGTCAAACAGGTGGGCGAAGAGGTCGTTGGTCTCGTCCTGCCAGGCACGGACCTCGTCGCGCATGGACGGCTTGGCCACGGCATACAGTTGCAATTCGTACTGCGCACGCATGTAGACGCGGCCACGCGGTTCGGACACCATGACCTGGCGCAGCCACTGGTCCACCGCGGCGCGCACCTTCGCCGGCTCGCTCTGAGCCATGGCCGCCAACCGGGCGGTGTTCGCCCTCATCTCGGCCAGCTCCGTGGCCACGGTGTGCCGGAAGGCCGCGGCGATGATGTCCTCGCGGGACGCGTAGTGGTAGGTGGTCGACGACAGCGAGACCCCGGCCGTCTGTGCGACGGCCCGGTGCGTCAATGCGTCGATACCCTTGTGACCGGCCACCTCGATGGCCGCGTCGACGATGTCAGCGCAGATCTGTTCCGCCGTCTTGCGGGTAGCGATCGCCCACTCTCCTACTTTCGGTACCGGGGTACCGGCGGTACAGGTGTACTTGCAGACCGTTCAGCTTACTCAGGCATCGACGCCGCGGGCCGCTCACACACCGGCGCGGGATCGAAGGGCGGTTGTGGTACAAATGTACTTACGGTACAAATGTACTCATAGGTCGCCGACACCCCGGACGGGAGACACCGTGGAGCACCTTCCGGCACCGTCGGGCGCGGGTGACCGGTCTGTGGCCGGCGCCGAGCTGGTCGCACGTTTCGAGCGCGATGCGCTGCCCATGCGGGACCTGATCTTCTGCAGCGCGCTGAAGATGACGCGGCATCGCGCCGACGCCGAGGACCTCACCCAAGAGGTGATGCTCAAGGCATTCCGGAGTTTTCATTCGTTTCGGCCGGGGACCAATCTGCGCGCATGGCTTTTTCGGGTGCTCACCAACACCCACATCAGCAACCATCGCCGCCGGTCGAGCCGACCCACCGAAGTGACAGCAGCCGAGTTCACCGACGGTCAACTCGCGGCCGACAACCGCTACCGGATGCGATCCGCCGAGGCGATGGCACTGGACTCCCTGCCCGACCGCGCGGTCACCGACGCCCTGACCGCATTGCCCGAGAACTTTCGGATCGCGGTGTTCTATGCGGATGTCGTGGGCCTGTCCTACCGGGACATCGCCGCCATCACCGGGACACCGGTCGGCACCGTCATGTCGCGGTTGCACCGCGGCCGCGCCCAGTTGCGCCACCTGCTCGCCGACGTCGCCACCGACCACGGCTACCACCACAGTCCGCGGCTGAAAGCATCATGAGAACAGCCGGAGTCCGCACTTCTCGAACACCACTGGCACGGCCGCGGTCTGAGACAAGGAGACTGTCATGAGCGAACCAACGGCGGGGTGGCCGGCACTGCGTGTCGACGATTGGGAGCCCACGCGCCAGACGCTGCACATGTGGACCCAGATCATCGGGAAAATACGACTGGCGCATGCACCGTTGCTCAACCATTGGTGGCAGGTGCCGCTATACGTGTCACCGCGCGGACTCACGACCTCGGCGATTCCGGTGGACACGAGGCTGTTCGACGTGGAGTTCGACTTCGTCGACCATGCGCTGAAGGTCCGGGTGAGCGACGGCGGTGCCGGCTCGATCTCGTTGCGCGACAAGTCGGTCGCGCAGTTTCACAACGAGGTTCTGGGCCTACTCGCCCGCTCGGGGATCGAGGTGCAGATCTCCGCCGGGCCCAACGAGGTGGACCCGGCAGTACCCTTCGTCGAGAATGTCCAGTCCGCGTATGACGCGGACGCGGTCGGCAAGTTCTGGCAGCAGCTGATCCAGGCCGACAGGGTCATCGGCCAGTTCCGGTCCCGTTTCATCGGGAAGGTCAGTCCGGTGCACTTCTTCTGGGGCTCGTTCGACCTGGCCTGCAGCCGGTTCTCCGGACGTCCCGCGCCGCCGCACCCCGGCGGGGCGCCGAACTGTGGCGACTGGGTCATGGTCGAGGGCTACTCCCACGAACTGACCAGTTGCGGCTTTTGGCCCGGGGGTGGCGACGAGGGTGCGTTCTACGCCTACGCCTACCCCGAGCCGGACGGCTACGCCGAGTTCCCGGGTTGCCCCGACGGAGCCTTCTACGACAGCAAGCTCCGGCAGTACCTGTTGCCGTATGAGGCGGTGCGCACGGCCGACGATCCGGAGCAACTGGTGCTGGACTTCCTCGAGTTCACCTACGTTGCGGCGGCGGATCTGGCGGGATGGGACCGCGCGGCGCTCGAGGTCGATCCCAAGCGTTGGCACTGAAGGTTGCCGGCTCGTCCAAATCGCCCTCGGTGCACGTTTCATCGGCTAGCCTGCGATCAGTCCGTCCCATCGATGGTCGAGTTGTCGCGAATATCGCTCGGCGTCAATATGTTTGGTCGGCGGATTGCCGTGAGGCCCGACGCAGGAGCACGCGATGAGATGGACCACCACCGGATTACCCGGCACCGTGACGAAGAGCATTGCGGGCGGTGCGCTCATCTTTCTTGCGGTCACCGGTGCCCCCGCGCAGGCGTTCGCGATGCCCGGCACCTTCGGCGCGCCCGTGCCGCTCGAACCTCCCACCGGCCCGGACGACGACTCCTGCATCAGCCAGCCCGCCGATCCGGTGTGCGGAGGCGGGCCGTACGCGCTGCCATCTCCTCCGACGATTTCCATGCCGTCGCCCGCAATGGACGGCGGGATGCCCGGCATTGCCGGCATCGGCGGGATGCCCGGGACCATCTGACACGTCCGCGGCGCCGCCTACCACCGTCCACGAGAGGAACACCATGACCATCACCGGCGTGCGGTCCGCGGTCTTCATCATCGCGGCGGGCGTGGCGGTCGGATCGGCAGGCACCGCATGGGCCGGTGGGCCGCCCGGCGCCATATCGGGTGAACTGAGCGGCACCTATAGCTATCAGTCCGACACCGGACGACTCACCACCTGGGTGATCACGCCGTGCGGACCCGGATGCGCCGACGTGGCCGTCACGCCCGTCACCGACCCGAGAGTGAACCCCCACGGCGGGCAGGCGCGGCTGGCCGACGGGCGGTGGGTGTTGATCGTGCCGTCCACGCAGGCCGTTCGGTGCAAGCCGCCCAACGATGGTGTGACGGTCCCTGGAACCGTCACCTTTTCGCTCGATGCAGGCTCGATGAGCGGTACCGCCGTCCACGTTCAGTCCGTCGCGGGCTGCGGCGATCCGGCCGGGGCAACCTATCGGGGCGGCTTCACCCTGACGAAGGTCGGATAGCTCGGGGTTCTGCCTAACGCATCGCCCGTCCCGCCGATCCCAGCATCTGTGCGGCCTCGACAACCCTTGCCGCCATGGCATTCTCGGCCGGCTTACCCAGGATCTCGGGTCGTAGGCCTTCTTGTTGCCGTAGCCACCGTCGACCTTGAGCACCTGGTCGTAGTGGGAGATCATGTGGCCGGCGATGGACCGGGTGAACGCGTATTGAGTGTCGGTGTCGACGTTCATCTTGACGACGCCGCTGGCGACGGCCGACGCGATGTCCTCGGCGCTCGACCCGGACCCACCGTGGAAGACGAGGTCGAATGGCTTGGCCCTGCCGGTTTCACCACCGATGACGGTCTGGATCTCCTCGAGGATCTCCGGACGCAGGTGCACCGATTCCGGGTGGTAGACGCCGTGCACGTTGCCGAAGGTCAGCGCGGTGAGGTAGCGACCGCGCTCTCCGGTGCCCAGCGCCTGCACGGTGGCGCGCGCGTCGTCCACGGTGGAGTACAGCTTGTCGTTGATCTCATGGGACACGCCGTCCTCCTCGCCGCCGATCACACCGACCTCGATCTCCAGCAGCGTGTTCGCTTCCACCGACGCCTCCAGCAGGCCTTCGGCGATACGGAGGTTCTCCTCGAGCGGCACCGCGGATCCGTCCCACATGTGCGATTGGTACAGCGGATCCAGCCCGCGTCTGCGCCGTTCTGTCGCGTCGGCGATCAGCGGCCGGACCCAGTCGTCGAGATTCTCCGCGGGGCAGTGATCGGTGTGCAGAGCGACGGTCACCGGATAGTGCTGTGCGACCTCGTGCGCGTAGAGCGCCAGCGCCTTCGAGCCCGCGAAGCGGTTCTGCACCGCATTGCCCGACAGGTAGAGCGCGGTGCCCAGGGACACCTGGATGATGCCGTCGCTGTCGGCCTCGGAGAACCCCTGTAGGGCGGCGTTGAGGGTCTGTGAACTGGTCACGTTGATGGCCGGATACGCGAACGCGCCCTCCTTGGCGCGATCCAGCATCGCCACATAGTGCTCAGGGGTTGCAATCGGCATGATGGACAGTCCTATCGGTGGTCAGGTGCATCCGCACGAATTGCGGTGGTGAAAGGTCGTGGGCACGCGAATCTGCTGCGGCGCGTCATCGCTTCCGTGGATGCGGCGCAGCAGCAGCTCGACCGCGGTGACACCGATCGTCTCGACGTCCTGTGCCGCGGCGGTGAGTCTGGGCGCGAAGAGATCCGACCATTCGAAGTCGTCGTAACACGAGAAGGCCACCTCTCCTGGTATCGACAAGCCAAGTGTGCGAAGGGCTTTGAGCGTTCCGATGGTCATGGCGTTGTTCAGGGACACCAGCGCGGTGGGCCGGTCGGTGTGCGACATCAGGGCGTGCACCACACGTTCGGCCACGTCGGTGTTGGAATCGCCGTCGAGGACCAGCGCGGGGTCCACGGCGATACCACGATCGGCCAGCGCCGCGCAGTAGCCATCGAATCGCTCGATGGTGGAGGAGATCCCGGCAAGGCCGCGGACGACGGCGATGCGGCGGTGCCCGAGGTCGAGCAGATGCGCGGTCAGCGACCGCGCCGAGGAGAAATTCTCCGGGCCGACCTGATCGCACCCGGCGTCGACACCGCGATCGATCAGGACGAGTGGGGTTCCGCTGCGGGTGATCTCGGGCAGGGTGATCCGCTCCGACCCGGCCGCGGGCGCCACGATCATCCCGTCCACCTGGCGGTCCAGCAGCGAACCGGTCACGCGCTGCTCCGAGATCACATCGTCATGGGAGTCCCCGACGATCAGGACGTACCCGGCGTCGGACAGCGCCCGCTCCACGGCGTGCACCAGGCTGCCGAAGTACGGGTTGGTCAGCGCGGAGATGGAGAGACCGACGGTGTGCGTGCGACCGGCCGCGAGCGAACGGGCCACCCCGTTGCGGCGGTAGCCGATTTCCTCGATGGCCGCCTCGACGCGCAGGCGCGTGGCGGTGTTGACCTTGCGGGTGCCGTTGAGCACATGCGACACCGTGGACGGCGAGACACCGGCGATACGGGCGACATCGCCCATGGTCTTCATCGGAGGCGCACGATGCGGTCCGCGCGGCCGGCGGTCGACTCGATCAACTGCGCGTTGCGCTCGTCGGATCCGAGGGCCCAGAACGTCGCTTCTTCCGGGGACTTGCCGTACGCCTCGTGCCGGCGCACGAGCCGGGCATGCCGAATGTCGGTGTCGGGAGCCAGGAACCACACCTGGTCGATATGGGACCGCGCCGCGGGCCACGCGTCGGATTCCAGCAGCAGGTAGTTGCCTTCGGTGACCACGAGCGGCACCGCAGGTGGGACGGGAATGGAGGAGCCGATCGACTCTTCGATCTCACGCCGGAAGCGCGGGGCGTAGATGACGGGGTCGTCCGGGCGCTGGGCCCGCACGCTCGCGATCAGCCGCGCGTACCCGCCGTCGTCGAAGGTGTCGTGTGCACCCTTGCGGTTCAGGCGACCCAGGTCGATCAGGACCTCGTTGGCCAGATGGAAGCCGTCCATGGGCACCAGAACCGCGGCCTCGGGGCCCAGTGCGGTGACGAGTTGCTCGGCGACGGTGGACTTCCCGGCTCCTGGGGCGCCGGTGAGTCCGAGGATGCGGCGTTCGCCGGGCACGACGAGACCTCTGGCCGACTCGACCAGTTGGTCCAGGGTGGCGTCCTGCACGTCCTGCTCGAGGGTCACCATTCTCGCTTTCGGGTGTGTGCTGCGTGAAGGTCGCTGGGGAGTTGGTCCAGCCATGCGCGCGGGCCGACTATCGAACACCGTAGTGCCGCCACCCTGGCTGAGCGATCGATGCGCTCGGTGATACTGCTCGCGCTCTGGGTCGCGTGATACGAGTACGCACCGTGGAAGGCGTCGCCGGCGCCCAGCGTGTCGAGCACCGTGACCCGCGGCACCGGCACGGATCCAGATCTGCCGTCCGACCACCACTGCACCGGGTCGCCGCCGTGCGTCGTGACGACGGTGCGCACACCGCCGCGCACCAGCGCGGCCGCGGTGGACTCCGGACCGTCAGCCTCCGGTACCCGGAAGTCATTGGAGCACACCATGTCCGTCGCGTGCGGGATGATATCGGTCATCACCGGCTTCCAGCGTCCGGCGTCGACGACGAGGGCGATGGCCCGTGCTGCCGCGTGCCGGGCAGCATCTTGGGCGATCAGCGGATGGTGTCCGTCGACGAGCACCACATCGGCATCCTTGATCAGCTCGCCCAGCGCTGCCGGTGGTGACGCGTCGGAGTTCACCGCGTCCAGCGAGACGACCGATCGGTCGCCCGTCGATTCGACGACCGACACCGCGGAGACGGGCACCGCGCGGTGGGTGCCCGTCGCGGCGTCGACCACGCGCACCCCGTATCCGGCAAGATCGGCCCGGATCAGGTCGGCGACCGGATCGTCTCCGAGCGCGGTCACCAGGGTTGCGTCCCCGCCCAGTGCCGCGAAGGTGACGGCCGCGTTTGCCGCCGGTCCGCCGGCCGCCACGAACTGTGCCGTCGACGTGATCTTCTCGTTCGCTGCAGGCGCTTTCGCGATCCGGTGAATCACGTCCAGCGTTGCCAATCCCACGAAGACCCCGACGGGGGCCTTCTCAGATACCGGCGCGTTCCTCATCGGTCGGCTCCTCCGCACCGGTCATGAGCGCGACCACCTCGGACATCGAGCGCTTGTTGGGATCGACGACACCGGCACGCTTGCCGAGGCGGTGGATGTGGATCCGGTCGGCCACCTCGAACACGTGCGGCATGTCGTGGCTGATGAGCACCACCGGGATACCGCGGTCGCGGATCGACCGGATCAGGTCGATCACCTGTCCCGACTCGCGCACGCCGAGAGCGGCCGTGGGCTCATCCATGATGATGACGCCACGACCGAAGGCCGCGGCCCGCGCCACCGCGACACCTTGTCGCTGCCCACCCGATAGCGTCTCCACGGCCTGGTTCACCGACTTGATGCCGATCTTCAGGTCGGCAAGGTGCTGCGCGGCCTCCTGCCGCATTCTGGGCATGTCCAGCCGGCGGAAGATGCGGCCCGCGATGCCTTTACGCCGTATCTCACGCCCGAGGTAGAGATTCGATGCGATGTCGAGGGCGGGTATCACCGCGAGATCCTGGTACACCGTTTCTATTCCGGCGGCCCTGGCGTCCCGGGTGTTCCTGAACGACATGGGTGTCCCGCTCATCAGGATCTGCCCGGCGTCCGGTACCACCGCGCCGGCGAGCGCCTTGATCAGGCTCGACTTTCCGGCACCGTTGTCGCCGATGACGGCGAGGACCTCACCCTCGTGCAGCGCGAAGTCCGCGCCGTTGATCGCCGTCACGCTGCCGTACTTCTTGACCAGGCCGCGGGCCTCCAGCACCGGTGTGCCGCTCGTCGCGATCGTCACTGTGACCTCCTGCGCGCGAACTGATCCACGGCGACCGCGACGATCACGAGAATTCCGGTCGCGATGTTCTGGTAGAGATTGTCGACCCCGGCCTGGGTGAGGCCGTTGCGCAGCACCCCGACGATGAGCGTGCCGACCAGGGTTCCGCCGACGCCGCCGCGCCCACCGAACAAACTGGTGCCGCCGATGACGACCGCGGTGATCGACTCGAGATTGGCGTTCTGATAGGCGTTCGGGTCGGCGTTGGGGATGCGCCCGAGAGCGGCCCACGCGGCGATGGCCGCGATCACGCCCGTGGTGATGTAGACCGACAGCAGCACCCGCCCGGATTTGATGCCGGACAGCATCGAGGCCTGCGGGTTGCCGCCGACCGCGTAAACATGCTTACCCCAAGATGTTTGGGATAACGCGTACCACATGACGAGGTAGACCAACAGCATCGCGACCACACCGTAGGTGGTCGAGAACGAGCCGATGCGAAAGGACGTGCCCAGGAAGGTGAGCGGGCCCTGCTCCACGCGGTAGGTCTCGGAGCCGGCGAGCAGCCGGGTCGCCGCCTGGATCGCGGTGAACGTGCCCAGCGTGACAATGAACGGTGGTAGCCGCAGCACCGTGACCAGCCCGCCGTTGATCGCACCGAACGCCACGCACACCAGCAGCGTGGCCCCCAGGGCCACGAAAGGCCCATTCGCACCGGCAGTCTGGGCCATCACGATGCTGCCGAAGACGGCGACCGCGCCGATGGACAGATCGATACCGGAGGTGAGGATGATCAAGGTCTGGCCGACGGCCAGAATGCCGACGACCACCGACTGTTGCAGGATCAGCGAGACGTTCTGCGGATTGAGGAACGAATCCGAGACCGCGCTGAAGATGACGATGGCCAGCAGGAGTGCGACCATCGGGCCGAGCAGCGGCTCACGCAGGATGCTGCCCGCGTTGAACCGGCTCGATACCGAGGGCTTTGCCGTCGAAGGAGCCGTCGAGGGAGCGCCGGTGCTCATGGCCGGGCTCAGCCCCAGCAGTTCTGTTCGGCCCAGGCGGTGTCCTTGGATTCGAGGCCGGGGACGGGCTTGTCGGTGATGAGCTCCGAGCCGGTGTCGTTGAATCCGCTCGGCTTGGTGCCGTCGGTGGCGAACTTGACCACGGCCTGCACGCCTTGTTCGGCCATCTTTGCCGGGAACTGCATCACCGTGGCGCCGATCTTGCCGGATTTCACATCGGCGACGCCGGTGCAGCTGCCGTCGATCGATCCGATGGTGATCTGGTCGGTGCGGCCGGCGGACTGGATGGCCTGATATGCGCCGGCGGCCGCGGGCTCGTTGATGGTGTAGAGCGCGTTGATGCCCGGTGCGCGCTGGAGGATGTTCTCCATGGCGGTCTGGGCCTTGGTCTGGTCTCCGTTGGTGTTCTCCTGGCCGACGATCTCCGGGGAACCCTCGGTGATGCCGAAGCCCTCCAGGAATCCGTCGTGCCGGAAGGTGTCGACGGTGCCGCCGGGGGTGCCGTCGAGCATCACGATCTGGGGCGGTGCGTCACCGAGGGCGGCTTTCACCCATTTGCCCTGGCTGACGCCGGCGGCCAGGTTGTCGGTGGCGAACGTGGCGTCGACGGCGTCCTCGGGGTCGGTCGCGGTGTCGAGCGCGATGACCACGACACCGGCGTCGCGGGCCTTCTTGATCGCGTCGAGCACTCCGGTGGAGGAGTTCGGGGTGATCAGGATGCCCTTGACGCCCTGGCCGACCATGTTCTCGATGGCCGCGACCTGGCCCTCGTTGTCGCCGTCGAACGCTCCTGCCAGCGCGATCAGCTCGGCGCCGTCCTTGTCGGCCTGCGCCTTGGCGGCCTCACGCAACTTCACGAAGAACGGATTCGAATCGGTCTTGGTGATCAGTCCGACCTTGATGGCGTCCGAATCCGACCCGCCGCAGGCGGTCAGACCCAGAACCAGCGAGCCGGCCATGAGAACCGTCCCGACCGCGTGCGTGCTGCGCTTCCCGAACATGTGGACTCCCTTGTCCCCGATGTGACGCGGATCGCATCACGTGATCTTCGGGAGCCTAAACCGTAGGCAAGCGCTTGCGCATGCGCTTTCGCAGAAATGTGAATCGATTCAATCCAGGCCGAGCTTCTCGGCGAGGTCGAGCACCGCCTGAGCGCGGGCGCGGGTGGGTCCGACGCTGCCGTCATAGGGCCCGGTGGGCGCGTCGAGGCGCGCGAGCGTCCGGCGTGCCTCCTCGATGTCCAGCGCCGAGGGGCTGAGCAGGGTGTTGATCGTCTCGGCGTGCTCGGGATCCAGACACAGCCGCCCGGTCATGCCCGCGGAGTTGGCGACCGCGGTCTCCCGGGCGAGGTGGCGCGACTGATCGCGCAGGGTGGGCCCGTCGATCGGCGCGGCAAGGCCGGCGGCGCGGCTGGCGATGACCAGCCGGGCGCGTGGATACGCCAGCACCATCGGATCCTGGCTCATCCCGGTGTCCCGGCGAAAATCACCGAGTCCGAAAGCGATCCGCGAGCATCCCGGCGCCCGGGCGATCGCGGTGACCGATTCGATGCCCAGCGCCGATTCGACCAGAGCCACCACCGGCGTTCCGGACGGCAACCGCGCGGCGGTGGCGGCGATATCGTCGCCGGATTCGGTCTTGGCCAGCATCACGCCGACAAGCCCGGGGGTATGCGCCACGGCGTCCAGGTCGGCCGACCACGCCGAGGTCGCCACGCTGTTGATCCGCACCCACGCCTGCGCCCCGGTGCTCAGCCACTCGGCCACCGACACCCGGCCGGCGGGTTTCTGCGCGTCGGGCAGTCCGTCCTCGATGTCCAGCACGATCGCATCGGCGCTGCTGGCGATGGCTGCGTCATACGCCTCACCGCCATCGGGGGTCCCCGGCTGCAGCAGCCACGTGCGGGCCAGTGACCAGTGCGGCTTCCGGCGTCGCTGCGTTGCCTGCGGTGAAACTGTCACGCGTGCACCTTTCGCTCGGCGATGTCCCTTCCATCGTCCGAGCCGATCGGCGCCCTGGCCAGATTAAGCACATAATGTTCACCGGCCCGTGGGCTGCGGCACGTCAAGGCCATCGCATTTGGCGTTTCTTCGGACCGCGGGGGCGAAGGTGTTGTGAAATAGCGTGACACACGATGCCGTTGATACGGGGCTCCATGCACAAGCTGACGGCGGTCCTGGCCGCCTCTCTCGACCCCGTGTCCCTGATGAGCAGGATCGCCGAGCAGACGTGCCTGTTCACCCCCAAGGCCGACGGTGCCGCCATCAGCATCTACACCCAGGACAAGAAGTTCGTCGTCGTGTCAGCCCACGGGCTGGTGGCATCCCTGCTCGGCCTGGTACTGCCCGGGGAGGGCACCTTCCAGGGACGTGCGATCGCCACCGGGCGGCCCCAGGTGAGCCATGAAACCTCTTCCGACATGTCGCTGACCTCAGAGGTTCGTGAGATCGGCAACCGGTTGGGCATCCACTCCCTGGTGGTGATTCCGTTGATGCACAACGGCATCGCGATCGGCGCGCTGTCCGTCACGGCGACCGAGGCCCACAGGTTCAACGACGCCGACGTCCTCGCCATCACCTCGATCAGCCAGTTCGTCTCGGCCCTGATCGACTCGCACTCGGAGCTGTCGCGGCTACTCGAGGACCTGCTGGGCGACCCCCGCATACCAAATGCCGAGACGGCCGCTCGTTTTCTGGCGTCGGTGCTGCTACCCGAGGCCCTACGGGAAGACCAGTTTCACGACCAGTTGGACGCCCTGCTGTCGACGCCGGCCGAGCTTCAGCCGGTCTTCCAACCCGTTGTCGACCTGACCAGTGGCCGCACGCTCGGCTTCGAGGGGTTGTCCCGATTTCCGGCACAGCCGGAGGTGAGCCCCGCCCAATGGTTCGCGACCGCACGCCGGCTCGGCCGCAGCTATCCGCTGGAACTGCTGGCACTGCGGCGCATCCTCGCCGCCGCGAGTGCCATCCCGAACGATTGTTTTCTCGCGGTCAATCTGAGTCCGCTGACGGCCCTCGATCCGACCGTGCAGGACATCTTGACCTCCGCCGAGTCTCGACTCGTGGTGGAGATCACCGAGCACGAGCCGTTTCCCGAGGACTTCGCCGTTCGGTTGCAGCCGTTGCGGGACAAAGGTATCGACCTGGCCATCGATGATGCCGGCGCCGGGTTCGCCAGCTTCACTCAGCTGCTTCGGCTTCGACCGGACATGATCAAGATCGACGGCGAACTGACCTCCGATATCGACAACGACCCCGTCAAACGAGCGCTGGCCACATCCATCGTGCAACTCGCCACCGAGCTGGGCTCGTCGACGGTCGCCGAGGCCATCGAGAACCCCCAGCAGATGTGCGCCCTGCGGGCCCTGGGAATCCAGTACGGGCAGGGGTACCTGCTCGGCCGACCGGGCCACATCAGGTGAATCGGCCCGCTGCGCTCACGGCTGGATCACCAGCCGGCTGATCAGTGCGCCGGGGGCTCCCGTGAGGGAGAGTCAAGCCGCGGAATAGTGCCCCGAGACCGGGCGTTGGCGCACATATGAAGATCGGAATCATCGGTGCAGGGCTGATCGGCGGGACACTGACCCGTCGGCTGCGCGAACTCGGGCACGACGTGGCCGTGGCGAATTCGCGGGCGCCCGAAACGCTCACCGACCTGGCGAACGAAACCGGCGCGACGGCGGTGTGGGCCAAGGACGCCGCGGCCGGCGCCGACCTCGTCATCGTGAGCATCCCGCAGAAGAACGTGCCCGATCTCGCCGACGGCATCGTCGATGCGCGCAAGCCCGGCGCACCGGTGATCGAGACCAACAACTACTACCCCCAGCAACGCGACGGGGAGATCCCGGCCATCGAGGACGGTCAAGCCGAAAGCGCCTGGGTCGCCGAACAGATCGGTGCGCCGGTGTACAAGGTGTTCAACGGGATCTTCTGGAAGCATCTGCTGAAGAAGGGCACCCCCAGCGGTGCATCCGATCGCATCGCGCTCCCGATCGCCGGCGAGGACGGACCGGGACGCGACTTGGTGCACGGGATCGTCGAGCAGCTCGGATTCGATCCTGTCGATGCCGGGCCGATCTCCGAGTCGTGGCGCCAACAACCCGGGACGCCGGTGTACGGCAAGGACTTCGACGTCGAGAACACTGTGAAGGCCCTGGCGGCGGCGACACCCGAGCGTACGGCCGAGTGGAGCGCGCGAACGATGTAGGTCTTTCCCGGCGATCGGCGGTCCATGATGGACACCATGACCCGGACAGCCCCCACCGACGCCGCGCTGCCCGACCGGCCCTGGCGGCGTCCGGGTGCTGCCCGGTATGCGATCGAGCGCGTGCGGGGAATCGTGCGCCCGCCGGTGCGGGTGTATGAGCCGGACGGTGAGATGCCGATCATCGAGCACGACGCGCCGATCGCCCTGCGGGACGGAACAGTGCTGTGCGCCAACGTGTATCGGCCTCCCGGCGAAGGAGCATTCCCGGTACTGGTCTGTGCACACCCCTACGGCAAGGACAAGCTGCCGAAGATCGGGCGCTTCGGCAGCTCGTTCTCCTTCCAGTACCGCGCACTGCGGCAGACCGGCCCGATCCGATTCTCGACGCTGACCAGTTGGGAGGCACCCGACCCCGCGTGGTGGACCGCCAAGGGATACGTCGTCGTCAACTGCGACCTGCGTGGCGCAGGCACCTCCGATGGCGTCGGCGACCTCATGTCGGTGCAGGAAGGCCGCGATGTCTACGACGTGGTGGAGTGGGCGGCCGGGCAACCCTGGAGCACCGGCGCGGTCGGCATGATCGGTGTCTCCTACCTCGCCATCTCGCAGTACGAGGGCGCGGCGCAACGCCCGCCGCACCTGCGCGCCATCGTTCCCTGGGAAGGTATGACCGATCCCTACCGCGACCTGCTGCGCCCGGGTGGCATCCGGGAGACGGGTTTCGTCAGGCTCTGGTCCACCGGCCTCAAGGCCAACCGCCTCACCTACTCGCTGGGCGACCGCTCCGCCGAACACCCGGTGCGCGATGACTATTGGCGATCCATCGTGCCCGACCTGGGCACGATCGATGTCCCGGCGTTGATCTGCGCCAGCTTCTCGGACAACAACCTGCACAGCCGTGGCTCGTTCCGGGCCTTCCAGCGCATCGCCTCGCGGGACAAGCACCTCTACACCCACCGCAGCGGCAAATGGGCGACGTTCTACAGCGACGAGGCCCGCCGCGCTCAGCTGGCCTTCCTGGACCGCCACCTGCGCGGAGCCGACGCGGCCGAATTGCCCACCGTACGCCTGGAGGTCCGGGAGAGCCGAGACGTCATCGCCGCAGTGCGCGACGAGACCACCTGGCCGCCGGCATCGACGCGGTGGACTGCCCTGCACCTCACGACCGGCGGCCTGACAACGGAGCCTGCCGCGGCGGGTGGATCCATATCGTTCGACACTCGGATCGGCGGTGCCCGTCTCGGCTGGACCGTCCCGGCGGACACCGAGATCACCGGTCCGGCGGCGCTGCGGCTGTTCGTCGAGATGGCCGGTGCGGACGACGTCGACCTCTATGTGGGTGTCGAAAAGTGGTGCGGCACAGAGTATGTACCCTTCGAAGGCTCCTACGGCTTCGGCCGCGACCGGGTGGCCACCGGGTGGATGCGCGCCTCCATGCGCGCTCTGGACGACGACGCCTCGCAGCCGCACGAACCCGTGCCCAGCTACACCCGTCCCGAGCCACTGCGCCCCGGCCAGATCGTCCAGATCGATATTCCGCTGGGGCCGTCAGCGACGTTGTTCCGAGCCGGCGAACAACTCCGCCTCGTCGTCGCCGGCCGCTGGCTCTGGCCGCGCAACCCACTCACCGGACAGTTCCCCGCCGCCTATGAACAGGGGCCGCGCGGAACCTGCACGCTGCACTGGGGGCCCGCGCACCCGGCGCGACTCCTGGTGCCTGTCGCCCGGTGAAATTCTGGGTACGTATCGTTCGACTGTGACCTCACGACCGCAGCTGGACGTTCTGGTGGTCGGCGCCGGGCCCGCGGGAATGGCGTTGGCGGCGGCGTGTGGGCGGCTCGGGCTGGTCACCGGATTGTTGGACCCCTCCCCGGACCGGCCCTGGACGGCCACTTACGGGATGTGGAGCCCGCAGGTACCGGCGGATCTGCCCGCGTCGGTGATCGCGGCCCGGGCCGCCGGCCGGGCGATCGCACTGACCGAGCACCAGTTGGGTTGGGAGTACGCCGTTCTCGATGTGCCCGAGCTTCATCGTCACCTCAGTGACCAGCTGGCCGGGGTGCACATTCACACCGGTCGCGCGCTCGGGTCACCGGAGTGTGGGGTCATCACGCTGGCCGACGGATCGGAGTTGCGCGCCGCCGTCGTCGTCGACGCCGGCGGCCGGTCACGCCCGCTGGATCCCCGCCCGGCGCGCAACGCGTCCGCAGACCAGACGGCCTACGGGGTGGTGCTCGACGAGGACGCGGCGGCACCACTCACCCGACCCGGAGACGCCCTGTTCATGGACTGGCGCACCGACCACGGGGAGTCCGGTTGGCCGACGTTCCTGTACGCGGTGCCCCTCGGCGGTGGCCAGGTCCTGCTGGAAGAGACCTCGCTGGCCCGGCGGCCGGGACTTTCACTGCCCGTGTTGCGCCGCCGGCTGCAGGCCCGGCTGGCCCGGCACGGCGTGCGGATCCCGGAAGGCGCACGCAGCGAGAAGGTTTCGTTTCCGCTGGATCAACCACGGCACAACGGCAGAACTTCGCTCGGGTTCGGTGCGGCAGCGCCATTGATCCACCCGGCAACGGGGTTCAGCGTCGCCGCATCGCTGCACCTCGCCCCGCGCGTGGCGGCGGCGCTCGCCGCCCACCTGCCGGAAGGTCCGGACAGGGCGCTGACAGCAGCTCGGCAGATCGTCTGGCCACGCTCGGCACGAGCGATCCACCGCTTCCGGCTGATCGGCCTGGAAGCACTGCTGCGGATGCGTTCCGAAGAGGTCCCGAGCTTCTTCGAGACCTTCTTCGCCCTGCCCGAGGCGCACCGCTGGACCTACCTGACCGCACGCGACGATGTGCCTGGCACGGCCGTGGCCATGAGTCACCTGTTCCGGCTGGCGGACGGGCGGTTACGCCGCCATCTCGTCAGCTCGGCCGTCCGCCGGTCGGCGCCCGCCGCTGTTTCAGCGCCTCCAGCAATCGATGCTCGGCCTCCTGGCCCGGCCTGATCCCCGTCGGGATGCGCAGCAGGAAAAACACGCCGAGAATCCACCAGGCGCCGAACAGGATCCACGGCTGCACGTCGAGGAATGCGGGCATACCCGGCAGATAGAGGCTGAGCAGCCCGGTGCAGAGGACCACGGCGGCGCCGCCGATCAGCAGGCCGCCCTTCCCCTTGCCACCGACGCGAAGCGGCCGGTCCATCTGCGGTTCGCGGCGACGCAGAACGAGGAACACGACCGACACCAGCAGGTAGGCGATGACGATGCTCGGGGAGCCCGAGTCGACGAGCCATACCAGCATCGCCTCGCCCAGAAACGGGGCGATGAACGACAGGCCGCCGATGAACAGCAGCGCGTTGATCGGGGTGCGGAACCTCGGGTGCAGCTTGCCGAACCAGGCGGGCAGCATGCCCGAGCGCGCCATCGAGTACATCAGTCGCGATGCCCCCAGCAGTAAGGAGTTCCAGGACGTCAGGATTCCGGCGATGCCGCCCGCGATCAGGAGCTTCGCCATCACCTCGTTGCCGAACATGGCACCGAATGCATCGGCTGTGGCGATGTCGGCCTCGGCCAGTTCGCTGGCCGGCATCGCCGACGACGTGGTCACGATGGTGATGAGGTACCAGATCGTCGCCAGCACCACGGCGATGACGACCAGGCGACCGATCTGACGGGCGGGCACGTTGACTTCCTCGGCGGACTGCGGGATGACGTCGAAACCGACGAACAGGAACGGCACCACCACCAGCACGGCGAAGAACCCTGCCGTGCCACCGGTGATGAGCGGTTGCATGTTCTCGATTGACCCGCCGGTGAAGGACCCGAACACCAGCATCAGGCCGATGATCAGCAGCAGCACCACCACGAAAGTCTGTGCCACGCTGGCGAATTTGACCCCGAGGATGTTGACGGTGGTGATCACCACCGCGGCAATCGCGCCCACCAGCGCCCAGGTGAGATAGACCTCGCTGCCGGCAACGTCCCACAACTTCACCTGGTTGAGGTCGGGAAAGAGGTACAGCGCGGTCCGCGGAAGGGCCACGGCCTCGAACGCCACGATGGTGACGTAGCCGCCGACAATCCCCCACGAGCCGATGAATGACCACCGTGGCCCCATGCCGCGAAGCAGGAAGTTGTGCTCCCCGCCCGCCTTCGGCATGGCTGCGGTGAGCTCGGCGTAGGTCAGGCCGACGACGCCCATGATCACACCGCCGGCCATCATCGCCAGCACGGCACCGAGCGTGCCCGCCGACCCGATCCAGTCCCCGGTCAGCACCACCCAGCCGAAGCCGATCATGGCTCCGAATCCGAGAGCCAGCACATCCCAGTTGCCGAGAACCTTCAACAGCGAGGCTTCCTCGGTCGTGTCGACTACGTTTCGCTCCATCGGAACTCACCTCTCCGGTGCTCGTCCTGATTGCGGTCGTGCGCGTGGACTCACGGTAGCCGTTTCGGCGGCACCCGGTGGCCGGTGAACGACGAAAAGAGTGACGGTGGCGAAGAATGAGCTGCTGCAGTCGGCTCGGGCCTGTTCGCCGGTGTGATCGTGCCGAGCGTCAGCCGCCGCCGCAGATCACCGTGGGAATGGGATCGTAGATCACCGTGTGGGACTCGGTTCGCGTTTCGCCAGTGGCGATCTCGCGAAGGGTCCGGGTGTCGGTGATGGTGAATCCCGGCGCGCCGCCGCTGGGGCTGCAGGCTTCACCGGACGGGATCGTTATGGTGCGCGGGCTCGTCGGGCGGCTGCGGGGGCTCTGCGCCGATGTCACCTCGTAGCGTTTGATACCGACCAGCCGTGCGGTGATCGAACCCGACGTCCACTCGGTCTGTATCTGCACCGAGGTGGGGCCGTTGTTGCGGAACTTCACGTCGAGCACGTCACCGAACACGGTGGCCTCTCGCCCGGCCGGGTAGCGGCTGATGTAGTAGCTGTGCTCGTGATGTTCGATGTCTTCCATGCCCGCGAAGTACGCGGCATTGAAGAGGGTGGTGGCCATCTGGGAGACCCCGCCCCCGATACCCGTTGCGGGCCTGCCGTCTTCGATGATCCCGGCCTCGACGTAGCCCGCCGCCGCGTTCCGCGGATTGGTTGCTCCGTTGAGGCTGAACGTCTCCCCCGGCCGGACCACGATGCCATTGATCTGTTGCGCAGCACGCCTGATGTTCCGGCCGGAGGAACTGGAGAAACCACCGGTCTGGAACTCACCGATGACCTCGATGGGCCCCAGTTCGTCGAGCTCGTCAACGGTCAATGCCGGCTCTTCGTCGACGTAGACCGCCGTGACCTCCCGATTGTCGGTGCTGCTGAGCACCGAGAGCAGATCCGCCAGGGTGGCGTCGTAGTCGACCCGGCGGCCGGTCTGTTCGGCGACTGTGACCGGCGGGGTGACGGCGAAGTCGATATCGGCGTCGCGCCGGGGGGTTTCCGACGCGGCGAGTTGGGGGCGCAGCTCGTCGGCGAGCAGGTCGATGTCGATGACCGGCGACAGCCGCCCGTCCTCGGCATCGAAGGTCAGCGCGGCCGCGATGACGCCCTCGGAGAGGAACGCCTGCGTGTCGTTGTCACCGTCGACGCGGACCGGTCCGGACACCGCCGGTATGGCGACGTCGTCCACGGCGGTCGCGACATCGGCATCGGTGGTGCTCGGTGCGAGTTCCACCATCGGCAGATCGAGGGGCTCGCCGACTGCCCAGTCCCGCACGAACACGTCGGCGGCGGCTTGGATATCGAGCCGTCGGCCGTTCTGAGGATTTGACGACACGGGTTCGCCGTCGACGAATCCGACGGAGCCCTCGACCGGGTCTTCGGCGACGGTGGCACCCAGGTCCGCCAGGGCCGCGGTCAGGGCTTGTTCGTCGACCGACGTGACCACACCGATCGGGGTGTGCACGAAGAACGACATGAGGCGGGTGACCGGGTTCAGCGGTTGCGTGTCCGCCTGCTCGACGGTGGCGCGAGAGTCCACGGTCAAGTCGATCCGGCGCGGGTCCACCTCGGCGTGCACGGTCGCCATGGTGACCGCGATCGGCCGGGCGGCGCGGGGAGCGACCACGCTCTGCAGGCGCTGCTCCGCGGCATCGGGGGTGAGACCGCCGAGCGGCACCCCGGCTGCGGTGACCCCGCGGGGAACCTTGCCCGAGGTGAACGTCAGGTCGGCAAGGTAGAGCGACGCCAAAGCGACGAAGGGGACGCCGACGACCAGGGACAGCCGTCCACGCCGGCTCTGGAACGCACCGGGGAGCTTCCACTGAGCGAGCCTCAGCCAGGTGGCCTGCATGGTTCTATACCTCAAAACATCGTCAGGCTCGGAATGTCCAGAGCCGGCACTGCTCTGACCGGCGGTGTGCTCGGCACGTTCCAGGCTATCGACCGGTGCCGGTCGGAGTCGGCCCAGGAGGACCCGGCGACGACCTATGGTTCAGGAGTGTCCGGCGAGGTCACGGCTGTCACAGCAGTCACCCTGTTAACATCGCGCCATGCAGGACTCGCCGTCCACCATCGGCCCGCGTCGATCGCGCGCCGTCTCCCGGCGTGACGCGCTGCGCTATGCATCGGCAGCGCTGGCCGGGCTCGGGGCCGCGTCGGTCGCCCAAGCACCGGCAGCCTCGGCCGGCGCCCCCACCTTGATCGACTTCGCGATGCGCCAGATCCCGGCCCAGGACATCCGGGCTGCCGGGCATTCCGGGGTGATCAACTACGTGTCGACCTCGCGACCCGGCTCGTCCTTCGGCGCAAAGCCGATCACGCTGCCCTACGCCCAGTCACTGACCTCCGCCGGGTTGATCATCGTCAGTAATTACCAGTACGGAAAGCCGGGCGGGACAGCACCGTCGGATTTCACCCGCGGGTATGCCGGTGGCGTCGCCGACGCCAAGACCGCCTGGGCGCTACATACCGCGGCAGGCGGCGGAAAGAGCGCACCGATCTTCTTCAGCGTCGATGACGACATCGACCGCAACACCTGGAACACCGTTGCACTGCAGTGGTTTCGCGGAATCAACTCGGTGATCGGGGTCATGCGCACCGGGATCTACGCCGGCATCAATCCATCCCAGTGGGCTATCGAAGACGGCGTGATCGGCAGGTCGAGTTCGGCCGGCAAGGCGTGGATCTGGCAGACCCGGTCGTGGTCCAAGGGGCAGATACATCCCGCCGCCGTGCTCTACCAGCGGGTCATCGACACCGCCTCGAATCCCGGGCCGATCGTCGGCGGCATCCGCGTCGACGTCAACGATGTGCTGGCCCAGGATTGCGGCCAGTGGAACAAGCACCCCTGAATCAGCGGCGTGGCGTCACGGTGATGTGCACATGGTCGAAGTGGCCGTAGCCGGACGCCTGTGGACCGGCCGGCGTGTAGTACGTGCCGCGCCAGATCACGTCCTGCACCCCGAACCTGCCGGCGTTGGCCATCGCGAACGCCATGATCTGATCGCCCAGCGCGATGCCCTCGGGACTGCCGGAGTTCGGAATCATGATGTCGATCGCCAGGCCGCTCGGGTGCCAGGGCTTGGAGTCCGGCCGTACCCCGCCGATCTCGCCGATCTGCGGGAACTGTGCGCTCACGGCCCGGGCCGCCAGAATCGCGTTGGGCTGCAGGCCCGCCTCGTTGGCGACGCCGACGGGTAGGGCCGCCTCCGGGATGTCCATGACGGCAGCCGCCAGCGATGGCGGACCGGGCATCGCGATGATCGCCGGGTCCTGTGGTGCGGGTGCGACCGGCGGCGGCGCGAGGTCGACAGCGGCCTGCTGCTGCGGTGTCAGCGCCGCGTACTGCGCCTCCGCGGCGGCGATCTGCTTCAGCATCTCGCTCAGCTTGGTTTGCAGGTCGGCGCGCACCGAGGCGGCCTTCTCGGCGGCCGCGCGCGCGCCGGCGGCCGATTTCTCCGAGGCCTGGGCGGCGGTGGCCGCGCGCTCACGGGTCGCCAGGAAGACCTTCATCTGGTCGGCCGCCTGCGCGGCCACCGTCCGCTGCAGTGACAGGCGGTCGATGAGCTGTTGTGGGGAGCCCGCCGTCAGCACCGCCGCCATCTGACCGCTGCGTCCGCTCATGTACTCCATGGCGGCCACCCGGTTGATCGCGGCCTGATAGGGCTGCAGCTGAGCGTTGGCGGCCTCGAGGGCCTGCAGGTCGGCGCGATGGCGGTCATCGGCCGCGGCCTGAACGGCCACGGTGGCGTCCACGTCGCGTTGGGCAGCGGTGACGGCCTGGCGGCTCTGCACCGCCTGCTGGGACAACTCGTTGAGTTTGGCCAGTGCATCGGCCGCAGGATCGGCGTACGCGCCGCCCACCGACGCGCCCAGGACCAGGACCGTAGCCGCAAAACCGCACATTGCTCGCCGAAGTGACTGGCGCACCGCGGGCATTCGGATGGTCACGATCCTTCGCTGCAAGGACCGATCTTGGCCCGGCTGGTCGACTGTCCCCCGACACGCTACGAACTGGCACCGGGGATGTCTAGTTGGGCCCGGATGTGATCAGCCCCGCGCTACCGCCCTTCCGCCGCCATGCGGCGCAGCGCGCTCGCGGTTGCCTGCGTGATCTCAGCAGGAACACCGAGCTCACCGAGGTACTCCGCGGTGTCGTGCATCTCGTGCGCGCGCCGTTCGGCATGAGTACGGGTGCCGGTGAGAAGGCGGTCGATGACAGCGTGCCCGTCTCCGGCGAGCTGCCGGGCAATCTGGTCGCGGATCCACGGTTCATAGCCCGCGGCGGCACCGGCGGTGACCGCCTCGGTGACCACACCCGCCAGGCCTTTCATCAGCACGCTGCGAAGCAGCTTGTGGGCCATCGCCGAACCCGGGGGCCCGTCTACGACTTCGACGGGCGCACCCCAGCCGGACGCGATGGCGGCGACCGGTTCGGCGCTGTTCCCAGCCAGCATGAGGGGAGTCTGCGCGCCGTGCCACGCGACCGGTCCGAGGATGGCGACATCGCAGAATGCGGCACCGGCGTTCTCCACGATGTCGGCTATGTCGCGCATGGCTGATGGCGAAGAGGACGTGAAGTCTGCATAGCGAGCCCCCGCCGAAAGACTCGTCCGCACAGATTCTGCAACTGGACGAGCCGCCTTGGCCGCAGTGAGCACCAGGATCAGGTCGGCACCGCGCACGGCGTCGGCCGCGGTGTCTGCGCGTGTCACTCCTGGTGGCGTCGCGGGTGGACCCGGATCGAAGCCGACGACGGATCGGCCGCTCGCGATCAGCGCGGCAGCGTATTTCGCTCCGGCCTCCCCGAGCCCGATGACAGCACTATGTGGGGGTTGGTCGCCGCTGTGCACTATCGGCCGGCCTTGATCTCTGCACGCTGGGCGGTTTCGTCGGCGAACTTGGCCTCCGCGGCCTCCAGCACTTGTTCAGCATCTTGCTGCGGAACGATGACGACGCCGTCGGCGTCACCGAGCACGATGTCGCCCGGCGCGACAGCCACACCTCCGACGGCGACAACGCCGCCCAGCCGACCCGGACCGTTTTTGTAGGGGCCTGCCGGTGTGATGGCACGCGCGAAGACAGGGAGCTCGATCTCACCGATGACCTCGGCATCGCGGACGGCGCCGTCGACGACGAACCCCGCCAGCCCGAGAACCTTGGCGCGCTCCGCCATCAGCTCACCCAGGAGCGCCCGTGTCTCATCACCCTGTCCGTTGACGATCAGCACATCGCCGGGCGCTGCCTGTCGCATGGCTTCGTGCAGCAGTTTGTTGTCCCCGGCGCGGGTCCAGACGGTGAAGGCCGGCCCGGCGATCGTGGCGCCGTGCCACACCGGCTTTATGCGTGCATCCAGCGCTCCGAGGCGGTCCATCGCGTCGCCGACATTCGCTGTCGGGAGCTGCGCGAATCTCTCCACGATCTCGGCCGAGGGGCGGTTCAGGCCGTTGCTCGCCTGCGCAGTGGTCGGGCTGCTCATCAGTTGCCTTCCTGGCTGACGGCGGGCATCAGTTCCTTGTAGGTGCTTTCCTGTTCGGTCCACAGCTGCTCGTATTTCGCGGCGTCGAGGTAGCGGGTTTCCAGACCGAGATCGGTCATCTTGGCGACCACCTCGTCGTTTTCAATCGCCGTCTTGAACGCGTCCTGCAATTTCTCCGACACCGCGTCGGGAAGACCAGCGGGTGCCGAGTAGCCACGTGCGGTGGTCGATACGACGTCGTAGCCGGACTCCTGGAAGGTCGGAACATCGGGCAGGAACTTGCTGCGTTGGGTGTCCATCACTCCGAGAACGCGGATCTTGTTCTGTTTGACCAGATCGATGACATCGCTGGTGCTACCGACATAGATGGGGACGTGGTTGCCCAAAAAGGCTGCGACGGCTTGCGACTGGCCCTCGGAGAAGTGCACCGGCGAGAACTCGGCGCCGGTGACCTTACTGATGTCGGCAACGGCGAAATGCTCGCCGGTCTGGATGCCGGTCGTGGTGGCAGTGATGGTCCCCGGGGCTGCCTTGGCGGCGTCGATCAGAGCGCTCAGCGAGGTGTAGGGGCTGTCGGGCGCGACACCGATGACGGCGGGATCGACGACCTGCATGCCGAGCGGCTGGAAGCTCTCGCGGGTGTAGGTGGCGCCACGAGCCGGGTCCAATGGCGAAACGACCACCGAGGGCGAGCCTGTCGCTCCGAGGGTGTAGCCGTCGGCCTTGGCGCCGGTCAGTTCGGTGTAACCGATCTGACCGCCGGCACCGGGCCGGTTGACGACCTCGATGTTGGTCCCGAGGCTCTTCTCCAGCTCGGGCGCGACGAGGCGGGCAGCCGTATCGACCGCGCCGCCGGGCGCGAATGAGACGACCAGTTCGATCGGCTTGCTGCCCGGGAATCCGTCGCCGGTGCCGCCGCCCTCGGTGGGGCGACCGCAGCCGGCCAACGCCAGGCTTGCGATCACCGCGGCGGTCGCGGTGATCTGAATCCGTCTGGTGTACATGCTTTCTCCTTGATTTTCTGGGTTGGTTCGGTGCGGCCGCTACGGCTCAGGTCTCCGGATCGTCCTGCAGCATCTTGGGTTTGCGGAGTTTCAGCAGCGGACTGAGGACGATGAGACCGGCGATGACCAGCAGGACCGCGCTGATCGGGCGGGTGAAGAACACCGCCGGGTCGCCGAGGGACAGCTCCAAGGATTCGCGCATCGAACGTTCCATCAGCGGGCCCAAGACGAGCGTCAATACCAGTGGGGCGAGCGGGATGTCGAGTTTTCGCATCGCCAGCCCGACGACTCCGGCGCCAATCATGACGAACACATCGAACACGGTGAAGTTGATCGTGTAAGAGCCGACGACGAGGAACAACATGATGATTGCCGCGAGCAGCGGGTAGGGAATGCGCAGGATCGAAGTCCACAGTTTCACCAACGGCACGTTGAGCGCGAGCAGGATGACATTGCCGATGAACAAGCTGGCGATGATGGTCCACGCAATTGCGGAGTCTTCGGCGAACAGAGTCGGGCCAGGGGTGAGTCCCTGCTGCAGGAATGCGCCCATGAGCACGGCGATCGTCGGCGATGCCGGGATACCCAGGGTGAAGAGTGGGATCAGTGCGCCGTTGGCGTGCGCGTTGTTGGCGGTTTCCGGCCCGGCGACACCTTCGATGGCGCCGTGTCCCAGTTGATCTCTATGCTGTGAGAACTTTTTTTCCGCGCCGTATGCGAGCAGTGACGACACCGAACCCGTCATGCCGGGGATCAGTCCCAGCGCCGACCCGATGACAGTGCCCCGCCCGATGGATGGGGTGCTGCGGCGCCAGTCCTCCCTCGTCGGCATCAGCGAACGGAAGCCGGGTGCCTTCGGCGCCGCGATCTTTGAACGGCCGGCCATCAACAGTTCGGAAAGGCCGAACAGGCCGACGACGATGGCTACGAAGCTGACGCCGTCGAGCAGACGGTCGGCGCCGAAGGTGATCGCGGGGCTCCGGCGACGGGGTCGACCCCGATCATCGCGATCAGCAACCCGATCACACCCGAAATCAACGCCCGGATCATGGACTTACCTGAAAGGGCGACCAGCAGCGAGAGCCCCACCATGACAAGCGCGAAGAACTCGGGTGGCCCGATTTTGAGGCCGAGTGAGCCCAGTGGTTTCGCAGCGATGACGAGCAGGATGGTCGCCGCCGTCCCCCCGACGAACGAACCGACCGCGGCGATCGTCAGCGCGGACCCGGCGCGTCCTTGTTTCGTCATCTCATAGCCATCGAGAGTGGTGATGGCGGAGGCCGCCTCGCCCGGGGTGTTGAGCAGGACGCTGGTGATGGTTCCGCCGTAGGTCGTGCCGTAGAAGATGGCGGCGAGCATGATGATGGCGCTGGCCGGGTTGAGGTTCATGGTCAGCGGGATGAGCAGGGCCACACCGGCGACCGGCCCGATGCCCGGTAATACGCCGATGAGGGTGCCCAGTAGGCATCCGATCAGCGCGAATGCCAGGTTCTCCCATGTCAGCGCCAGGGCGAAGCCGTTGGCCAGATCAACGAGGACGTCCATCTACAGCCCCAATCCCGACAGGCCGGGCAGGGACGAAAGCGGCAACTGCACGGCCAGAACTCGGTCGAACAACACGAACACGCCGATGCTGCCGACGAGCGCTACGGCAGCCGACACCCACCATTTCTGACGGCCGAGCAGCGTCAGCTCTGCAAACAGGAAGATCGCCATCGAAATCTGGAACCCGATCAGTTCCATGACCGCGGCCAGCACGATCAAGCCGCCGACGACTCCGACCACGTAGGGGCGGTCCAATGCCTCTTCCGGTTCGCGTCGCCCGGCTGAATCGGACGACCCTCGGCGCTCGATGACCGTCTGGATCGACCACACCGCAGAAAGGCCGGCGAGGGCCACACCGAGGACCAGCGGCAGAAGGCCCGGCCCGGGCCCCAACCTCGTCCACAGGCCAAGGGAAGTGGATTCGACCGCGACGTAGAGGCCGATCGCAATGAGAACGAGCTGCGCACTGGGCACCAGAACTCGCTGAGTCGCGGTCGGGCGGATGTCCGCCGACCGCATCTGGGGATCAGGGTGTGTCACCATCGACTACCGTTCTATCAGTGTGTGATAAGTACTATCACCTGCTGTAGTAATGGTGGTCACACTCGAAGGTCGCTGTCAACCCCGATTTGTCTGTGCGGCCTGACCGGCCAGCCACTCCACGAAGGACTCGACCGACGGCGCGACTGTGTTCTGACCGATGGCCGAAGAACCGAGATATCCATCTGCTGAACGTATTTGACGGATCGTCCACTGCTCGCGCAGGAGAGAACCGGGTGTGTGGAGCGGTTCGTTCTAGCCGCTGGCAGGCAGGCGCGCGCCGAGCGCAGTTGCCGCGCGGCGCACCTCCGTGATCGCGCGTGCGATCTGCGGGCCAGCGATCTCTTCTGCGGGTCCGGTGATTCCCAGTACGCCCATCAGCGTCCCGCCCGACGACCGGACGGGTGCCGCGATCGATGCGATCCCATAACTGCGCTCGCTTACCGAGTACGCGTGCCCGTCGGAGCGGATCTTGTCCAGTTCAGCGAGCAGGGCCGCCTTACTGGTCGCATCACCGGACGCCAGCTGAATGGGCGTGGCGTCCGGCACGATCAAATCCACCTCTTCAGCCGCCAGGTCGGCGAGGAAGATTTTCCCCGCGCCACCGAGGTGCAGCGGAAGCCGCTCGCCGACCGGCAGGACGTAGCTCAGTGGATTCTCGCTTTCCACCCGGGCAACCAGCACGCGCGAATTCTCCACGCGCACATAGAGCGATGCGGTGTAGCCAGTGATGGCCGCCAACTGTTGCAGCGTCGTCTGCGCAAGCAGGCTCAAGGGGTTGGTCACCATGAATGCGTGCGCGACCGCAAGCGCGGCAGGGCCGGCGGTGTAGGTGTCGCCGGTGCGTGCGGCGTAGCCGCGCTCCAGCAGCACATTCAGGATGCGTTGACTGGTCGCGACGTGGAGGTCACTCAGGCGTGCGACCTCACTGAGCCGTAGCGGCTGCTTCGCCGTCTGCAATACGGTGAGCACGTCGAATGCACGCTCCAGGGACCGCATGTTGCCGCTCGGCGTAGACATCTGACTCCTCGACACGTACCGAATCCGATCGGTCTTATCACTCTACGAGATGTTCGCGACGCACAGCGCAACTCTGCGACTGAATTGGTGCCGTTCTCCGGCGATCCTCCGGCCGTGCCACTCAGACCTACTCGATCGTGTCACCGCCGCGCTGCTTCGCCGCCCAGCCGCGGACCGCGGCGACGAACTCCTCGGGTGCGTCGGACTGCACGTAGGTGCCGGCACCTTCGACGATGACCGTCTCGTGATCGGTGAAGGTGGCTTCCAGTCGCTCACGCTCCTGGGAACGGAAGGCGATGTCGGCGTCGCCCCACACGATCAGGGTGGGCAGGTGGGCGAGGTCGGCGAGGCCCGCCTCGAGGTCGATGAAGAAGGCGTGGCTGGCGAGCACCCGGCCAGGGAGCACGGCGCTGGCGTGGCGTCGCTCGGCGGTGCCGAGCGCTTGGCGGTAGTGGGCCATCTCGGCGGAGGTTGGGGTTCGCCGGCGGTGACCGGTGGGGATGAAGGCGTTGACGAGGAGGTTGAACTGCCGGACCAGGAATCGCATCGGGAGCCCACCCACGATCCGGGCGAAGGCTTCGAAGTGCAGCACGCCGTTGACCGGCCACGCCCAGGTGTTGGCGAGTACCAGCCGTTCGAAGACGTCTGGCCGCCGCTGTGCGGCCGTCAGGCCGATCGGGCCGCCCCAGTCCTGGGCGACCAGCGTCACGTGGTCCAGTCCGAGGGCGTCGACGAAGCCCGTGACCACGTCTGTGTGCTGCTCGGGGAGGTAGCGGTATCCCGGTTTGGCCTCCGAGAGTCCGAACCCCGGGTAGTCCATTGCGACGCAGCGGAAGTCGTCCCGCAGCGCGGCGATCACGTCACGCCAGAGGAACGACCAGGTCGGGTTGCCATGCAGGAGAAGCAATGTCGGCCCGGAACCCTCGTCGACATAGTGCACGGTGTGCCCGTCGATCTCGACGAAGCGGCTCTGGAACGGAAACAGGTCGTCATCGACCCAGTCGGGCCGCGTGCTCCTGGTGGATTTGGTCATGATGCCTCCTGGCGTGCCAACCTTTTCTGTTGCTTGAAGTTTTCATATAGACTTGAGAAAATCAAGTGCTGGAGGATCCGATGCGTAGCTATGGGCAGTACTGCGGGCTGGCCCGCTCACTCGAAGGTCGTCGGCGATCGGTGGAACCTGCTGATCGTCCGGCAGCTCCTCATTTCCCCCGCCCGCTACCGCGACCTCGTCAACGGCTTGCCCGGTATCGCGACCAACCTGCTCGCCGACCGGCTCCGCGACCTGGAGTCCGCGGGTGTCATCGAGCGGCGGTTGGCCGGTGAAGGCAGTGCGGTCGAGTACAGCCTCACCCCGTGGGGGGCCGAACTGCGCCGGCCGATCGAGAACCTGATCGCCTGGTCCACCCCGCTGATGGTGCGCGGCCCCGAGGGCGATTCCTTCCGCCCCGAGTGGTTCGCGCTCGCCATTCCCGCCCTGCTCGGCGCCCGGGTCAAGGTCCGGTCCTCGGCGACGGTCGGCCTCGACATCGGTGAGGTACTGACGCTTCGCGCGACGCGGGCCGGCTTCGAGGTCGGCACGCACCAGGGCGGCGATCTCGATGCGACCGTCCGCGCCGAACCGGCCTACGTCCTCGGCCTCGCCGCCGGGGCCCTCACTTTGGACGACGCCCGGGCGCTTGGACTGGTCGAGATCGACGGAGACGAGTCCGTGGTGCGCGCGGTGTTCGCCACCTGACCGGTGTGCACACCCGGGTCAGGCGTCGTAGTCCACGGCGACCGTTGCGGTGCTGGGATGGGACTGGCATGTCAGGATGAACCCGGCTTCGAGCTCGGCCTTGTCGAGCACAAAGTTCTGCTCCATCGACACCGCTCCGGACAGCACTTTGGCTTTGCATGTGCCACAGGCGCCGCCCATACAGGCATAGGGCGCGTCGATATCGTTCTTCAGGGCGGATTCGAGGATGGACTCACCGGCGACGAGTTCCACGGTCTGCGTCGCCCCGGACAGCGTGACGCTCACCTGCGCTTCGGGATACGCGCCGACGTGCGTGGGTTGTGGGGCGCCGCGGAACAGTTCGAGCTGCACCCGCTCGGACGGTACCCCCTCGGACGTGAGGCCCCGGTGCAGCGTCGTGACGAGATCACTTGGGCCGCAGAGGTACCAGCGGTCCACCGAGGTGATCTCACCACCGAGCAGCCGAAGGATCATCGCCAGGTCGATACGCCCGCGAAGATATTCCGGATGGTGCGCCTCGGTAGAGCGGACGTGAAAGATGCGCAGCCGGTCGGCATATCGCGCTTCGAGTTCGTCGACTTCGGCCGCGAACATGGTCGAGTCAGCGGTTCGGTTGCCGTAGAACAGGGTGAAGCGGCTCTCGGTTTCGATCTCCATGGTGGTGCGCACGATCGACAGGATGGGCGTGATGCCGCTGCCGGCCGCCACCGCGACATAGTCGTGGCGAGCGAGCGGGTGAAGGGCTGCACCGAAATGACCCGTGGGTGTCATCAGTTCCAGGACATCACCGGCGCGCAGAGATTCGACCGCGAATGTGGAAAACGCCCCACCGGCAATGTGTCGCACCCCGATCGCGAGTTCTCCCGAGGTGGCCGACGTGCAGATCGAGTAGTTTCGCCGGACCACGTCCCCACCGATACGGTGCTTCACGGTCAGATGCTGGCCGGCCTGAAAGTGGAACTGGTCGGCGAGGTGATCGGGAACAGTGAAACTGACTTTGACGCTGTCCGGCGTCAGTCGCTCGACGCTCTTGACCGCAATCGGATGCGTACCGACACTGCCCGTCGCCGCAGAGCGTGGCGTGCGGACTGGCAGCAGCGCAGCCAGTTTCCCGTTGAGGCGTTTCCACTCGCGGTACTGCGGGGCGTCGAGCTGTTGACCGAAGACAGTGCTGATTGCCGCGTCGCGCTCCAGGTAGGCGGCTTCATTGCGTTGCCACGCAGCGACATACCGGTAGAACGGAATGGAGGGATGGAGGTGGTGGACGAGGTGGTAGTTCTGTGACAGCAGCAGCGGGGTCAGGATCCACTCGGAGCCGACGCGGTTGCGGGTCGCACGGTAGCGGTTCTCGCGCTGGGTGTCTTCCAGGTCATGATGCGGCAGCCAGTCGAACCACCAGGCGAGCACGGCCATGGCCACCCGCTCGGGAATCAGATAGATCACCGCGAGCGTCCACAGATGACCGGTGACGGCGGCCGACACGATGACCGTCACCGCGACCGCCATCAACGCTGCCGTTTCCGCGATCTCGGCGCGTGGCCGCTTGCGCCAGTGGCGCACCAGGAAGCGGAGGTACGGCAGATCCATGGCGGGGAAGCGGATGGGCAGCTGCCACCACGGCGCAGCACTCACGAAATGATCGGGGTCGGCGTCACCGTCGTTGGTGTTGCGGTGATGCTCGATGTGGATGAACGCGAAGGACTTGAACGAAATCAGCGGCGAGACAAAGAACATCGCGACACGCCCGAACGCGACGTTGACCCAGCGCCTGGAGCTGATCGAGTAGTGCGACGCGTCGTGCAACACGGTGAACAACACGAAAATCGCGACGGCGCTGGCGGCGATGGTGACGACCGCAGGCAACGTGTCGGTGAGAGCGGCCCATGTTGACGCGCCGAAGAGCGCAAGCGCGAAGGTGAAGATGCCGACGATGGGCCAGGACAGCGCCGGCACCCGCTCACCCGGATCAGGCAGGGCGTGCGGCGAGCCCGCTGCACGGGTTTGGGAGTGTGAGTGTTCCGTCGTGGTGAACATCGGACTCCTCGATCGTGCTGCGGATGAGATGCCCAACCTACAAACGGCCGACAACGTCAACAAGGCCCTCACAGCCCTCCGCGATGTGCTGGCAGCACATCGCGGCACGGCCCAACCCCCGGTGGCGAGGCTAGGCCCCGGGTAACACCGAGGCTCCCAGCACGTCGCACACGAGTAGGGCCGCGTGCAGTTCGGCGACCTTGACCGTCGCGGGCCGGCCCCGGCGCTCTTCGGCACGACGCACCCGTTGCAGCACCGTGTTCTTGTGGATTCCCAACGTGCGGGCGGCGGCGGTCAGACTCCCCTGCGCGTCGAGAACAGCCAGCAGAGCGGCGCGCTCACCGCGCTCTTTGCTGCCGTCGAGCGCGAGGTCACCGAGCTGTGCCGCAACGAAAGACCGTGCCGTATCGAGGTCGCGCGCGACGGCGTCCACCAACGCGACATCGCCGAACTCGGTGATCGATGGCGCCCCGCGCCCCGACAGTTCGACGACTCGCCGCGTGCGCACCGCCTCCAGGTGCGTCGCGCGAAAACCCGCGGCGCCGGGATGGGGTGAGCCCACCGCCAGATGCACGTGCTCTGATGGGCCCGGGAACTCCGCCGCCAAACGTGCGAGCGAAACCGCCCTCTCGTCCGTGGCCGAGGACCACCCCCACACCGCGAGTGGTCCGTCCGCCACGACGAGCGGATGACCGTCTCCGAGATGGCGGCCCACGTGCTTGGCGAATCCCTCCAGGTCCACACCGCGGTCCTTGACCCAACACACGAATCCGATCTGCCGGCCGGTGAGCCGGTGGCTGAGCACACGCTCGGCCCGGGCGCTGTCGACCCGCTCACCGGCCAGCAGTGCCCGCACCACGTCGTCGCGATCGGCTCTCGCCTGGTTCTGCCGTCGGTCGAGCTCGGCGACATACTCGGCCGCCACCAGCGAGGAAATGCGGTCGATGTAGCGAAACCCGAAGCGCTCGAGCTCGGCGAAGGTGCGCAGTGCCACAGCGGGATCGTCTATCCAGTTCATGAGCGAGTCGGAGAGCTTCTCGGTGAAGTACTCATGACCCAGGCGGTAGAACCGCAACATGACATCGACGCTGTGCCCTCGCGCTGCCATGGCCCGCGCGTGCTCGAGCGCAGTGACCGGTGCCTCCGCCGCCGCGACATCGATGCCATGACGGAACATCGAAAGGACCGCTTCAAGATTCGACGAGCATGAGCCCAGGGTCAGGCCACGGAGCTCGGTATCGCCGCCGACCTCCGGTATCCGATCGACCAGGTAGTTCAGCATGTCGTCGGCCAGGCTGGACACATCCCCCAGCAGCGAGGCCGCGACACCCCTTCCGGCGACCGCGCCGTCAGCCGACTCGCGCGGGTCCATGCCTGCAGACTAACCGCGACGGTGATCGGCTAGCCGTCAGACCGCCACGGTGACGAAACGGCTCACCGGCAATGCCGAGACAGCGGCGCGACCGATGACCACGCCTTGAGCCGTGCCCTTCTGCGTCGTGATGGGCAGAGTCGATCCCGGGAGCAGATCGTCACCGTTGTCGGTGTCCCCGGAGAACCACTCGTCGAACCAGGTGGTGGCCAATACCGTCACCGCAGCCTGGTTCTGTGGCTTCGGGAAGCCCGCGGCGATGAAGGCGGAGAACTGGATGATCGGGTTGCCGCCCCGCATCGAATCCATGTGCACACCGCCCTTGAGCACCACCCCGTTGAACCGGCCCGGGCGCGCCTCGTTGAGCGCCTCCTTGACGTTGCTCGTCGAGTTCAGGAAGTTCGAGGGTGCACCGATCTCGCGGATCGGGATGAAGCGGCCGGTGGCATCCTCATAGGCGGCCAACTTGGCCAAGGTGTCGACCATCGTCGTGCCGGTCGGGACCCCGTCCAGCGTGATCACTCCGACCAGGTTGTCGACGGCACCGTTGTCGACCAAGTAGCCGGCGGCGGCCGAAACCAGCTGCCCGCCAAGGGAATGGCCGGCAAGACCGAACTTCTCGGGCAGCTGTGCGGTGGTCGGGTCCAAGCCGTAACGGGTGGCGAAGCCGGCGGCGAGGGCACTGTCGGTCAGAGCCGTCCGCTCGCCGACGAACAGATCGGCGATGGCCTTCGCCATGCCTTCACCGCCGAGCCAGTGGTCATCGCCGGCGAAAATGTTCGACGGGATCGACGGCGTGACGACGATGCTGCCGGTCGACGCGGCGAGGTCCGCCGCGGTGTAGCTGTACATCGGGCCCAGCGCCAACAACCCGTGCTGCAGGACGATCAGCTTGTCCGGCACCACATCCCCTTCGGGGTAGTACCAGTTCGCCTTCAGCCGCTGCCCGTTGGAGAGCACGATGGAGGAGCTTCGCACCGTCACGTTGCTGTTCGGCGGCAGCGACGGCGGACCGGTAACCAGTGCCTCCAGCGCCTGAATGGTGTTCACGGCCAGCGAGCCAACGGTGCTGACGACGGCGTTGGCCACACTGCGGACCCAGCCCAGCAGTGACGGCGTGCGTGGGGCGGCGGCCTGCACCGGCGCCGCCGCCTCGGGTGTGGCCAGAGCCAGCGATACGGTCGGCTGCGCAGAGACGCGCGCCGCTGCCGCGCCACCGGAGCCGATATCGGTCAGCGCCGGTGGAGCCACACCTGGGGTGCGCGCGGCGGGATCGGGTTGGGCGGCTACCGCGAGGGTCGGCCTGAGCGCCCAGGAGGTCGCCGGCACAGAGTGCGACCGTGGCGCCGTCACCGCGGCGGTCCTGACGGTTAGGTTCCTCTTCTTTTTCTTCGGCGGTTCTGTGAGCCCGTCTGCCGGATAGGAGATTTCGGGAGATTCCGCCACGGGAGTGCCCGAGTCCGGATCGGCGTCGGGCTTTTCACTCTGCGCGACGTCTCGGACGGTGGTGAGCCGGGGGCCACGGACGGTGCCCGTTGTCGGGCCGTCGGCCGCAGGGCTTGTGGACGAACCGCTCTGCGGGCTCGACGCATCGTCCGCCACAGCAGCACCTGCACCCGCGAATACGGCAGCAGTGACCCCGCCGGACAAAAGCCCGGCACCGACCCACGCAGTTAGTCGTTCCACCATTTCCCCAGCGCCTTTGCGATAGTGAATGAAGCTAACTTTCGTGGAGACTAACGCCGGGTTGAGGGTTCGCGTGCCGTTTTGCGCGTACCGAACTGGCCACCCGGCGGCCAGTCAACGACTCGGACCGACGTTCCCGGCGTCGGTGCACAAATGCGCCGAGTGGGTACTCACCCATCCATGACGAGTACGGAGACCTCCGGGCACACGCACGACCAGACCGATCCCACAGCCGCGTCGAAGCATCCGCACACCGTGGTCATCTTCGCCCCGTCACCCGTGCTGACCGTGACCGTCGAGGACCGTTCCGGTGAGGCCGACATTCACGTGCACGCGGGGGGACAGGGCGTGTGGCAGTCACGCATGGTGTCCTCGCTCGGCGTGCCGACCGTGCTGTGTGCCGCACTCGGCGGGGAAACCGGCTCCGTGCTCGGCCATCTGCTGCCGACAGCGGACGTCACCGTGCGAAGCGTTGCGGTCAGCGCACGCAACGGGGCATACGTGCACGATCGCCGCTCGGGCGATCGAGACATCATCGCCGAGAGCCCCGGGAGCCCGCTGGACCGCCACGAGCTCGACTCGCTCTACGAACTGACCCTGACCGACGGTCTCATTCACGGGTGGGTGCTGCTGTCCGGGCCGCAGGACGACCGGGTGGTTCCGGCCGACCTCTACCGGCGCCTGGCCACCGACCTCGGTGCCAACGGGTGCAAAGTCGCCGCCGATCTCGCCGGCGAGCGACTTGAGGCGGTCCTCGCGGGTGGGCCGGATCTGATCAAGGTGAGTCACGAGGAACTGCTCGACGACGGCCGGGCGAAGTCCGAGGATGCCGAAGACCTGGTCGCGGCCATGCGATCGCTGCGCGACGAAGGCGCGGGAACGATCGTCGTGTCACGGTCCGGGGCCGCACCGGCCCTGGCCCTGCTCGACGAACACGACGCAGCGGGCGACGGGACGCGAGGCGGTGCCGTCCTAGAGGTCGAGATGCCCAAGTTGGAGCCGGCCGACCCGGCCGGTGCCGGGGACTCGATGACGGCAGGCATGGTCGCCGCGCTGGCGAGCGGACGTTCGCTGCGCGAAGCGTTGCAGATCGGCGCGGCTTGCGGGGCGCTGAATGTGGTGCGCCACGGCTTGGGCACCGGCGGAGCGCAGGCCGTGGAGACGCTCGCCGCACGGGTCGAGCTGCGCTCGTGGGGATAGGACGAGAGGGAGGACGACGGGTGCCGCGCGCATTGGTGACCAATGACGACGGGATCGACTCGGCCGGACTGCACGCGCTGGCGGTCGCGGCACGGCAGGCGGGACTGGACGTGATCGTGGCCGCACCCGCGGAGCAGGCCAGCGGCGCCAGTGCGTCCCTGGCCGCGGTCCGGCGCGACGGTCGCACGGTCATCGAGCGCCGAGAGGTGCCCGGCCTGGACGGCATCGAAGCATGGGCGGTCCAGGCGCAACCCGGACACATCGTGGCTGCGGCGCTGAACGGCTGGTTCGATCCACGTCCGGACCTGGTGCTGTCCGGGATCAATCATGGCGCGAACGTCGGTCAGGCGGTACTGCATTCGGGCACCGTCGGCGCGGCGTTGACCGCGAAGACCAACGGCGTTCGTGCGTTGGCGGTTTCTTTGGATGTGGCGCTGCACCCCAGCGGGCAGCGGCACTGGGGAACTGCCGCCGATCTCGTGGCTCCGGTGCTGCAGCTGCTACTCGATGCGCCCGAGGCCACCGTGCTGTCCTTCAACGTTCCTGACCGCCCTGGGGCCGAAGTTGGACCCATCCACCATGCCGCGCTGGCGCGTGGCGGAGCGGTGCAGGCGCGTGTCGACGAAGTTCGCGATGGCGACGTCCGGCTGGCCGAGTTCGAGATGAACGAGGATCCCGAACCTGGCACCGACAGCGCGCTGCTCGCTGCCGGGCACCCGACGCTCACCGAACTCCGGTCCGTCGAAGCGCACAGTGGTGGACTGGTGCAGCACTGGCTACAGGCGAGGACCGCGCACGGCAACAGCTGACGCGCCGACTCTGCCCCGAGATGTGCGCAGCCTCAGGCGCCCGCTGGCACCGGGTAGCGGTCGTTGATGTCGGCGCCGGACGCTTTGCGCGCGCAGTGGGCGCAACAGAAGATGCCCTCGTCCGCCTCCACTCCATGGCCGAGGATCCGGCAGCCGCAGTGCGCGCAATCGGGCGCGAGCTGGACGGCGGCACATTCCACGCTGTCGAAAGTCGCCGAATGCCCGTCCGCGAAGGTCACCGAGAAGGCCTTGTCGTAGTCGTTGCCGCAGGTATCGCAGATCGCCATCAGAACTCCTCACATTGCCGTTCAGCAATGTGTGCCCAACCGCGCGGGTCGCCAAACGGGCAGCAGCCCTGTGGTGCTGGAACGGGTGGCCGGTCAGATCGACAGCGCGGCGTCGGTGCGGGCGAGGATCTCCTCGGGAGCATCGACTTCGACAACCCGGCATGCGTCGGTAAAGTCGAGAAGACTATGGCAGCGAAGCGCAGGGGCCGACGATTGGCGCTCATGCTCAGTGCTTTGACAATGTGCGCCGTCCTCGGATCGGGTACCGCCGGGGCTGCCGAACTCAGTGACTATCGCTGGACGAATCGTCCCCTGCTGCTGTTCGCGCCCACGAACAGCGATCCGCGGCTCGTGGAAACGTTGACCAGAATCGAGGCCAGTCGATGCGACTTTGTCGCTCGGGACATGGTGATCGGCCTGGTGGTGTCCGAGGGCACCAGCACGCTCGATGGCCACGTCCTCAGCGCCGATGCGTCACAGCGGCTGGCAAACCAGTATGCGATCGAGGAAAACGCCTTCAGCGTGTTGTTGATCGGAAAGGACGGCGGCGAGAAGCTGCGCGTCAACCAGGTACCGGATCTTCAAGCCGTCTATGCCGTGGTCGACGGCATGCCCATGCGCAGCCGCGAGATGGCCTCCGGTCCGAGCCGGTGTTGAAGCGTCTGCTGGTCGGCATCGTCGTCGCGTGCTCGGCGCTTCTGGCTGCGTCGTGCGGAAGCACCGAGCGATCCGCCAACGCAGACGAGACGACGAACGCGCCGGAGACTCCTCGCTCGTCGGTACTCGTCGACCTCGACGATGCCGGCGAGGTCGCCACCTGGACAACCGTCAACGACCCTGTCATGGGCGGAATGTCCACCTCCAAGATCGCATTCGGCGACGGTGGCCTCGTGTTCTCCGGCAATCTCTCGCTGGAGAACAATGGCGGGTTCGCCTCGGCCCGCAGTCCGCAGGACCCCGACATCGGGCGGCGAGCAACAGGCGCGAAGTCGCTCCGCGTGCACGCACTGGGCGACGGAAAGACCTACCTGTTGAAGCTGGGCATTGCAGGGCAACCGTGGTCCTACGCTCAGCGCTTCCCCACCGAGGCCGCCGTCCCCCGGGTCTACGAGCTGCCCATCGAGGGGTTCGAGCCGGTCGGCATGCGCCTGGATCCGGCGCCCGACGCTCCGCAGGCACTGGACCCTTCGCTCATCGACGAAGTGGCGGTCTACATTCTGGACAAACAGCAGGGCCCCTTCGCGATCACGATTGGCGCGATCGATGCCACGACCTGAAAGTAGTTGCTGCACAGTTTTTTCCGTCAGGACCGCAAAGCCAGGACGCTCCAGGGCGTAGCCTGCACGGATGGCATCGACGCCTATACCCGTGGTACTGGCCACGCTCGCGCTGCGACGCCTGCTCAAACAGTTGGCGGACAGGCTGGTGCCGCCTCAGATCGCGATGCTGGACCTCGGCGAGGGTGTCGGTGGCGTCCAGATCGCCGCAGCGATAGCCGAACTCGGGATTGCCGATGTGCTCGCCGCAGGGCCGATGACCGCACAGCAGATTGCCGCCCGGATCGACTGCGATGACGAGACCACGCATCGCCTGCTACGCGGTGCCGTCGCGTGCGACCTGTGCACGATGGATCGCCGGACCGGTGCGGTGGCACTGACCCGGATGGGAGCGGTGTTGCGCAGCGACCACCCTGCGTCGCTGCGAGCCTGGATGCGCTACAAGGGAATGCGGTCGACCGTCGACGCCTGGGGTGGGCTGGCCGCCAGCGTGCGTAGTGGCCGCAGCGCGTTCGAGATCGTGCACGGCATGTCGGTCTGGGAGTGGTTTGCCACGCACCCGGACGAGCAACGGGTGTTCGCCGCGACGATGCGCCAGGCCACCGAGATCAGTGCCCGCGCCATCGCCCGGGTGTATCCGTGGCCGGACCGGGCCGTGGTGTGTGACGTGGCCGGTGGGATCGGCACGCTGCTGTCGGTCATCGTGGCCGAGTCGCCCGCGAACCTGCGCGGGTTTCTGGTCGACAGTGCGGGAATGATCGCCGAGGCGGAAGGTTTACTGGCAGAGCGCGCGGTTGCCGACCGCATCGACCGGGTCGAGGGCGACATCTTTCACGCCGTGCCCGCCACCGCCGACGTCTACCTGCTCAAGGATGTGCTGCACGACTGGGACGACGAACGCTGCGCGAAGATCCTCGACGCGGTGGCGGCGAGCATGCCCGTCGGCAGCAGGCTGGTGGTGATCGAGTACCTGCAGCCACGGAATCGCCCGAATCCGTTCTCACCGCTGCTCGACCTGCATACGTTGACCCAACGGGACGGTGGACGTCTGCGCTCGCTGGACGAATTGTCGGCACTGCTCACCGGCGCCGGCCTACGACCCACCGGCCGCACGTTCTCGGTCGTGCCACACGACCTCGTCGAGGCAGAGAAGATCTGAGCACAGGTCTGCGACACGATCAGGGCACGGCCAAACCTGCCAGCGGTGTTAGGCACATCACGCGTCCTTCGGCGTGCGGATTCGGCTGCGACAAAAGTCTATTCAGCAACTGAACGGTGTCTGGCTACCTGGTGCCGCGGCGGTCGGTGCAGTCATCGCACTGACCGTGAGCGCGGCCGTTCGCGTGCGGCGCGCGGTCAGATGAGCCGTGCTCGCCCAACCCTGGGGCGTGTGTGCGGGAGCTCATCGGCTCTTGGTCATGCGCAGGATCAAGGAGATCGCGTCCTGCGAATGAGCCGCTGAAGTCAGAACTTCCTGTAACAGCAGGCCACGGATTGCGGCAGTCGCGACGGTGGCCATGCTCAGTGCTTCCTCGGCGCCGTGCCCTTCGCTTTCCGCGAGCGAGGCCAGCATTGTGGTCAAGTCGCCGAGCGAGTCGATGAACTCACGAAAGCTGTCCGGGTCATACGCGGCCAGTCCTACGACGTGAAAGAAGCCGCGGACACGCGGCAGCTGCTCCGGGCGGGTGTAGGCCCGCCAGATCGCCGCGACGAGGTCGTCAAAGGTGCCCTGCTGGGCGGTCTTGAGTAGCGCCTCGTTGTCGCGAGATCGCTGCACCGCGAGCATGGCCGCTAAGACACCGGAGAGGGACCCGAAGTGGTACCGCAGCAGGGCGTGGCTGGTCTCGGCCCGTGCGGCGACCTCACGCAGCGACACCTCCGGCGAGGGAAGCTCTTCGCCGTAGGCGTCGAGAAGCCGAGCCAGAAGTCGGTCGCGGGCGTCGCCTCTGCGTTCCGCGCTTGACAAGATCACCCCCACAGCTTATCCATTGGATAAGACTTTACCAATGGAAAAGGACGTTCGATGAGCTCCATGTGGCAAGGCTGTCTCGCCGGCACCGACTACTTCGAGATGCGTTCCAGCGGTGGGTATGACTACGGCGTGTGGGTCACGACGCCACCCGGATACGACCCCGCCACGACACAGGCGTCCGTCGTGTATGTCCTCGACGGCAACTTCGCTGTGGGCCTGACCGCTCCGCTCATCGTCACCCAGATGGACCCCATGCAACGGATCCAGCCCTACATCCAAGTCAGTGTCGGCTACGCGGGCGAGGAAGCGCAGGACTGGGATCGGCTGCGCAACAGAGACTTCGTGCCACCCGGCGAACCCATCGCCAAGGAACTCATCGATGCCGTGGAGATGGGACTGCAAGCGGGCATGCGGACACGCGAAGAAGCCGACGCCTACCTCGCCGAACTACGCGACACCCACGCCGATGCATTCCTGAGCTTCCTCACCGCGGAACTGCACCCGCGGATCGAACGCGACTACGGCACAGCCGCGAGCGGTCACGGCCTTTTCGGCTACTCCTACGGCGGACTCTTCACTCTCTACGCCTGGCTCACCGGCGCCACGCTCTTCGAGAGCATCGGAGCGGGCAGCCCTGGCGTCATCGCCGAAGACAGTCAGATCTTCGCCCAGCTCCACGACATGGGCGATAGCCAGCGCGACGCCAAGCTTCACGTGACCATCAACGAACGAGAACTTCTCGGAGACCTCGCCGTCTACCAAAGCCTCGCGAGGAATGCCGCCACCGTCCTTCACCGCCTCACTTCGCGGGGCGAAGCGGTCACCGGCGAGATCCTGCGCGAGACACACATCACCGGCCTACAGGCCTCGTTCCTCAGCTACCTCAGGACCTGCCGTCTCCTGTAGCAGGATCGCGCACGAAAACGTCGTGGCGGCAAGGCATGCCGCGATGTGGGCTACGGTGAACGCGACGCCAACCGCAGCTATTGCCGCCCGGGAGGGCTCGTTCTCACGAGTAGTCGGCAAAGTGGAAATCATCGGCAATCTTTTGTGCGCGCTTCGCGGCGTTTGACCTGAATTGGCTTTGCACGGCACTGCTCGCCATGAGTCTCTGCGCCAGATGTGTGAGGTTGATTCCACACCGGCTTGTCGGGTGCATCAGCCGTATGCGGCGTGGATTCAACGTGCTCTGCGACGCTTCGACATACGGGCGCACAAGCCTTTCATAGACGGCAAAAGCTTGCGAGTGATCGTCGCTCCGTTTGATCTCGCCGGCAAGCACATACGCCGCCACCAGCGCCAACGCCGTGCCTGCCCCCGTGAACGGCGTCGGGCAGAAAGCGGCATCGCCCAACAGCACAATCCGCCCCTGTGACCACGTGGACGCTTGCACTTGGCTCATCGGCCCAAAGTAGAAGTCGTCGACTGTGTGCAAATTCGCGGTGATGCGATCAGCAATCGCGCCCCGGCCCTCAAGGGCTTGGCGCAGCAAGCCTTTTCGCGCTGCTGGCGTGTCCCCATTCATGCCGGGGTCTCGTCTGAGGAAAGTGACGAGGACAGTGGTCTCTGTCTCGTTGCCCGGCCGCAGGGTGATGAATGTTCCGCCAAAGCCGTTCACCGAATAAGCCCACCGATCGTCCTCGACGCGTCGGGGGATCTTGAAGAACGCCATATAGGCGCCGAGGTAGCGGAAACGAGTTTGCCCGGCCATGACCATGTCTCGGGTCGAGGAATGGATGCCCTCGGCGCAAATGACCAGCTCAAAATCCTCGACCTCGCCATTGTCGAAGGTGACCGAGATGCCGTCCTGCTTCTCTTCGAGCGCGGTGATGAACCTCCCGAAGCGGTATTCACAGTCGTCTTTTGTCGATTCGAAGAGCACCTGAGCGAAATCGCCTCGCAAGATCTCGAAATCATTCGTCAGCGATCCCAGCGCGCCTTTGGGCAGAACGGCGACCACACGCCCGGCGGCGTCGAGATACTTCTGGCCGCATTCCTGAGTGTTTTTGGCTTCGATCTTTTCGGCGAGTGACATCATGTCGATGACGTGTTGACCTGCGCCCTTGATGTCGACGTTTTGACCGCCGTCCCGCAAAGCCGGTGCCTTTTCCACGATGACGGTGGAGTACCCGTATTTGTGCAGCCAGTAGGCGCACGTGGGGCCGGCAACGCCGCTGCCGCACACCAGGATCTTCTTGGTTGATTGCATACATCCCCACCTCTTCCGGGTATCGATCGAGATCAGGCGGCCAAGGCGCACCCCGTGTCGTGTGCCTCCACTGTCGGCTCTGCCGGCTGTGCCGCCAACCGGCAAATGGACATCTGATACCGGAAAGTCGCCAGATCGGGCGAGAGCCGAGAAGTGCCGTTACTGACTGACGCGAAGACCGGCCTGATAGCGACCTGGGGTCTGGCCCACGACGGCGGTGAAAGCCTCGATGAAGCTCGTCGGGTTGGACCACCCACACGCCATCGCGGTGTCGGTAACGGACAGGCCGTTGGTGAGGTCGATCAAGGCATGGTGAATGCGCAAGACCGTTCGCCAGCGGTGAAAGCTCATCCCCAGTTCGTCATGGAACAGCCGGCTCAGGGTCCGCGCGCTCGCGCCGGCGGTCCGACCCAGTTCGATCAGGGTCGCGCTCTGGCCGGGATCGGCGCGTAGCAGATCAGTGACGGCGCGCAGCCGGTCATCGCGCGGTTCGGGCAGGTGCAGCGATTGATCGGGGGCCTCGGCGAGCTCGTCGATCACCACCGCGCGCAGCCGTTCGTAGCCACCGGACGTCGCGTCTTGCCGTTCGCTCAGCGCCAGCAGCGCTTCTCGCAGTAAGGGATTCACCGCGAACACGCCGGGGTGCGCCACGAGCGCGCCGCACAGCTCCGCCGGAATGACGACCAGCCGGACATCGGTGCGTCCGTAGAAGCGATGGGAGTGCTCGAAACCCGGTGGCGTCCATGTCACCCGGTTGGCCGGCGCGACCCAGGTGCCGCGCCCGGTGGTGGTGGACAAGACCCCGGAGGCCGGGTACACGAGTTGACCATCGGTGTGCGAGTGGACGTCGATGTGAAAGCCGTGGGCGAGCCAGCCGGCGCCGCTAGACACCCCAGGCGGAGGCATCGTCACGGTCGGCGACTTTCCGGCATCGGCATCCGACATTACCGGTCCAACGCTGCCTGCGACGGGGAGATCCGGGCCATATCGGCCCGTTGAACGGCGGACTGATCGCCTAGCAGTTCCGGAGGCGGTGATCACCCCGGCCCCGCAGCCTCGCGCGGGACACAGAGGGGCCGTAATCGATGCCAGTCGGCTGGTCCGCAGTCCGACTCGTCTGCGTTGCACGCCGGCCGATCAGCAGCCATGCCAGCGCACCCACCACCGGTAGCACCATGACTGCCGCCAACCACGTCCCTTTTTCACTGGCCGGCAGATGCTGGTCGTCCAGGGACATCACCTCGCCGATCGCCCACGCCCACAGCAGCGCCGCAACGCTGATCAGCACTACACCCATGACAACGAGTCTCCTTTCACACGCGCTGCTGCTCTCGTCGAACGCTGCAAGCATGGGTGGACCAGCACTGTTCACACAAGCAACACATTGTTGACGAATTGTTTAGAGTTCACTTCATGGATGTGGAACGCCTGCGCCTGTTGCGCGACTTCGCCGCACACGGCACCGTGCAGTCCACAGCCGCCGCGCTGTCCCTGACACCCTCGGCGGTATCCCAGCAGCTCAAGCGACTTCAGCGAGAGGCCGGAGTGGAGTTGCTCGAACCCCACGGCCGGCGCATACGCCTCACCGAAGCAGGCCAGGCGCTCGTGGCGCGCGCCGATGAGATCCTCGCCGCGCTGGACCGTGCACACGCCGAGATGGAGTCCTTCCGGACCGTCCCGCGAGGCGCCGTGCGAGTGGCGATCGTGCCCTCTGCGGCGGCGATGCTCCTCCCCGGGCTCATCGCCGAGGCATCCGCAATCGGGGTCGAGGTTATAGCCCACGATATCGACCACTCCGCCGCTCGCACAACCGAACTCCTCGTCGATCACGATGTCGTCGTCATCGACCGCGACGAACGCGACACCACAACCTGGGGCCCCAGGTACACCTCGACCTTTCTGCTGCGCGAACCGCTGGACCTACTGCTACGGCCGGACCACCATCTGGCCGCCAACGAGTCGATCGCCTTGCACGAGCTCGCACACTGCCCCTGGATCAGCGTCGAGATCGGGCGCATGGTCGACGACGTGATGCGTTCACTGGCCACCATCTCCGGAGTGCAGCCCCGGATCATTCAACGCATCAATGACTTTCGCGTCGTCGAGGAGCTCGTGCTCTCCGGGGTCGGCATTGCGCTACTCCCCCGCTACGCACCCACGGTGCGTCAACTCATCCGCAAGCCCGTCGATGGCATCAATGTGGCGCGCCACGTCGAAGCGATCACCCGCACCGGCACCGCCACCCGCCCGTCCATTGCCGCCGTCATCGACATCCTGACCCGCGTCGCCGGCAGATACTCACACTGACGGGCATCGCGAACGAGCGGCGACAGTTTCGCCGCCCGCGACCTTGATCGGACTCTGGACAACTTGAACGAGCACCGAAGTTGTTATCTCACAGGGATAGCTGAAAGGCTCGCCGCAGATCGGCAACAGCCCTATCGTCTCCTTCAAACCGCATGCGCTTGATCGCGGACCTACGTCGCGGCGCAGATGGCGCCAGCCGGGCCGTAATGAGGTCAGCCGCCGTCGCGGTCACGTCGACGTCGGGAGCACCGTCACCGCCGGCCAAACGCCCGTGGTCGACCAAAAATTCGAAGATGCGACCATCGATGTCCAGGCGATACGAGGCGTGAAGGCCGCTGGCACCAGCCGAGTCGAACCCCAGGAGCAATCCAGTCAGGAATCCGGTCAACGGCGTCCACTCCGAGTCATCCCGATCGAACTGATCCATCCCGAAGTCGGCGATGGCCTTCACCACGGGGACGACCTTGCGCCAGCCGAGGTCGCTGAGTGCGTAGACCGTCCGCGCGATCGGTGCCGGCAGATCGGCGCGGGAGACCAGACCGGCGTCCTCCAAGGCACGAAGCCTGTCCGCCAGTAAGTTTGTGGCGATTCCTGGCAGCTCGGAACGCAGATCACTGTAACGACGCGCGCCGCCCATCAGCTCGCGCAGGATGAGCAGTGTCCATCGCTCGCCGAGGGTGTCCAAACCCAGTGCGACAGGGCAGTTCTGACGATAGGTCTTTGACATTGACACAGACCGATCATACGCGCGCCACCTCGTGGGCGTGAGTCGCATCCACCGAGTGATCAACACGTCTTTATAGACTTACTTATAAACTTACCACTTGAGTTTCTTGTCTAGTGAGTAGATCATCAGTATCGAAGTCGGGACTGAGCCTTGAGCGCTCCTGGTCCCGCAGCACGGGCATAGCGACGAAGGAGGCCTTGTGGCCAAACCGAACAAGCTCGAAGACCATCCGAATGTGATCGCGGTGCGGCAACGCGGTGACGAAGCCACTCCTGCTCAGCCGTTGGACGAGTCCTGGTTGCGTCAATTGGTTCTCGACGCGGGCGCCGACGATGTGGGGTTTGTCCACATCGACCGCCCCGAAATCGCCGACCAGAGGGCCGATCTCACGGCGGCGCTACCGGGTGTCAAGGTGCTGATCAGCTATGTGTGCCGGATGAACCGGGAGAACATTCGCACACCGGCCCGATCGGTGGCCAATCTGGAGTTTCATCACACCGGTGACCATTCAGACGACGTCGGTCGCAGCGTGGCGGGCAAGCTGGAGGCGGCGGGTGTACGCGCGATCAACCCCTCCATGGGATTTCCCATGGAGATGAACAACTTTCCCCGCAAGACATGGGTGGTCAGCCACAAGCCGGTTGCGGTGGCTGCAGGTCTGGGCAAAATGGGCGTACACCGCAATGTCATCCACCCGAAGTTCGGGAACTTCATCCTGCTCGGCACCGTGCTGATCGACGCGGAGGTCAGCGACTACTCCGAACCGATCAACTACAACCCGTGCCTGGAATGCAAACTCTGCGTCACCGCCTGCCCCACCGGGGCGATCGCCGCCGACGGACACTTCGACTTCTCCGCCTGCTACAGCCACAACTACCGCGAATTCATGGGCGGCTTCACCGACTTCATCGAGGACGTCGCCGACAGCAAGGACGCAGGCGACTTCCGTTCGAAAGTCACCGCAAACGAGTCGGCGTCCATGTGGCAAAGCTTGTCCTTCGGCGCCAATTACAAGGCGGCGTATTGCATGTCGGTGTGTCCCGCCGGCGAGGACGTGCTCGGGCCGTGGCTCGACGATCGCAAGAAGCACCTGACCGACGTGGTGCGTCCCCTGCAGGCAAAAGAGGAACCCGTGTACGTCATCGAGGGATCCGATGCCGAAGAGTTCGTGACGAGGCGCTATCCGCACAAAACGGTACGACACGTCGGCCAGACCTTGCGGGCCACGAGCATCGATGGGCTGGTCGAAGGCCTGCCGATCATCTTCCAACGCGGGCAGGCCAAAGACGTCTCCGTGCTGTACCACTTCACTTTCACCGGATCCGAGCAGCGCAAGATCACCGTGACGATTCGCGACCGGAAACTCGACGTGGCCGAGGGACATCACGGCAAACCCGATATCCATGTCACCGCCGACTCGGACACCTGGATCCGTTTCTTGAACAAGCAGGCCTCGATGCCATGGGCACTGGTGACTCGACGCATCAAGATCAAAGGGTCCCCGTTGCTTCTCCGCATTTTCGCGCGCTGCTTCCCCACCTAGACAAAGCCCTGAGCCGACCGCAAGCGAGGAGATACAGCGGGACATGAACATGTTCTTTGTCGACACCGAGCACGAACTCGTGCTGGAGAAGAAGTCCGTCGTCGCCGAGGACGTCGTAAGGCTCACATTGCGTGACCCGCTGGGACGGCCGGCCCCCAAATGGCACCCCGGCGCCCACATCGACCTGATGCTGGGCGACAACCTGGTCAGGCAGTACTCGCTATGTGGAGACCCCAGCGACCGGTCCAGCCTGCAGGTTTCGGTGCTGCGCGCACCAAACAGCCGTGGTGGATCACGGCATGTGCACGACGAACTGGTCGAAGGGCAGAAGATCCACATTCGCGGTCCGCGCAACAACTTCGAGCTCGTGCCGTCGAAGCGCTATCTCTTCATTGCCGATGGAATCGGTATCACCCCGATCCTGCCGATGGTGGCAGCCGCTCACGCGAAAGGTGCCGACTGGCGCCTGGTCTACGGGGGACGCACACGGACATCGATGGCGTTCCGCGATGAGCTGCAGAGCACCTACGGCAAGCGCGTGGAGATACGCCCGCAGGACGAGTACGGACACCTGGACCTGAAGTCACTGCTCGGCCGCCCGAAGCGGCGGACAGCGGTGTACTGCTGCGGTCCGGAGCCGTTGCTCGACGCGGTCGAATCCGCCAGTGCACAGTGGCCGGAAGGAGCCCTACACCTGGAGCGGTTCGCACCGAGGAAGAGCGAGGGCACCGACGAAGACGCCGCGTTCGAGGTCGAGCTTGCGCTGTCCGGCCAGACGGTCACCGTTCCCGCCGACATGTCGATTCTCCACGCCGTCGAAGACGTTGGGGTGCCGATGATGTCGTCGTGCGAAGCGGGTGTATGCGGCACCTGCGAGGCCACGGTGCTGTCGGGAGTGATCGACCATCGCGACTCGATCCTCAACGCCACGGAACGCGCCGCGGGCGACAGGATGATGATCTGTGTCTCCCGCGCGCGTGGTGATCGGCTGGTCCTCGAACTTTAAGCCGGCCCGGCCTCGATGTCTTCCGCCGAGACAGAATGTCCAGCACTGCAATGGATGTCAACATCGATCGGCGCCCCACACGCGGAGTGCGTCAACTTCACCCGACCACCGTCGGCGCGGACCCAACGGTCCCCCCATCGCATCAGGGCCAGCAGGGCCGGCAGCAGATCCTGCCCCTTGTCGGTGAGATGGTAAGCCTCCCTGCGGCGCTGGCCGGGATCGTGGTAAGGCCGCTTCTCCAGAAGCCCCTCGTCCACGAGTTCCTTCAACCGGGTGGCGGTGATCTTCTCGCTGAGCTTGGCGCGGCGTGAGAATTCCTCGAACCGGCGCGCACCGTAAAACGCCTCTCGAAGCAGCAGCAGACTGGCCCGGCGCCCGACCACGTCCAGAGCCGCCGCGACGGAGCAGCCATCCGCCGACCAGGCATCGCGGTCGCTGAGCCGACCGGTGAGCGTTATCGAGGTCATGTCTGCATGGTGCCAGCTGACTTGCCTTCAGTAAAGCCAGGGGCATAGACTCTGACTAGACAAAAGCACAGCCAGAGGGGGTGTGGCCGACAGCTCAGGAGACCTCACGGCATGACCACCGCTACTGCTCGACCGGGCGCCGTCCTGGTCATCACCTCATCGGCGGCTTTCCTGGCGACCCTCGACCTGTTCATCGTCAACATCGCCTTCCCCGCCATCAGCGCCGACTTCACGGACTCCGACTTCGGTCAGATGTCCTGGGTCCTCAACGGCTACACCGTGGTCTTCGCTGCGGTGCTGGCGCTGGCCGGCCGCCTCGCCGACCGCTACGGCCATCGTCGGGTGTTCCTCATCGGGTTGGCGATCTTCACCATCGCCTCGGCGGCATGCGCACTGGCGCCCAGCCTGTGGGCTTTGGTCGCCGCCAGGGTGGTGCAGGGCGTCGGGGCGGCACTGGTCACACCGACCTCATTATCGTTGCTGCTCAACGCCTGGCCGGCGGAACGGCGCGCCAGTGCGGTCGGAACCTGGGCGTCGGTGGGAGCGGTCGCGGCCGCACTCGGTCCACCGCTGGGCGGAGTCCTCGTTGCGGCGGGCTGGCAGTGGGTGTTCCTGGTCAACGTTCCCATCGGCATCGTCACCGTGGTGGCCGCGGCGCGCATCCTGCGTGAAGTCGATAACGCGCCGATCGGAAGACCCGATCTGCTCGGTGCCGCCTTTCTCGTCCTCGGCGTCGGATCATTGGCCTACGCGTTGGTTGAAGTTCCCGAACGAGGTTGGACCGCAACCGTAGTGTTCGCCTCGCTCACCCTGTCAGTGCTGGGTATGGCCGCCGTCGTGATCCGCTCGCGCCGCCACCCCGTACCCGCGCTGGACCTCGCCGTCCTGCGCGTTCCCCAGTTTGCGCTTGCCACGGTGATGATGCTTGCGTTCTCGTGCGGATTCGCCGGCATGCTCCTGGTCAACGTGCTCTACCTTGCCTCGACCTGGGGCTGGTCGGCGCAAGCGGCAGGCCTCGGCCTCGCGGCAGGCCCGGTTGTCGTCGTGGTCGTGGCTCGGGTGGCCAATCGGGTTGCGGCACGGCTGGGAGTCGGAACTGTCGCCACTCTGGGCGCGCTGAGCTTCACGGCCGGTTCCCTGTGGTGGTTATGGCGGCTCGGACCATCGGAGAACTACCTGTACGGTCTGCTGCCGGGTCAACTGCTGACCGGACTGGGAGTCGGGTTGATCCTGCCCACACTGTCCTCGGTCGTCGGGTCCGCGCTGCCGGGGCCACGCTGGGGCTCCGGTTCTTCGCTGATCAACACCGCCCGGCAGGTCGGCTCAGTTCTGGGCATCGCACTCGTCGTCACCGTGGTCGGGACGCACATCGCGAACTCCCCCACCGAACTCGCCTCCATCCAGTCCGGGTGGGCACTGCTGGCCGCCGCCGGAGTCACCACCGCGATCGCCGGCGTGGCCCTGTCCGTCGTGGACCATCGAACTTCGTTGGCGAACAAGAATATCCGCGACCGGGAACACGACAGCCCCGGACGGGCGAAATGACAAAACTCGACCGCAAACGACGATAGGAACGAACAACATGCCATCATCACGACCCGTCGCACTGATCACCGGCGCCAACTCAGGTCTCGGCAAGTTCGCCGCCGTCGGTCTGGTCGGCGCCGGATTCGATGTCGTCGGAACAAGCCGCAACACAAGCGGATCAGCTTCCCGCCCGGGCATAACACTCCGTGACCTCGACGTCACCAGCGACGACTCCGTCGCCGCGCTGATCGAAGGCGTGATCGCCCAGTTCGGGCGTATCGATGTGCTGGTCAACAATGCCGGTATGGGACTCGCCGGTGCCACCGAGGAGAACTCGATCGCCCAGCAACAGAGACTCTTCGACATCAATGTCTTCGGCGTCATTCGGATGACCAACGCCGTCCTGCCGCATATGCGTGCACAGGGAGGAGGGCGGATCATCAACATCTCGTCGATCTTCGGTTTCATGCCGGCACCGTTCATGGCTGCGTACAGCGCGACCAAGCATGCCGTCGAGGGCTACTCCGAATCCGTCGACCACGAAGTCCGGGATCACAACATCCGGGTGCTGCTCGTCGAGCCAGGAGGCACTCGAACCGGTTTCGACGACAACACCACCGCGCCGGATACCCCGCTGGCGGTGTACACGCGAAAGCGAAATCTCGCCAACCAGGTGGTGGCTGAGCAGGTCAACGGCGGCGATGACCCCGCGACCGTCGCCGAGGCAATCGTGGCCGCAGCCACCGACACCAAGCCCAAGCTGCGCTACCCCGCCGGGGTCAAGGCACGCCAGCTCAGCGTGATGCGTCGGCTGGTTCCTACCCGCATATTCGACAAGCAGCTGCGCCGAACCTTCAGGCTGTGAGCCTGGCTTCGCACGAAGCGGCTCATGGTGATCATCGAAACAGAGACTCATGGAAAGTTAGGCATCCGCAACAACCCACACGTCACCGTGGCCGCCAGCGATCGTTGAGGACGTCCATGAGTCCGCCCATCGACGCGACCGCCAACAATTCTCGAATCTGCCCACGGCACGCCCATCAGACCCACGCCTTTCGTTCCTTCGGTTCTGCGTGCGTACGGCGACGGCGACGGCTTGTTGAGAACACCGCATGACGTCGCTACACCCGATCAGGCGGGCTCGACGCGTCAGGACATGGCGCAGGGCCGTTGATCTGGCAATGAACGCGCTCTTCGACGCGCATGCGATCTCCCGAGCCCACGACGGCGTGGCGGGACCTGATCCCGATTCCGGCGAGAATGCCAGCGCCCAGCAGTAGGGCCGCGGCGATCACGATGGTGGTGCGGAAGCCGGCGTCGAACGCAGCGGGATCGGCGTAGTCGGTGCCGCCGATACCCGCTATGCCCGGTAGGACGGCCACGGCCAGCAGTCCTCCGGTTCGGGCGACAGCATTGTTGACTCCGGATGCTGCTCCCGCCAGGCGATCCGGTGCGGAGTCGAGAACGGCGGCAGTCAGTGGTGCCACGACCAGGGCGAGGCCGGCACCGAACACCAGCGCAGCGGGGAGGACGTCAGCCGGCCATGACGCCTCCGGGCCGATACGCAGCATCAGCAAAAGTCCGGCCGCCGCCAGTAGTGGACCCAGGGTCATGGGCAGTCGCGCCCCGATCCGGCTGGCAAGTGCACCGGCGCGGGAGGAGAACACCAGCATGATTGCCGTTACCGGGAGCAGGGCAGCGCCGGCCGCGACGGGACTGAATCCGGCAACGGTCTGCAGCTGCAAGACCAGAACCAGGAAGACCACTCCCAGTGCCCCGTAGATCAGCAAAGTCATGGCGTTCGCCACACGAAAACTGTTGTCGCTGAACAGTGATGGTGGCATCAACGGATGCGGGGAACGTTGCTCCACCACGACGAACACACCCAGCGCCAGCAGCCCGGCGCCGACCGCCACGAACCCGCTCGCCGTGACACCCGAACTGCCCAGGCTGGTCAGACCGAACGTCAGCGCGCCGAGGCCCAGCGCGGCCAGGACCGTGCCGCTGATATCCAGACCCGGCGGTGACTGATGATCGCGACTCTCGGGCACCCGTAGGACGGTGACTACGACGACCGCGGCGGCCAGCGGCAGATTGATGAGAAACACTGCCCGCCAGCTCCACTCGACAAGGAAGCCGCCCACAAACGGACCCACCGCACCGGCCAGCCCACCCAGGCCTGACCACGCGCCGATCGCTGCGGCGCGGTCGACGCCACGGAACGACGCCGAGATCAAGGCCAGGCTGCCCGGGGTGAGCAGCGCGCCGCCCACCCCCTGCAACGCCCTGGCGGCAATCAGTGTCTCGACGTTCGGCGCCACGCCACAGGCCGCCGAGGCGACCGCGAACCACACCACTCCGATCACGAATACTCGCCGGCGGCCGAAGTGGTCGCCGAGTGAACCGCCGAGCAGGATCAGCGCCGCCAGCGTCAGCGTGTAGGCGTTGATGACCCATTGCAGACCACCGAAGCCGGCACCCAGGTCGGCGCCGATGTGCGGCAACGCCACGTTCACCACGGTGCTGTCGATCATCACGATGCCGGACCCGAGCACAGTGGCAAGCAGTACCCACCGGCCGGCGGCGGTCCCCATCCGCAGTCCGCTCGGATCGATCACGCCGCCCTCCACGCCCACCAGTAGAAGGCACCGTCCGCGCGAACGGTACCCGCACTGTCCGTCTGGCCATCACGCCTCGTCTGTTCGTCACGCACGACCAGGACGAGACCCCGTCGATCCACGCCCGGTTGAGCGCCGAATACCCATCATGACGGGACTTGAGAACAATGCGAGGCGTGACACCGACGGACCGGCCGCTCGTCGGGCCAATCGGTTCGTCCCGCGACTCCTGGTAGACAGAGCCCATGTTGCTGGTTACGGGTCCCACCGGCCATGTTGGCGCCGAGTTGGTTGACCTACTCGATAAAGGGCGCGCCGGGCCGTGGCGGGTGGTCGGCAGGCACTCCAACGATCTCCGGGCTCAGCGACCAGATCTGACGGCCGAGATAGTGGCATTCGACTTCTTCGACCGCTCCACGTGGTCCCACGCCCTCGCCGACGTCACCTCCCTCTTCCTGCTCTTTCCCTTGCCGGGCAACAAGGCAGCGCGCCGAGCCCTCGTGCCGTTCCTGGCCGCTGCGGAATCCGCCGGAGTTCGACACGTCGTCTACCTGTCGGTGTTCGGCGCCGACCGCGTCCGCTTCATCCCGCACTACCAGGTCGAAGCGGCGCTGCGGACCGGCGGCTTGAATTACACGGTGCTGCGGTGCAGCTTCTTCATGCAGAATTTGCACCGCGCCATCTCCACCCACGGCGTGGACATCCTCGAGCATGGTGAGCGGTTCATCCCTGCGGGACAGGGTCTTACGACGTTCATCGACGCCCGCGACGCAGCCGCCGTCGCAGCGCTCGCCCTGCAACAGCCAGACCAGCACCGCAATGTCGTTCACCACCTCACCGGGCCAGAAGCGCTCAGCATGACCGATGTCGCGGAACAACTCACCGACGTCCTCGGCTACCCGGTGCGCTACACCAACCCCAACCTGATCAAGTTCGCGCGGCGCCTGCGTCGCCGCGGCGTCGGCTGGGACACCGTCGGGTTCATGTCCGCGGTGTACACCCTGACGCGGCTGGGACGAAACCAACCGATCACCACCGATGTCGAGGACTTACTGGGCAGGCCCCCTCGCGGCCTTGCCGACTTCCTGCGCGACAGCTCGTGGAGGTGGCACAGCCAGGAGTGGACGTGACCATCAGCCGCCCCTGCGGGCATAGTGAATCCAAGCCGCGCTGCAACGATCAAAGGAGCACGATGCGACGACGGGCACACCTACCTCGCGCGAGGACGCGAGGCGTGAGCGCGTCGGAGGTCGTGCTCATCACCGGTGGCGGCTCTGGCATCGGTGCCGGTCTCGCCGGCGCCCTCCATTCGCGCGGGCACCAGGTGATCATCGCTGGACACCGGCGTGAGCGCGTCGAGGCGGTGGCCGCGCGGCACCCCGGCATGGAAGCCGAAGTCGTCGACGTGGCCGATCCCGCGCAGGTCGCGGCTCTCGCCGAGCGTGTGGGTCAGCGGTGGCCCAACTTGACGACGGTCATCAGCAATGCGGGCATTCAACATCTGTTCGACTTCGCCGGGTCGGTTCAGCTCGATGCAGCCGAGCTTGGGCGCGAGGTCGACGTCAACCTCAAGGGCGTGATCTACGTCGCCAACGCCTTCCTGCCGATTCTGCGGGCGCAGCCCCGCGCTCGGCTGGTCAACGTCGGCTCCGGGCTGGGCTACGTCCCGCTCGCCGCAGCGCCTGTCTACTCGTCGACCAAGGCCGCGGTGCACAGCTTCACCATCGCTCTGCGGCGGCAACTCAGAGGTTCCAACGTCCAGATCGTCGAGTTGATCCCACCCGTCGTCGTGACTGACCTGCATCGACATCTCGACCGCATCCCCCCGCGCGCAATGGAACTCGACGCCTTCGTCGAAGCCACGATGGCCGGGTTGGACAAGGGCCGCGATGAGATCGTCATCGGTCTGGCCAGAGCGCTGCTGATCTTCAGCCGCGCTGCACCATCTCTGGGGCTCAATGTGGTGAACCAGACGGAAGGCTGAGTTCGGTCTTCTGCCCAAGCCGTGGCCGCGTCGGGCGGCCTGATTGCTCGGGAAACGCCACCAGGGTGGACACTATGACGTGGCCCTTTCTGCAACAGTGTTCAAAGTCGAACTTGGCGTCTCCGATGTCGATCACGGTTACTACGCCGATCACACACTGACCGTGGCCCGTCATCCCAGTGAGACCGATGAGCGGATGGTGGTGCGCTTGTTGGCGTTTGGGCTGCGCGCACACCGGCTCAGCGACGTCGACGGCGAGTTGGCGTTCGGGGCCGGCCTGTCCACCCCGGGGGTCCCGGACCTGCGGCTCGCCGACTACACGGGCCGCATCGTGGAGTGGATCAACGTCGGCCAACCTGATGAACGCGCCTTGGGCAAGGCGGCCGGCCAGGCCGATCAGGTGCTGCTGTTCCCGTTCGCCGCCGGCGCGGCCACCTGGTGGCGCACCGTGGGACCCAAGGTGGCGGGGCTACCAAACCTGTCGGTGGTGCAGATACCGCATGCGCCGGTGCAGCAGCTGGCCCAGACCGTGGATCGACGGGTCTCGGCGCAGGTGATGGTGATGGAAGGTCAGGTGACGATGACCGTGGGCGATGTCGATGTCACCTTCACGCCCGAGCCGATGGAGTGAACGAGCGGCAGTTCCGTCATGGCGCGGATTGGGCTGCTTCGATCGCGGCCAGTCTTGGCAGCACCGCATCGGTGAGCAGTTGCACAGACTGCCAGGCATGCTCCACGGGCATGCCGCCCACCAAGGGGTGCAGCATAATCGGTCCGAAGTCTGGGGTCTGACTGATCTCATCGACGAGCTGCTCGGGCGTCATCACGCGGTACCGACCGGAGGCGCGCACGTCCTCGAGGGTCTGCACGCCGGGCAGGTGCATGTGGGATCGGGCTATGCCGTCGGCCCATTGTCCATAGGTGACGGCTTCCCACAGGATGTGCTCGCCGAACTCGGCCCAGGCTTGGTCTGGATCGGGGTGCAGGTAGATCATCCCACGCACCACCGGTGGCGGCATGATGACCAGCGGGCGCATCCCGGCCGACCTGCAGAGCTCGGTGTAGTACGAGGCCAGGTCCGGCCGGTGATCGGGCAGGCTCAACGGCAGTCCGAATCTCGCCGCGCGCCGCGCCGTGGCACGCACCGCACCGCCGACGTACAGCGGAGGATGCGGCCGCGTCCTGGTCGCTGAGCCGCCCGGCGAGCCCTCGTGCCACACGCTCAGCATCGTTTCGAGCAGCTCGTCCATGAGTTCACCACGGCGGTCGAAATCGACACCGAGAGCTTCGTACTCGACGCGTCGATAGCCCACGCCCAATGTGGTGTGCAGCCGGCCGCCGCTGGCCGCGTCGACCAGGGCGATGTCCTCGGCGAGGCGGACCGGATTCCACAGCGGACCCAACGCGCAGTCCACGCTGGCGATCATCGTGGTGGTCCGTGCCAGGAACATCGACGCTGCCATGATCGGATTGCAACTCCAGCCGTGCCCGGTCACGTGATGCTCGTCCACGCTCACCACCGAGACGCCGCGGGAATCTCCCCACTCGGCCAGTTCCAACGCCGAGGAGATCAGCGTGCCGCGAACCTTTGGATCGCCACCGGGCGATGCGAAGTTGAAGCGCAGTACCGCAAGGGCCATGGCCGGGCTCCCTAGTTGCTGAGTAGTTGTAGGAACGTCGCCCAGTCACCGACGACGGTGCGATCGACGATCTCGATGCGGATGCCGGCCGCATCGATGAAGTAGGCGAACAATGAGGGCTGTGACGACGGCGAGTCTGCCGTGACCTCCAGCTCAAAGCCGCTGCGTTGCAGCGCATCCGCGGTTTCGGAAAAATTATCGGTGAAGTACCCCAGGTGGTGCACGGCGTTGCCGGGCGCACTCACCCAGGGTGTGCCGGGCACAGCCTGGATCAACTCGATGTGCGGCGCCTGCAACGAGTAGACGAACGACATCTCCACCCGCCTGACGTCGGCCCCGATGCGGACGGTGACGTCGTTGCTCATGGGCTTGGTCCAGCGGTAGCCGGCCAGCTCGCCGAGACGCGCCATCTCAGCGTCGAGGTCCGAGACGACGATTCCGGTGTGGTAGAGATCAGAAACCTTGAGCGGCAGTGTCATCGGTGAGTGTCCGTTTCTCTCTGTTAGACGCAGTCGGATGCGGCGTCGACGACGAAGACCGCACCGCTGGTATAGGCGCTCTGCTCGGTACACAGGAAGGCGATGGTCGGTGCGACCTCGTCGACGGTGCCCAGCCGTCCGAGTGGGATGTGCGCCAATTCGGCCGAGATGATGTCGGGCACCGTCTTGGCCGGGGCCATCATCGGCGTATCGATGGTGCCCGGCGCGATCGCGTTGACCCGGATCCCCTGGGGCGCCCAGGTGACCGCGAGGTTGCGGGTGACGTTGATGATCCCGGCCTTCGCCGCCGAATAGCCCGGCACCAGCGGCACCGCGCGCAGCGCCGACATCGACGCCACGTTCACGACGCAGGCTCCGCCGGGCAGGTTCGACGCTGCCAGCACCCGCCGTAGCCCGACGGTGAGCCGATAGGTTCCCGTCAGGTTCATCGCGACCGAGAGCGCGAATCCGTCAGGCTTGGACTCGTCGAGTCCATTCGGAAAATTGGCACCACCGTTGTTGATCAGCACGTCCAGCTCGGTGATGGCGGCCGCGAGCTCGTCGACGGACTGCTCGTCGCTCAACGCCAACGGGTGATACCGCATACCGGAGAGGTCGACGTCGTACTCCCCCGCGGCGGATCGGGTTCCGGTGACGACGACGGCGGCCCCCGCGTCCCGGAACAATGTCGCGGTGGCCAACCCGATGCCACTTGTGCCGCCGGTGATCAGCACGTTGGTGCCGGTGAAATCGAAGGTGACATGAGCGGTCATCGGTGTGCCTCGATCTGTTTGGTCAGCCACGCCCGTTCCCAGAAGTTGGTGGCGTCGGCGAGAAGTGTTTCGTGGGCCGCGCACAGCAGCGCTCGGGCCTGCGTGTGGTCGGGCACCGCAGCGATCACGTTGTCGACCAGGGCGATCGCGCGCACCGCGCGGCCCGCGGCAAGGTGTTCCTGCGCACGCGCGAGAAGAGCGTCGGCGCCGGCCAGTTCGACCACGTCGGCGGCAACGTCGGCGGGGCTGAGCGGGTACAGCTCAGTGGTGGAGCGGTGGTGGAACCAGCCGGTGTAGTTCTCCCAGATTGCCCTTACGTCCCAGGCGACCTTGCCGTAGCCCTGGCCGACGTCGAGGTGCGGTGGCAACGCGATGTCGCGCATCAGGGTCTGAACATCCTTGCCGGCGTTCATGCCGGCAACGGTTTCATCGTGAATGTAGGCGACGGCGTCGCGAAGCCGGGTGAGTTCGGCATGGATGCGGTCGGCGCCGGTGATCGCGTCGAAGTGTCCGGTGATGAGTACTTCCGGGCGCAGGTCTCGGACCCGTTCGATGGAGGAGATCACGGTCAGTGCGTCCCGGTAGCGGTCGCCACGCATGGTCACCAAGTTGGGGATGTGACCGAAGATCGGGCCGAAGACGTTGCCGCAGAGGCAGATCGACTGTTCGGGCAGCCAGACGACCAGCGAGTCGGTGGTTTCCCCACCGGGGGTCGCAATGAGCTCGATCCGCCGGCCGCCCACGGACAGGGTGCGGGTGTCATCGACCTCGACGTCGACGGTGGGGCTGGCCTGCGCCGGCAGTGGTCCCGGGAAACGTCGTTGGATGGCCCTGATGCCCGCAGTGAGGGTGTCCGAGAAGGCGAAGGCACTCTTGTGGGATCGATAGACCGCCAGTCGTTCGTTGTCGTCGCGCCATTGCCGCCAGTTGGCCTGGCCGACGATCTCGGTGTCCGGGTCACGCATGACGTCCACGCCGCCGACGTGGTCGTAGTGCCCCTGGGTGAGGATGATGTACCGCGTCGGCGAGGTGTCGACGGCATCGAAATTTGCTCGGTGGACCGGGCTTTCGAAGCCCATGCCGGTGTTGACGATCACCCGCCCATCGGAGGTGGTCAGCAGGTAGGCATTGGACAGGCCGGGGGATTCCCAAATGCCGGGCGCGATTCCGATGGCTGCGGGTGCCGTCGCGGGGGCGAGGGCGTCGGCGCCCGGTCGACTGCGGTAGACGGGTTCGAAATCGTCGTGTGAGCTGGCGTTCATCGTCGACTCCTAGTTCCTGGTCACGTGTTCGGGCCGGACATCGAAGCGATCGAAGTAGAACCCGAACCGCGACCGCAGTTCGTCCGGGCTGACACCGAATTGGCCCTGCAGGTCGTATCGGATCGAGCCGTGCTTGCCCCGAGGATTGGCATCCAGGTACGCGCGCAGCGCCGTGCGCACCGGCGCCGTCAACTCCACGCCACCCTTGGTGTACAGCTGCTCAATGACGTCGAGTTCGTGTCCGTTGAGGTTGTGGAAGCTGACGTCGACACTGCTCTCAGGCGTCACGAGTTCCCGATCGCGCACACACGCGCTCAACAGCCGGTGCACCCGGTCGGCCCAGTAGTCGACCAGCCATTCAGGATCAACGGTCCTGCGACGCAAACGATCTGCATACGCCATCATGGTGATTGCGGATTGGATCACCGCCACCGGGTCGCGGTGAGTGAAGGCCACGGTGGCGTCGGGAAATGTCGCCATGAGCGGCCCGAGTTGTTCGCAGTGCTGCGGCGACTTCAGGACCCAGGTCTGGGGCCCGCGCAGAAAGGTCAAGGCCTGTAGCACCTTTTTCAGGTAGGCGTAGTGCACCCTCTGGTCGAGGTGCAGGTAGAAGTCGCGCCACCCGGGCACGCGGGCGTGCCATTCCAGAACGTAGGCCGCGAAGTCCAGATCGAGAATCTCGACCTCTTCCTCGATGGCCTCGGGGAAGCGGTCGTGCATCGCCGCCACGTGGGGGGTGCTCATCATCATGGCGTCGTGTTCGGCCTTGGCCGCGCTGTAGCGCGGATCGACGCCGAACACGTCGGGTCCCCGACCTGGCAGCGGCAGCGGTTCCTGACTCTCCCAGTAGGGCAGTGCCCGGCGCCGACTGTCGGCGGCCAGCAAGTTCACCAGATGCGTGGTGCCCGACCGCGGCATCCCGACGACGATGAGTGGTTTCTCGATCTCGATCGCCTCGATCTCGGGATAGCGCCGGATCAGTGCCGTCAGGGACAGTCGGTTGCGCAGCAGTCGCACCACCCTCGCTCGCAGCGTTCCCCTGCTCAGCTGCGTCAGCCCGTCGTCCGCCTCGATCGCCGCCACGTACGCGAGCAGGCGGTCGGCGACGCCGGGGTCACCGAGATCGTCGGCACCGGCCAGCGCGACCGCCTCGTCGAGCATCCGGTCCACGTCGAGGTCGACCCGTCGGGCCTCGGTGTAGTCGAGGATCTGACGCTGCACCTCGGTCAACCGTGGCGCGGCCAGGTCGTTGAACTCCAAGACACCGGTGTCCATGAACGTCTCCCGTCGAGACTTGCAAAGCGTCGAATATTCGACGTACGCTTCGATATTATGACGCGGCCGACGCTATCCCGTGACGACACAGACCGTCAAGCGACCTCGCCCCCCACCGAACGCGCGATCAGAATCGTCGAACTCCTGGCCACCGACAACGCCGGTGCATTGTCATTGACCGAGATCTCGCGCACGCTGGAGATCAGCCGCCCGACCTGTCACGCGATCCTCGCCACCCTGACCGAGCATCGGTGGGCGGTGCGCGATAACAACACCAACGGGTACTCGCTGGGGCCGGCCGTCCTGGCTCTGACCCGCAGCGCCGGCCAGCGCCCTTTTCAGCATGTTCTGCGCGAACTCCACACTGCCACACGTCTTCCCGTATTCGTCGCCCGTCGAGAGGCCGACACGATCGCCGTCATCGAGGCCGCCGGTGACGCGTCGCGCGGCCCGGCGCTGCAGCCCGGATTTCGGCTACCCCTGGTGGCCCCGTTCGGTCGAGACTTCGTGGCCTGGGCCGGCGCCGGCGATCAGCAGCGGTGGCTCGACGGCATCGGCGAGCCCTCCAGTGCGCTACGGGCCCGATTGTCGGCGGTGCTGTCCGAGGTGCGGGACCGCGGCGTCGTCCTGGAACGGCTGACCCCCGAGTACGTGAGCGTCTATTCAGCCCTGCGCGCCATGGGACCCCCCACCGGGAGCGACTCGATCACGATCCGGTTGGCGCAAGCCTTCGCCGACCTGACCGTGGTGGACTACCTGGCCGACGAGCTCGACAGCCAGACGACCGTCGCCATCGCCACCGTCTCGGCGCCCATCCGCAACCCCGACGGGGCCGTCGTCATGTCGATCACCGCCGCGCCCTTCGGCGAACTCACCGCGTCAGCGGTCAGGTCCCTCAGCACTCAGGTGCTCAACGCGGCCGCCGCCATCGAAGCAACGCGATGACAACCGCTCGACAGTCGCACCCGCAGACCCCGGAAAGAAGGCCCGCCATGTTGAGAGCAATCGTCACCGCACCCGGAAAGACCGACGTGGTGGACGCGGAGCGGCCCGTCACCGGGCCGCGGGACGTGCTCGTCCGGATTCGTGCCTGCGGCATCTGTGGTTCGGACGCGCTCTACATCGCCATCGGCGGTCTGCCTCCGCACCATGGGTGTATGCCGCTGGGGCACGAGGCTGCCGGGGAGGTTGCCGAAGTGGGTTCCGAAGTCACCGGCATCGCCGTCGGCGATCACGTCGTCATCGACCCGATGGCGACGCCCGGCGACATCATCGGCAACGGCGGCGCCCAGGGCGGGCTCTCGGAATACCTGCTGATCGCCGACGCTCAGCGCGGCGTAGGCCTCGAAGTCATCCCCGATCACATTCCCTTCGAAGTCGCTGCCCTCAACGAACCCATGGCCGTGGCACTGCACGCCGCCAACCGCTGCAACCCCAAACCCGAGTCCAAAGTGCTCATCTTCGGTGCCGGACCCATCGGGCTGGGTGCCGTCCTGGCGTTCAGATCACTTGGTGTGCAACACATCGTCGTAGCCGACGTCATCGGATCGCGTCTCGAAAAGGCGCTTCAGGTCGGTGCCGACGCGGTCATCAATTCCGCGGAGGAGAACATCGCCGAGCGACTCGTCGCGATCCACGGGACCGGCGAAGCCATGTTCCCCGGAAAGACCGACACCGACATCTACCTCGACGCGGCCGGCGTCCCCGCAGTCGTCGAGACCGCCATTGCGCTGGCCAAGAAGGGCGCCACCGTCGGCGTCGTCGCGGTCCACAAGAAGCCCGTTCCCGTGGACTTCCTCAGCATCATGAGCAACGAGATCACCCTTGTCGGCTCCATCGGGTATCCCACCGAGATCTTCGCCGTAACAGCAGATCTCGTCGCCAATTGGCACAAGTATGCCCTCATCATCAGCCATACCGTCGACTTCGCGGACCTGGATCACGCGCTCAGCCTCGCCGCCGACCCCGGGGCCGCCGACAAGATCATCATCACCACGAACTGAGGGCACCCTGTGTCCCGGCGGTCGCAGAGGGGATGGGTGTGGCCAAGTGCGCGATCGCGATGTTTGTCGCTCCACTAGTACGGTGACAAAATGATGGTCCCGACAGCAGCCGATGGTTCGCGGCCCGTTGCGGTGGTGACGGGGGCAGGCAGCCCTACCGGCATCGGTTTCGCCTGCGCCCGAGCCTTGGCGCCCACACATGCGCTTCTGATCGCGGCGACGTCATTGCGCATTTATGACCGTGTGGCCGAGCTGACCGCCACCGGCGCCGTGGCGGTTGGCTTCATCGGTGATCTCAGCGACTCTTCGACCGCGCAGCGACTCGCTCGCGACACCGTCGAGCACTTCGGCCGAGTCGACGTCCTTGTTAACAATGCGGGCATGACCGCCACAACGGGCAGCGAAGAACAGACACCGGCCGAACTCACGTCCGACGACCTGTGGCGCGCGGCAATCTCCCGCAACCTCGACACGAACTTCTTCGTCACCCGAGCCGTGCTAACGCCCATGGCGCAGCGGGGTTTCGGGCGGATCGTGAACGTGGGTTCGGTGTCGGGACCGGTGATGGCCTACCGTGGAGACGCCGCCTATCACGCCGCAAAGGCAGCCTTAGTGGGGCTGACCCGATCGATTGCGATCGACAACGCCCACCAGGGCATCACCGCGAACATCGTGGCCCCGGGCTGGATCGCGACGGGGTCGGCGACCGAACACGAGAACGCAATGGGAGCTGCCACCCCACTGGGCCGCTCCGGTCGGCCCGACGAGGTCGCGGCCCTCGTCGCATTCCTTGCCTCCGCCGCGGCGTCTTACATCACCGGCCAAATCTTCGTCGTCGACGGCGGAAACTCCATCGCCGAGGAGCGCGGCGCGTGAATACCCCGCGAACTGACGTTGCCAGCGAAGCGGACGACTTTCATATGGGATGCCGCTGAGTACACCTGGATGCGAGCCGCAGGTGCGCGAACGACAACCGCCTGCAGGATCGGACCTCCGAGAGCAGATCCGCCTCCTCGTGGAAAAGCGCTTTCGGAAGACCGGATTCGTCGCAAACCACTTCGTTGAGCGGGTCGAGTTCGACGGGACCACTGATGCCGGCGAGTTCGAGCGCGGCCGTGGAGACGTAACCCGAGTGATTACCATCGAACAGCCGAATGAGGACCTTCCGCCGTCCTAAGGAAAGTTGCCCTACTCGGACCGCGATAGGCACCAAATCGACGGCAATCTCAGATCGCCCACGGCGGGGTTGTCCTGTCCGTCTTGCCTATTGAGCACCCACAGCTTCCGCGCGCTCCCAGAAATGGTGGGCCAGCACTGCGCAGGCGAGCGTCACGGCCGCCGCCGCGTAGACCGGCACGCTGATGTGCATCTTCATCAGCAGCCCGCCCGCCAGCGCGCCGGCGAAGATGGCGACGACGGCCCACAGCCGGCGGTGAGTGAACCAGATCAGGCCACCCTTGTATAGGGTTTCGCTGGCATACGACGTGATGGTCGACGTCACCACGACGGTGGTCAAGTCGGTCACCGCCAGGAACCGCGCGATGGACGCCTGTGCACCCATAACGAGTGCGATGGTCGCGGCCGCCGCAACGCCACCCGACGACCGTCCCGACACGGGCACGAACAGTAACGCGGTTGCCACGCCCGCCAGTACTACGGCGTTTATGCACATGGTAGCCGTCACTGCCGAAGTCCACGCCCGCGCGCGGCCGCGGATCATCCCGCCGACGATCGCTGCCCCCGCCACATACCCGACCAGGGCGATCAGCGGGCCGGCAACGGGAAGGCCCTCCTCCGCGGCGACGCCCATCCCGAGGATGACGACGTTGCCTGTCATGTTGCCGGTGAAGACGCGGTCCAGGCCGAGGTAGCCGACGGCGTCCAGCGCTCCCGTCACAACCGTGAGCGCCATCATCAGCCACACGTGCAGATGACGGATCACCCTGCCTCCGAGTCACGTTCGTGTCGGGCATACTGGGTGACCGTCCCTGCGCCGTCTGCCCGCGGATCCACTGCAGCAGTGAGCCGACCGGCCGCGTCGACGGTCACCACATTGGCTTGACCGAGTCCCTCGGTGTGCTGCCCCACAACTTCGACCGACAGACCGGAGTCCAGCAGCGCTGTGATCGCCGCCCGGTCGGCGTCCGCCTCGACCACCACGGAATCGGCCGTCGCACCGACCGTCTGCAACCCGACGATCGCACGGGGCGCGGCGACCGCGTCCGCGGCGGACACCCCGGCCAACATTCGTAGGAACACCTGGGTGAGGATCTGGGGCTGACCCTGTCCACCCATCGTCGCCAGCACCTGCCGCAGCTCGCCGTTCTGGGTGACGATCATCGGCATCAGCGTATGCAGCGGACGCTTTCTGGGCGCCAACAGATTCGGCGAGTGCGGCTGTAGCGAGAAGCTGGTGCCGCGGTCGTGGAATAGGATGCCGGTCTCCGGGTCGATCAGGCCGGAACCGAATGCGTGATAGACGCTTTGAATGAGCGAGACCGCCGTGCCGTCGCTGTCGGCTGCTGCGATTCCCACGGTGTCACCGCCCGGCACGGAGGCGGCGGGGGTCGCGTCGACCAGCGAGGTGGCCGCGCGCAGATCGCCGTGGACCAGAGCATCGACGTCGACCGGGCGGTGTCGCGGGTCGGCGAGATACTCCGACCGGAGCCGGTTCGCGTGGTGAAACACCCGCATCAGCCTCCCGATTCCCTCGCCGAGGGGATCGTCGATCCCCAGTTCCTCGAGTGCCCGCAGCGCCCGCAGCATCACCAGGCCGTGCGTGTTCGGCGGGCTGGTCGACACGGTCAGGCCACCGAAGTCCACCGACAGTGGATTGGTCACCTCGGCTGCGAACTCAGCGAAGTCGGCGTCGTCGAGGACCGAACCGCGGGAGCGGAGGTACTGGACAGTGCGTACGGCGAGGTCGCCGGTGTAGAACTCGTCGGGTCCGCCGCGGGCCAGGGCTGCGAATGTCGCGGCCAGCTCGGGCTGTCGGAACACCTCGCCCCGTTGGATGCGCCGTCCGCCGGGTCGGAACACCCGGTCGAAGTCCTCGTGGCCGTGCAGGTCATCGTTCTCCGGGTCGGCGAGGTGAGCGGCGAGCGAGGCCGGCACCGGCACCCCCTCGCGGGCCACCTGCTCACCGGGTTGCATCAACCGCTTCCACGAGAGCCGACTACCGAAGCGCTGCAACGTCTCCCACCCGCGCACGCCGCCGGGGACAGTGACGGTGTCCGCGCCACGGTCGGGCAGGGCCGCACCGTACCTGGCCTGCATCGCAGCGACGTCGGTGGCAGCGCCCGACCATCCCGACGCGTTGACGCAGCGCACCGCGCCGTCGGGTGTGCGGACCAACGCGATCAGGTCACCGCCGAGCGCCACATTGTGCGGATACACCACGGTCAGTACTGCGGCGGCGGCGATGGCGGCATCGACGGCGCTTCCGCCGTCGCGGTAGGCCGCCATGGCCGCGTCGGTGGCCGCGACATGCGGTGTGGCGATCGCGCCGGTGAACGCACCTGGTCGAAACGTGAGCACGGGTGAGCTGGTCCCCTCAGGAGTAGGCGATGGTGTCGATGTCAGTGGATTGTCGACAGGAATGCTTTGGTGCGGTCACTTTTTGGGCTGGAGAAGAGTTCGATTGGCGGGGAGTCCTCGATGATGCGGCCACCATCCATGACGACAATGCGGTCGGCGACTTCACGGGCGAACCGCATCTCGTGGGTCACCACCACCATCGTCATCTGGTCGCGCGCCAGTTCGCGCATCACCTCGAGCACCTCGCCCACCATCTCGACATCCAGCGCGCTGGTGGGCTCGTCGAACAGCATCACCTTCGGCCGCATGGCCAGTGCCCGGGCGATCGCCACGCGCTGCTGTTGGCCACCGGAGAGCTGACTGGGTCGGGATTCTTCCTTGTCTCCCAGCCCCACTCGCTCCAGCAGCGCCTTGGCGTCCTCGCGCGACTTCGCCTTGGGCTGACCGAGCACGCGGACCGGACCGTTCCACACGTTCTCCAGCGCGGTCATATGCGGAAAAAGGTTGAAATGCTGGAAGACGAAGCCGATTTCGCGTCGGCGACGCGCCAGTTCGGCGATGCCCACCTTGCGCTGCGATCCCGTCTCGCGATGCGCAATCGAGACGCCGCCGATCAGCACCTCTCCGGAGTCCAGCTGCTCCAGATGGTTCAGCGACCGCAACAGAGTGGTCTTGCCCGCCCCGGAGGGGCCGATGAGCACGACGACCTGGCCGCGCTGGACGTCGAGGTTGACGTCGTTGAGTACCCGGCGCCCACCCAGCGTGCAGCACGCATTACGCACCGACACGATGACTTTGTCGTTCATAGCTTCTCCTCTACCCGTGCGGCTGCAGGGTTGCGGGGTCCGGAGTGGTGGGACCCGCGGCTCGACGCGCCCCCAGCAGCCGCTGGGTGATCGTGACTCGCTGCTCGATACCGAGTTGGCGGGTCAGGCTGTTCTCGATGGCGGCCTGGATGAACGTCCACACCGTGGTCAGTGCGAGGTAGTAGATGGCCGCGACGATGAAGATCTCGAAGGTGTGGAAAGTCGCCGAGCTGATCTGCTGCGTGACGAGGAACATCTCGCTGACGCCGATCACCGACAGCACCGATGTGGTCTTCATCATCCCGTTGAACGAGTTGCCCATCGGCGGCACCATCACGCGAAGGGACTGCGGAACGATGACGAAGCGCATCAACCTGGCCGGTGTCATGCCCAGCGACGCCGCGGCCTCGAACTGCCCCTTCGGCACGGAATCCAGCCCCGACCTGATGATCTCGGCGATGTAGGCGCTCTCGTTGATCATCAGCCCGATGATCGCGGCCTGCACGGCGGCCTTCACCGAAAGCCCGAGGATGGACGCGTCGTGGAACTGGTAGACCCCGACGGCAGCCAGCCCGGTGTAGATGATCACCAGTTGCACGAGCAGTGGCGTGCCCCGGATGACCCAGATGTAGAAACCGGCAGCCCAGCGGACGGCGGCCACGCGTGACCGGCGCATGAGTGCCACGGCGAGACCGACGAGCGTGGCAAGGACCATCGCGATCGCAGAGATAACGATGGTCAGGACGAGGCCGTCGAGGAACGGTTCGCTCGGGGTGAAGAGCGATTTCCAGAAGAATGCCCAATCAAATTGCACGGGAATATCTCTCGATCCGTTCGTGGTGCTTTTATTTCGTGATGCTCAGGTCGCCCATGCCCCACTCGTCCAGGATCTTGGCGTAGGTGCCGTTGGACTCCAGTTCGCCGAGCGCCTGCGCGATCGCGTCGTGCAGCGCGGTATTACCCTTCAATGTCGCGGCGCCGATCTGGATGGTGCCGAAAGGCTCGCCCACCGGCTCGATCTTGGCGCCGGTCTTGGTGGCGTAGTAGCCAACTGTCTCAGCGGTTTCCATGTACGCGTCGACCTGGCCGTTCTGCACCTGCTGAATGGACACGTCGGCCTGGCTGGTGCGGGTGATGTCGACCGGGGGCTTGCCTGCCGCCGTGCACTTCTCCGATTGCTCCTGGGCCAGAGACTCGGCCGTGGTGGCCACCGCAAGTACGACCTTTTTTCCGCACAGGCTCTCATTCAGGCCGGTGATGTCGGAGGGCTTGTCCTCAGAGACGGCGATGCCCGTGCCTGACAAGACGTAGGGCACGAAGTCGACGACCTTTTCACGTTCGGGTTTGATGTACAGCTGCGCCATGATGACATCGCATTGCTTGGCCTGCAGCGTGGGAATCAGTGTGGCAAAGGAGGATTCGTGGAATCTGGCAGTCACCCCCATCTGGGCGGCGAGCGCCTCTCCCAGATCGACCTCGCTGCCGATCAGCTTGCCGGTCTCGTCGTGATAGACGTTGGGCGGCGTGCCGTCGTTCGACGCGCAGATCGTCAGCGTGTTCGTTTCCAGGATTGCCGGTGGCTGTACCTTCGCCGGACCGGTGGGGCTCGGCGCCGCCTCGTCCGACGACGAACAACCGACCAGTCCGAAGAGTGCTACGCCGGCAAGGCCGGCGATCAACGTCGTCTTCATCGTTCCTCCAGATGTCTGCGGTGCTTCCCTATCGAACGATAGGGCAATTTTGACCGCGGAGGATGCGTGTGACCGAACTCGTAACACGATTTACCCAGTCGTCATGAGACGGAGTCAGTTGACGGTGGTCAGATCGACGCCGCGTCGTTCGATCTCGCCGAGGCGCCCACGTGTGACCTCCCGGACGTTCGCCAGCCGCGACTGATCGACGAGCATGGAACGCACCACGAAGTCGGCTGCCTGCAGCGGCCGCTCGTGCCGCACACGTCCGGAAGGACCGCCCTGCTCGCGCAGCGTCTCGAACAACACGCCGTTGATGGCGCGTTGCACGAAACTCGGCTCGAAGGAGACGAATTCGCCTGCCTGGTGCCCGCCGTCGACGACGCTCTCGACCTGCCGGTGGAACATGGCGATGCCCTCACGCTCGGCCTCGAAGTCGTCGAGCCCCAGGACGGCGTCCTGGTACAGACCCCGCGCGTCGAACGGCTGAACCAGGATCTCGCGGACGTCGCAGGCGATGGCGAGGTGCAACTTCTCCGCCCAACTCGACTGCTCGGCAAGCCGCTGGTTCATCCGGTCGATCGAGGGCCCGAGGTCCAGTTCGACCAGGGCACGGAAGATCTCGTGCTTGGCTTGGAAGTGGTGGAACAGTGAGGGCTGCCGGATCGCGACGGCCTCTGCGATGTCACGCGTCGACGTGCCGAAGTAGCCGCGCTGGGCGAACAGCACCGACGCCGACAGCAGGATGCGGCCGCGCGTCGACGCCCAGTCCACGGCTTTCGGTTCCCAGCCCTTCCCGTACTTCACCCGTCAACTGTGACATACGGCCTCCCTCCCCATCGTCGGTAGCTGGGGCGGAGATCACCAGCCGGTCGTGAGGACCCGCTCCAGGAAGTCGGCGAAGTAGTTCACCGACTCCTGTGAGGCACACAGCGCATCTTTCAGGCGGACTGACCTACGTCGTGGTCGGCCCACTGAGTCGAGCGGCCGCATCCGGGTTGAGGATGTACAACCCGGCCACCGTGTGATCATCACGAAAGGTGATGCGCGCGACGAAATCGCCGGCCTCGAAGGCCAGCGGCGTGTCCGTCGTGGTGAAGATCCCGGCGCGCACGGCGGTGATGTCTCCGTGCCCTTCGTACGCTCCAGCCGTCCCCACGATCTGAGCCCACGCCTCGGCAAGTCCTTCATCGGTGAGCCCGTCGCGCATGGTGGCATCGAAGCGGGCGCTGATATCTGCCCATCGGGCGTGCGCCATGTCGCTGAGGATCGTCTCGGTCAGGTCCTGAGCTTCAGGCAGAGCCGTGGTGTTCATCATTTCTCCAGTTCGTGGGTCGATCGGTTTGCCGTAGCGCTGGAAGGCGGCCTGCCGCGATACCCCTAGGACCTCGCCGATGTCCTGCCATGTTCGGCCCGATTCTCGTGCCCGCTGCACGGCGGCGGCCAGTAATTCCTCAGCCCGTCCCTGAATCTCCTGTGCCGCAAGCACTCCCTTGAGCGGGTCGTCCTCGGCACGCAGGATCGGGGCGGCAAGCAACTGCCCCAGCTGGCGGTGAAGTTGCTGTGCGATCGCGGTAAACGGGGCCGGCACGTGTCAAGGTTAAGATGACGGGAGTGCATTTGTCAAGTAATTCTTGACACGGCGGCGACTCGGGCCCGCCCCTGGGTCACGAACGACACCGGGGTCCAGGCGGCTGTGTCAATCGCCCTCTCGGCGTAGGTCTTTGAGCATCGCTATCCCCAGCGGGCCGTGGCCCCGGCCGACCTCGCGGAAGCCCTTGCGTTCGTAGAGTCGTCGTGCGGGATTGCGGACGTGGACGTTGGTGCACATCGTGTCGCACAGTGGCGCGAGCTCTGCGAACAGAGCATCCAGCAGCACTCCCCCGATGCCGGCGCCGCGCTGTTCCGGCACGACCGCCATGCACAGCTCGGGCAACGGCACCCCGACAGCATCCGTGTGCAGCGGTGGATTGCTGTGATAGGTCCACACTGCGCCAGCGGGCGATCCTTGACGGACCTCGGCGATGATCGCCACGGTTCCTGGCGCGGGCAACATCTCTTGCACCTCGTCATCGTCCGGGTCAGGCAGGGACCGATCCTCGATCACGCAGGCATACCGCGCCATCTCGACCATGAACACGCGATCACTGGGCGTGGCTGCACGCAACGTCACCGACATCCCATCACCCGGAATGCTGAGTGCGCCGGCGGATGGGCGCGCATATGCACACGGACGTCGGCGTCTGCGCCCTCGACCTTCGACTCGACGAACCCCAGGCGCCGGTATAGACGGCGGGCATCGCTGTTGACCTTCAACACGCTCAGGCGCACACCGCGATCGGCGCTGAACGCGTCATCCCAGCCCCACACCTGATTCACGTACGGACCCAGCGTGGCCTTGTGCAGCTCGAAAATGAACTCGAAGTCCTCGACACCGGCCGCACGGAACGTAATCGTGGTCATCGCAGCCGCCGCACGTCGAGCGCGGACTCCGCCGCGCCATCTCCCAGTCTCTGCACGAAATATGCTCCTGCTGTGCCATTCTCAGCGACCGCCTCCACAAACGTCGTTCCGCGGTAGAGCAGTCCTGCCCCGTCATCGGTGGCGTAGGAGGCCGGCAGCACCCGATCTTCGACGAGGGCATGCAGCAATGGGCGGCGTTGTTCCTCGGAGTCGTAGTGCACACCATTGCCGTACGGCAGGAATCCCAACCCATTGCTGATCGGTTGAAGCGCTGGGCCAAACGAGTCAGTGGTGCCCCCGGCGTGCCAGCAGATCGATCCTGCCGATATCCCGGTCAGCACGACGCCGGACTGCCATGCCGCTCGCAGCGCGACGTCAAGTTCGTGCACGCGCCACAACGCGAGCAAGTTGGCGGCACTGCCCCCGAACACCCACACCACATCCTGCTCCAACAGGTGTGCCGCGGCATCGGCGAATGTCGGCATCGGGAACAGCGCGATGTGCGAAGGAATGAAGCCGCGCACCTGAGCGGCCTCGGTCAAGCAATGCAGCACGGCCTTGTCATCACCCACCGCGGTGGCCAGGAAGCAGATGCGTGGCGCGCGACCGACGACCCCGGACAAGTCGACCGCGAAGTCAGTCAATGCCGTGAACTCAAATCGGGTCCGCCGTCCAGCCCCGATACCCCCGCTGGTGGCGAGGATGGTCGGTGCATCTGCGGGCATCCAACGACGGTAGGCGCACACATAAAGGTGCACAACCGATTACTGAGGAGGCCACGGCGGTGCTGGCGGCCGCGCCTGAGGCCATCACTCTTAGGCGGTGCCGATCGAAGCTAAGCCTGGTCCGACGTCGGACTCGAATAGTCCCAAGACAACGTTCTCAGCGGTGTCATGCGGATGTAGGCGGTGCCCGCCCGAGGTTGGGTAGGCCATTCGGACTCTGGCACGCCGCGCTTCCGGGCGCCTGCTCTCGCGAGCTCGAGTGCTTCGCCTGGTTCGCGAACGATCCGGGCGTGACCTTGGAACAGCACTCCTCGGATGTCTGTCATGCTCGAGCCGTCTTCGAGCATGACGCTCACGTTCTGGTTGCTTTCGACGTTGGCAACTTTGCGTGTCCCGTCTCGCACACCCATGATGATGTCGCGGCCAAGGCGGAAGTATCCCAGTGGCACCGAGTGCGGGAATCCGTCCTTGTCGATGGTGCTCAGTACTGCCCAGGACGGGCGGCTGTCGAGATACGCCTCGATTTGTTCGTCACTCATTTTTCCTGGCATGAGAAAGGGTACCAACCGCCAAATCAACGCTGAGCGTGGCAGTTCGGCAACATCCTCTCCCGGCACTCGCCATCCAAGGCCAAGGCCAGCTCGTCTCGGATAGGGCGAGCGTCATCGCCAACCAAGATGTTCACGTCGCGGGCTGCCGCGCTGTGCGGGTGAAGTAGTTCTGCACGTCGAAGGTCTTGGTGCGGGAACGGAATCGGAAGGTGAACGTCGGCCACATGACCGAGTTGCGGCCTCGTGAGTCCAGATACCAGCTGGAGCATCCCCCGGAGTTCCACACCGTGCCCCCGAGTGCGGCGTCGACCCACGCGTTGTAGGACGCCTGGGTTTCGGGGCGGACGTCGATCGACACGAGGCCCTCGGTGCGCATCGTGCGGAGAGCAGCCGCGAGGTAGGCGGCCTGAGATTCCAGCATGTAGACGATCGAACTGTGTCCCAGGTTGGTGTTGGGCCCGTACATCAGGAACAGGTTCGGGAAGCTCGCCACGGTGATGCCCAGGTGCGCGTTCGGGCTGCCCGCCCAGTGTGCGGCCAGGGTGTGGCCGTCGGCGCAGGTCAGCAGGTGCGCGACGGGAGGCTCGGTGGGGGTGAAGCCGGTGGCGAAGATGATGGTGTCAACCTCGTGCAACGTCCCGGCGCCGTCACGGACTCCGGTGGCGGTGATCTCGGCCAGGGCACTGGTCACCACATCGACGTCGGCGCGTGACAGGGTGGGCAGCCAGTCGTTGGTGAGCAGGATTCGCTTGCACCCGATGCGGAAGTCCGGCGTCAACGCGGCGCGCAACGCCGGGTCGGGCACTTGGCGGCGCAGTCGAGCCTTGGCGATCAGCTGAACTATCGGCAGCAGCCACGTGAGATGTGCCAGTAGTACGAGGTAGCCCTCCCGATAGGTGTAGACGGTGCCACGAACCAGTTTCTGCAGCAAAGGAACTCGACGATACAAGGCTTTTTCGGCGCGGCTCAGGGTGCGGTCCATTCGGGGCATCACCCACGCCGGCGTCCGCTGGAACACCGTCAGGTGGGAGGTCCGGTCGGCAATTTCGGGGACGAACTGCACCGCCGAGGCCCCGGTGCCGATCACAGCCACCCGCTCACCGGTCAGGTCGTGGTCGTGATTCCACGTGGCCGAGTGAAACACCGTGCCTGTGAAGTCGTTCAGTCCCGGCACATCGGGCAGCTTCGGGGTGGACAGGGCTCCGGTAGCGGCGACCAGGACCGTGGCGGTCAGCGTGCCCAGGGCGGTCTGCACCTGCCAGCACTGCCGGTCGTCGTCCCATGTCGCGCCGAGTAGCTCGCACCCGGTGATCAGGTGGCGCCGCAGCCCGGTCTGGTCAGCCACCGAGGTGAGGTAGCGGTGGATCTCAGGTTGGCGGGCGAAGGTGTGACTCCACTCGGAGCTGGGGGCGAAGGAGAACGAGTACAGCGACGTCGGGACGTCGCACGCGCAGCCGGGGTAGGTGTTGTCGCGCCATGTCCCGCCGACCTCGTCGGCCCGTTCGATGATCAGTAGGTCCGTCTGGGGCTCTGCGCGTAGGACCGCCGCGGCGGCGGCCATCCCGGCGAATCCCGCGCCGACCACCAGAGTGTGCACCGACGCCGGAAGAGTCGGCGCTGTCGTTGGTGGTGTCGTCATCGGGTGGCTCCGACGTGGCGGTGCAGGAAGGCGATCTGATCGGACACGATGCGCTCGAAGTGCGGGTCGAGGTAGGGCTCGAAGTGCGTGCAGTCATAGGACTTCGCCTCGCCTTTGGGGATGCGAGCCACGATCTTGCGCGCCTTGGCATACGGCGTGACGTCGTCTCTGATGGCCAGTTGCACCAGCGTGGGCGCGGTGATTTTGGCGACGTGTCGGCCCGGGGAGTAGAACGGCACTCGCAGCGCGATGCGGGCTGCGACATCGTTGTCGGCCAGCAGTTCGTCGCGCTTGTCCCCAGCCATCTGCAGCACTAGGTCGTAGGCGCCGGGTGAGGTCATCATGGCGACCTCACCGGGTCGTCCGATGGACTTCACGCGGCGCGGCGGGCGGCCCAGCCATGCCCCGACCTGGTCGCGCAGCGCGGCCAACGCCAAGCGGGCGAGCAGCATTGGGGGTTGCGCGAACGCCGATGCGGGGCCGGTGACGTGCGGCACCTGCACGATCGCGGCCGCCAGTTTGCGGTCTTCGGCTGCGAGATCCAAGACGTGTCCGCCGCCGAATGAGGACCCCCACCCGACCACCCGGGTGGTATCGATACCGACGAGGCCACGGGCATAGGCCACCGCGGCACGCCAGTCGGCATGCTGGGCGGCGATGTCGAGTACGCGGCGCGGTTGACCGGCACTCGCGCCCCAGGACCGGTAGTCGAACACCAGCGCGGCGTACCCGGCCTGGGCGAACCGGGCAGCGTACGCGTCCAAACGCAGCTCCCGGAACGCGGCGAACCCATGAGCCAGCACCACGATTGGCGGCATCTGCACGCCGTCGGGACGGTACAGCCACGCCGCGCACGCCTCACCCTCGGAGGGGAAGGTGACGTCGTGCCGGACATAGGTGTGAGCGGTGCCGGGCCCGCCCGGTGCAGCCGGTTCGTTGATCGTCATTCAAGAGAAGGTAGCAGTTCATTGAATGCCGTTCAAGAAGATCGACTAGGCTCGGGTGATGCCGAGGAACAAGCGGCCCCAACCGCCGCAGGAGAAGCGGGCGGAGATCGTCACCGCCGCCCGCGAACTCTTCGTCGACGCCGGCTACGACGCCACCCCGATGGGCCGCCTGGCCGCGGCGGCCGGGGTCGCAGCCAACACCATCTACTGGTACTTCGAGGACAAGGACGCCGTCCTGATCGCCGTCCTCGACGAGGTGATGACCGACGCGTGGGCGCAGTACCAATCGGTGGCCGCCGAGCCCATCCCAGTGCGCCTTTTGTGGGTGGTACAGCAACTGCAACAGATGAGTCGCCTGGTCAGCACCGTCCACGCCCGCGCCGAGCGCTCACCGTCAGTCGCGTTGTGGCACGACAACTTTCACCTGCTGACCGCTAGCCTGTTCCGCTACGAACTCGAAGCCGCCGGCGCGGCCCCAGACAGCCTGGACGCCGAAGTCATGATCGGCGTATTCACCATCGAGGGACTGCTCATGCATCCCCTTGGCGAGGATCAGCAACGCGCCATCTGCAACGTCCTTGCCTCCCGGTGGATCCCGCAACCGCCCCCCTGACCAAGGACGTTCCGCCTACCAGTGCGGCGCGGTGTGATCGTGAGACCTCGTGCTCTGCCGCCGGCGACGGGGGTTCATGCCGCTCGAGACCCTGTTGCGCTCTGCTTGAAATCGCCGATGACCACGCTGGACTCGGCCGGTGTTCGGTATCCCAGGGCTGAGTGGCCCAACGATCGGCGCGTACGCCCGATCAACCTCGCCGATCGCGGCAGGGCATTGCTCGACGAACTCACCAAAACCGCCCGCGACCAACGTCGACGGCTACTCAATCAACACCACTGGTAAATCGTGCGATCGCTGCTTCGACTGCAGTCCGCATCGCCGGGCTGCCGGTGTGTCCTGAGTCCTCGACGACCACGAGTTCTGCCTCGGGCCACGCTTGGGCGAGTTCCCAGGCGGTCAACAGCGGCGCGGAAAGGTCCAGCCGACCGTGAATGAGGATTCCGGGGATGTCGGCGAGCTGATAGGCGCCGCGCAGTAGTTCGCCATCTTGCAGCCATCCGTGGTGGGCGAAGAAGTGGGTACAGATCCGCACGAAGGCCAACCGCTGCTCATCGCCCTTGGCACTGTATTGTCCTGGGCTGCCCTGAGTTTCGTGGGCAATCGCGGCGTCCTCCCAGGCGCACCAATCACGCGCAGCGTTCGCCCGCACGTCGGGATCAGGATCATTCATGAGTTGCCGGTAGCCCTCGACGAGGTTGCCGTCGCGCAGCGATTCAGGAAGACCATCGCGGAAACGCTCCCACTGCTGGGGCAGGAGCAGGCGTAGACCGCGGTATAGCCAGTCGATTTCGCGTGGTCGGGTCATCGTGACCCCGACCAGGATGATGCCTTCAACACGCTGGGGATGGCGTTGCGCGTAGGCCAGGATCAACGTGGATGCCCAGGAACCTCCGTGCAGCAGCCACCGCTGCACACCCAGGTGCGCGCGTAGCGCCTCCATATCGGCCAACAGATGCTCGGTGGTGTTGACCGACATGTCCGTGCCCGGATCCGCGGCGCTGGGAACACTGTCTCCGCATCCGCGTTGGTCGAACGAGACGACCTGAAAGATGTTGTGATCGAATGCCTTGTGAGCGGTGCGGGACCTCCCGCTGCCGGGTCCGCCGTGCACCAACAACACCGTCCGCCCCACAGGATTACCCCGGCATTCCCAATACATCTGGTTGCCGTCACCTACGTCGAGCAGCCCCTGACTGCGCGGCCCTCCCATGGACATTGCACCCCCTCATTGCGACAAGACAGCTCAGTGCCTACTAGTGGGTGGCCGTAGTAGGCCACACCGCGATGACACGGAACTCATAGCCGTCCTGCGGGTACTTCTCCCACGTGAACTCAACCGGCTGGCCACGGTCGAAAGTGCGGAATCCGCGAGCGGCGGTATAGGCGTCGGCCTGAATGTGGGTGAAGTGTGCCCAACAACCCCCCGCGGTTTCGACCGAATCGATGACACCCCAGCCTTCCTCGGAGTTCCAAGAGCGCACGGTGCCGGTGGTGGCCATGCCACGACGGTAATTCATCTGGCGCGAGTTCTCGCGTGCTTTCCAGCCTGGGCCAGGCGCTGGAAGCGCCGCGGCGAAGGGCCGATCGCCCGCTCATGGCTCGGACGGGCAGGCTGTCAGCATTGCCTTGTCGACGAACTACTGTCCGATTATGGTCGGGGTGTGGGGTGGACCCTCCTTGAAAAGGATCCGCAGCCGCGTCGGGAAGTCTCTCGGCGAGAACAAGACTCCATCGCTGTGCGCAACATCGAGAGCTGACATCAAGGCGGGCCTGAGAACGGGCTCTCCGTCCCCGACTGCGAGCCCGACACACGGCCGCACTCGAGCCGCAGTTTGGATATGCACAACCGCTTCATATGTGGTGCACTCACCGATCGAGGAGCACGAAATGACATGCGCACAATGACTGGAGGACACCCGTGACCAGTGACGGCTCGAAAACCATCCGACTAGCAATGCCGCAATGGCAGGGTGGCAACAACCGCAACTACCCCCTCGGCACGGATCTGCTCGCATTCCTTGCCCCGGACAACGGTCAGCCGACACTCACGGTCGAAGTGGAACCATTCGATCCCGACGACACCCCGGAGCGAGGAATCGCGCACCGTCGAGCGCTGCTCGACCAACTCCGGCGCGCACGGGCCGTCCTCGACGACGCGCAACCCGACAAAGTGGTCGTCTTCGGCGGAGACTGCCTGGTAGAGCAAGCACCCTTTTCCTACCTGAACGAGCGTCACGGGGGCAAGCTCGGCGTGCTGTGGATTGATGCCCATCCCGACATCAAGACACCCGCCGAATGGGCAAACGCACACACGATGGTTCTGGGCAATCTGCTCGGCGAAGGCGATGCCGAATTCTCCGCGGAGGTACAGCAGAAGATCGAGCCGGGCCGGGTGATGTACGCGGGTCTACGGGAAGTCGGCCTCACCGAGCAGGAATCGGAGGTCATCGGCCGACTCGGCCTACGAGTCGCAAGTCCTGAGGCGCTGGCCGTCGACAGCTCCGCCATACTGACCTGGATTCGCGAGGAAGGCATCGACCATCTCGCAATCCACCTCGACGTCGACGTGCTCGACCCGGCTTCATTCCGCTCGGTGTTGTTTGCCGAACCAGACCCTGAGATCAACTGGTTGGAGATGTACCCCGCAGGGAAAATGACTCTGCCCCAGGTGATACGCGTCATGGCCGACGCGGCTTCGCAAGCAGAAGTCGTCGGACTGGGAATCTGTGAACACCTGCCGTGGGACATGATCCACCTCAAAGAGGCGCTCGCCAAGTTCCCCGTCATCTCATAACGCCCCACTTTGGACGACGTCGCCTACCCAGAACCGGACGTCGGCTGGCCGGAGTCCGTTCCGGGGGATTGGGTGTGAGGCCCCGAGTGCGCGTTGCCGGCGGTGTCGGTGGTAGGTCCGCTCGATCCAGGCCACGATCGCCAGGCGGCGTTCGGCTCGGGTGGGCCATCGTTTTCGGTCGAGCACGTTGGGTAGCAGCAGGGCGAAGAACGACTCCATCGCGGCATTGTCCCCGCACGCACCGACGCGGCCCATCGCTCCATGCAAACCGTTGTGCGACAGCGCATGAACGAACTTTGGGGACCTAAACTGACTACCCCTGTCCGAGTGAACGATCGTCGCGACCGGTGAGCGCAGCGCAACGGCGTGATCCAGGGCCGCGACAGCGAGCGAGGACCTCATCCGCGAGTCGATCGAGTAGCCCACAATCCGTTTGGAGTAAACGTCTTTAATGGCGCACAGGCAGGGCTTGCCCTCATCGGTGCGGTGCTCGGTGATGTCGGCCAGCCAGACCTGATTGGCGGCCTTGGCGTTGAACTGACGCTGCACGAGGTCGTCGTGCACCGGTGGTCCGGATCGACGGTTCAGTCCACGCTTCTTGGCGAAGATCGATTCGATGCGCTCCTGGGAACACAGCCGTGCGACGCGGTTCTCGCCGGCAGTGATTCCGCGCCCGGGCAGTTCGTCGGCGATGAATCGGTAGCCGAAGGCGGGGTCGTCGGCATGGATGTCGCGGGCGGCGTTGATCAGGTGCGCGTCGTCCCAATCACGCTGGGACAGGGGTGTTTTACGCCATTTGTAGAACGCCTGGGTGGAGAATCCCGGGACCCGGCAGGTCACCGTGACGGGCACGCCGTCGTCGGCAAGGTCGAGGACCAGCGGGTACATCATTTTGGGTTGGCGTCCCGTGACAGGTAGCCGACCGCGCGGCGCATCACTTCGGCCTCCTGCAGACGCGGGCTGCCCGTCACCGTCCTCACGGTCGGCGATCTTGAGCCAGCGACGCAGACAGGCCTACGAGATACCGAACTCTTTCGCGATCTGGCGCAACGGCGCCTCACCCTTGCGGGCCACAGCAATGACCTCGGCTCGGAACTCGGCAGGAACCGGTTTCGGCACGAGATTGATCCTTCCAGCAAGGACGAATCCTCACGTGTCAGGAGTCAACCGAACTGGGGGCAGTCCCCCGCCAGAAGCGTGAGGCCGATGACCCAAATGGGCTTACAGGCCTGGCGGATACGCGCAGGCCCGCGTAGCACAATGAACGACCCGCGTCTCCAACGTCACAACACCTCGCGCGCTGCGTCCCTGGGATCGCGGGAGGACGCTCAGTTCAGCGGTGGCGATTGAGTAGGGCTGTCAGTGATACGTCGGAACGAAAGGCGCTGGTCCGCAACTCGTGCGTCTGGCCTGGCCTACGGGATGGCGTCCGCACCCATCTGGCGGGTTGGGCCCGCCGGAGGGGGCATTGCGTTCTCACCTCAAAGGTGTCTCAGGCGCGCTCGGTGTGACGGGCTCCCGAGCGCCACGATCACAAGCCGAGGTCGGACAAGCTGGGGTGACCCTCCGGTCGCGGTGCGTTCCGGTCCCAGAAGAACTTGCGCTCATCTTCGTCGATCTGCACGTCGTTGATGCTGGCGTGGCGGTGGGTCATCAGACCGTGTTCGTTGTATAGCCAGTTCTCATTGCCGTAGGCGCGAAACCATTGACCCGCATCGTCGTGGTATTCGTAGGCAAAGCGGACCGCAATGCGGTTCTCGCTGTGGGCCCACAACTCTTTGACGAGGCGGTACTCGTGTTCGCGTTCCCACTTGCCGCTCAGGAAGTCGATGATCTGTTCTCGGCCTGTCACGAACACGGAGCGGTTGCGCCAGACGCTATCGGCCGAGTAGGCCTGCGCTACGACCTGCGGATCGCGGCTATTCCAGGCGTTTTCAGCCAGCCGGACCTTCAAGGTGGCCGATTCATCGGTGAACGGTGGGACGGGAGGCTTCGCAGTGATGGCGGTGGTCGTGGTCATGATGGTCTTTCTGTGGGGAGTTGGTTTCATTACCTTGGCCATGTAGACGTACCTGTCTACATGACGGGTACGGTACGTCATGTAGACAGACTTGTCCACCGGGCCTGGTGGCTATGTGGACAGAACTGTCTACTATGGTGGTGTGAGCATCTCCCAGACTCTTGATCCGCATGTTGATGTGCCGACCCTGCCGGCTCGGGAACGGATATTGGCCACTGCGTATCGGCTGTTCTACCGCGAGGGCATTCGAGCGACCGGCATCGACAAGGTGATAGCCGAAGCTGGCGTCACCAAGGTCACGTTCTATCGCCATTTTCCGAGCAAGGACGCACTGATATTGGCCTTTTTGGACTTGCGGCATCGGCGTTGGATGGACTGGTTTGTCGATGCACTTGATCGCCACGCTGCTGGTAGTCGTCGCCGGGTCGCGGTGGTCGCCGCGGTCGAGGAATGGCTGACGGCGGACTCCTTCCGGGGGTGCGCCTTCATCAACAGCGTCAATGAGATCGGCGCCGAACTGCCCGAGGTCTACGCCATCGCCGCTCGCCATAAAGCGGATATGGTCGCGGCGATCAAGGCGACACTTCCGCCGGGTCCGAATAGAGCCCGGACGGCGCAAGCGCTCGGCGTCGCGATTGATGGTGCTGTTGTGCAAGCGCAGTGCCAGCGCGACGCCACACCGGCGGTGAAAGCGCTGACGACGATCGCGTCAACGCTGCTGACGAATGTGTAATCCCTGATTACGCATTGTCGCCCAGGCAGGACTATCGATAACTCTTGCGACCTGTACCGGCGGTGGTGGGCGTGACGGCGACCGGCTCGGACACCTCACCGACGCGGGTTCGGCGCCTCAAAGCCCGCTGCATCAGTACTGAGTTAGCACAAGCAGCGGATGTGAGTTCGCAGCTGTCCCGCCACAGGCAGACACGGCAGGCCGTCATCCCCCGGAAATGGGTGGCAGTACCGCGATCTCGTCGCCGGCACCGACGGGCGTCCGGCCCGTCATGAGATTCCGCCATCTGCCATGAGAACCTACAGGTTGTGGCTTCTCAAACTTCATGTCCACTCGCAGTGGCCTGAACTGCGAAGACAAAAGCGTTCTCACGAGATGTCCATACCTTAAATTCTCACTTTCGCGTCCATTGTTTTGGAAGCGCCACTTGTCTTCGCGCCGCACTGAGCGTCCCCTTCCAAACCCACGGCTTTTTTTAGTCACGTGAGGCGAGCTCCACGACGAGACGCCTCCGAATTTGATTTGACTGCAACAACTCTCATGACTCTCGTCCGCTACGGCGGAGCTGGCACTCGATTCCCGAGTGGTGCCACTCAGAGCGACGCCACTTCGGCTGCCGTGACGGTCTGCCGAAGAAGCACAGCGATCGTTGTCGGTCCCACACCACCCGGCACAGGAGTGATGAGCCGGGCCCGCTCGGCGGTCTCGGCGTATTGGACATCACCGATGTTGCCGGGGTTGTAGCCGGCGTCGATGACCACCGCGCCGGGTTTGATCCACCTTCCCTTGATCAGTTCGGGTCTGCCGACCGCGGCGACGACGACGTCCGCCTCAGCCACGATCTGATCGAGATCGACAGTTTTAGAGTGGCAGTATGTGACCGTGGCATCGCGGGCGAGCAGCAACATCCCCACCGGCTTACCGAGAATGGAGCTACGTCCCACGACAACAGCGCGCAAACCCGCTGCATCGACCTCGTAAGCATCCAGCAGCTCCATGATCCCACCTGGGGTGCAGGAATGAAACCCATTGCCGCCCAGTGCCATGGCGGCGAAAGATGCCTGAGTCACCCCATCGACATCCTTACCGGGAGCAATTGCTTCAAAGACGGCACGTTCGTCAAGGTGGGCGGGCATTGGATGCTGGACGAGAATCCCGTCTACACCGGGGTCCTCCGACAGCGCGCGCACGAGCGCCACGGCCTCGCTCGTCGTCGTTGACGCCGAGAGGTGACGGCTGCGAGAGTCCAGTCCTGTTGTGCGGCAGCGATTGGTTTTCATCCGGACGTAGGTTCGCGAGGCGGGGTCATCTCCGACCAGGACTGTAGCCAGACACGGCCTGCGCCCCAGAACTGTAGCGATGTCGGATGCTCGTTGATGCGTCTGCGCCAAGATCGTGTTGGCGACGCGGGCGCCGTCGATGATTGTTGCGGGCATGGTCGTGCTCCTCAATCATGAGAGGAGCACCCAGGCGGTCGATGCTTCCGAACTGTTGCTTCCCGGTGGTGTCCCACCTGCGCCAGTCGCCAGTTCACACTCTACCGGCGGGGAGTGCCGTTGATGGCCTCGTGGAGGGTGCGCTGAAGGCGATTTGCCAATGTGGGATGGTCACCGCGCCTAGGTCCACGGGCTTGACCAGGACAATAGCTGCGGCTTCCCCCTCATGAGTGCTGTGACTTCCGAGCGTCCGCGCACCACGGTACTTTTATTGATCAGTTGATCTGTTTTTAGATCACACCTTCTAAAGAGCGGCAGATCCACTTACGGTCGGGGCATGTCGTCCACCCAGGCTCCGCAAGAGTCCTTCATCCGATCGGCACGCAAGGCCCAGATCGTGGCTGCTGCGATCGATGTGATCGCTGAGGTAGGTTTCGCCGAGACGTCGATCCGAAAGATCGCCGATAGGGTAGGAATCGCCATGAGCGCGGTGCTCTACCATTTCGGCACCAAGGACAATCTCGTCGACGCGATCGTCGAGCACATGTACCGCACGATGATCGCCCGGGTCGCCCCTGCAATCGACGCAGAGCGCACCGCCACAGGCAAGTTGCACGCCTACATTCGTTCCAGCATCGGCTATTTCGGTACGCATCGCACCGCCCTGAAGGCGCTGGCCTCGCTGGGCACGACCTACGTCCCCTCCGACGGGCGCCGATTCGAAGAGCTCGGACTGAGCCCCGACATCGCCGAGCAGCTCGCTGTACTCGACCCCCACCCGATTCTGGCTGGCGGCCAACGCGACGGTGAGTTCGGCGACTTCCCGCTGCAGTCCACCGCGATCGCACTGCGCGGAGCCGTCAATGGAGTCGTCGAGACAGTGCTGCGCGAACCCGGCTACAACGCAGGCCGCTACGCCGAGGACCTGATTGACATCTTTGTTCGCATCGTCAGCGGAGCGCGATGAGCACCGTGGCGATTGCGGCGGTCGGCAGCCGCGGTGACGTCGCCCCGCTGGCCGGTCTGGGCGCTGCACTTCAGCAGGCCGGGCACCGGGTCACAATCGCCGCCTACACACCGTTCGCCGACCTGATCATCGGCGCCGGCTGCGAGTTTCGGGAACTGCCGGCCGATTTCACGCCAGGCACCGACCACGCGGAGGCCAGCTCGAAAGAACTGTTCGCCGCGATGTTTGCCCCGTCCGGGCAACGCGACACCGGGCAAATGATCATCGACGCGCTCGGTGAGGTACCGGCCGACATCCTGTTGCTGCCGCCGCTGGCCGAACTGGCCGGCCATCCCCTGGCAGAAGCACAAGGGATCCCCTCGGTCGGGGTCCGGATGCAACCCATCTCGCCGACCGCCGATTATCCCCCGAGCCTGCTGGGCGCCTGGTCGCTCGGTGGGTTTGGTAACCGGATGGCCGCCGGGGCCACCGCGTGGGCCATCGATCGTCTCTACGGTGGCGTCGTCGCGCACTGTAGGCGCGAACTCGGACTGCCGAGAGCCTCTGCACGGGCACTTCGGCGTCGACGCACGGCTGCGGACTGGCCGATCCTGCACGCCTACTCACCCAACGTAGTGTCTCGCCCCGTGGACTGGCGGACTGGCTTGCAAGTCACCGGGTATTGGTGGCCACCAACTCCTGTCCAATGGCAGCCCCCACAGGTCCTCGGTGAGTTCCTGGCCGCAGGCCCCGCGCCGGTGTTCATCGGGCTGGGCAGCACCGTCGTCACCGCCGCACGCGCCGAGCAGCTCGCCGAGATCATCGCCGCGGGGCTGCGGCAGGCCGGTGTGCGCGGCATCGTCCAATCCGGTTGGGCCGGAATCGACGTCACCGGAGAGAACATCCTCACCATCCGCGACACACCGCACGAGTGGCTGTTCCCACAGATGGCCGCCATCGCACACCACTGCGGCGCCGGCACCACAGCCGCAGCCCTACGCGCAGGCATCCCCAGCATCCCGCTGCCCGGACCCGCGGGCGATCAGCCTTTCTGGGCGCAGCGTCTGCACTCGCTCGGCGTGGCCATCACACCCCTTCCCCAGCGCCGGCTGACCGCGCATCGCCTCGCCGCAGCCATCCGCACCACACTCGATGACGCCGACCTGCGGGAAACCACACAGCGACTGGCGTCCCGCGTCGCTGGTGAGGACGGCACCGCCGCAGCTGTTACCGCTATTGAGCAACTCCTGTACTCATCCCATCGCTGAGGAACAACCACGACCGCAGAAGACCTCATGGGCAACGCTTTGCTGGCCGGGGCGATCGCCTGGCCGGCGCATCCATCAGCGCCAGGGACGGCGCTGCCAAATCCATACTGCCGCCAACGGTTCACCTGAGTAGGCGGTGATGGCGAGTCGGCGCCTACACCACCGCTGGCGTCATACTAAGTAGTCGGCGCCGCCAACGTAGGTCGTGTCGGGGGCACCAGGCTGCAGGGCCGCGCGGGCAATCACGGTGGCGAACTCCTCGACTGTGGGCAACGGGGCGTGGTCACGGCGGGCCTCGACAGCGGCGGGATCCTTGCGGTGCAGCAGCCGCACGATGATGGTGCCGTCGATCATGTCCCCGGAGACGACCTTGAGTTCGATTCCACGTTCGCTCAGCGTGGATCTGGCGGCCCGCAGCGCATCTTCGCCGGCACGTTTACTCGCCGCGATGGGTTCGTAGCCCTCGGGCACCGGCTTGCCAGGATAGAAATGCGCTTGATGGCTGGTGACGAAGACGATCCGAGACCTTCGCGGCATGAGCGGCAGAGCCAGCTCAACGAGGCGCAGTTGCGCATCGTGATTCAGCTGCATCGCATAACTCGGGTCGGCGCCGCGCTCCAAACCACCAGAGGCATTGAGCACCAGCACATCCAGCGCACCGAACCGCTCCCTGATATCTGCCAGTAACGCCTGCACCTGCGCTTCATCGCAGACGTCGGCACCGGCAGCCGACGCCTGCCCCCCGGCCGCACAGATCTCCTCGACCACCGTGTTCGCCCGCTTTGCCTTCTCGCGGTAGTTGACCACCACATGCACACCGCCGGTACCGAGGAACCGGGCCACCTGCGCACCGATACCGCGGGACGCGCCGGTGACCAACGCCACCCGCTGCTCAGGTCCGTTCCGCCCGTCGGCACCAGACCCGGCTTCACCAGCTTCCTCACCTTGACCAATCATCACCAACCCCTAGTCATCACAGCGACCACCTTTCTTAGACTTTGCTTAATTTACGCTTACTTTTCTTATTCTGGTGTTAGCGTCATCGCCATCGCTCAGCTCGACACGCGGGGAGGCGTGCACGATATGACGGAATACTCTGTTGTCCTCGGGGCCGGCATTGCCGGATTGCTGGCCGCCGCCGCACTTGCCGACGCCGGCCACCGCGTCTCGATCATCGAACGAGACCGGCTGCCCGAGAACGCCTCTGCGCGGCGCGGTATACCGCAGGGCGCGCATCTGCACAGCCTGCTCGCTAAAGGCTGGCAGACCATGGAGGAACTCGTCCCGGGCCTGATCAGCGATGTGGTTGCCTCCGGCGCCCACGTCCTCGACGATGCGCGACTGGGTGCGCGGATGCACATCCAGAACGGCCCGTACGCGTTGAACCGCACGACCCGGTCTCCGATCCTGCGGCACTGGCCACCTACCAAGTGACACGCCACCGGCACAACACCTGCGCCGCCTGCGTGCACAAGCCTCTTCCCCGGGCGGCCGGGGCCATCCAGTACGCCAGCCCCGCCGACCCGTCATGCAGTTTGACGCTACCTAGCGTCACCCGGCCCAGCAGGGTGCCGGTCTGCTGCTCGGCTACCGCCCAGCTGAGCTCCGACTCGGCGGCCCATCCGCGTTGCCGAGCGGTGATCCACTCCGCGGCTTCTTCTACTGAATCCGCACGTCGCACGTGCCAACGCTGGATTTCGGGATCGGCGAACGCCTCCATGACCGCGCCAGCATCGTCGAGCTTCCACGGCCGCAACACCACACCCTGCTCTACTGCAATCTCGGGCTGGTCAGATCCGGCGAACAATCCCGACGCCATCGCAGGAGAGATCAAACGCGGCACCCTCACATCATCGACCACAGCCGCGGCCTGGTAGTCGTTCCAAGCCACCTGGGCCGCACATTCTGCTGCCTCGCACGCACGGCTACATTCCTGACGATTTCATAGCGATCGGCGCATAGCGACGCGTTTACCCTCGGATGCCCTGCAGGGCCCGATCTAGTCGATCACTGCGCTCTGGGTGTGCCATTCGCCAAAAGCCGTACGCCATCGAACTTGAACGTCAAACTCGGACGATTCGGGGACGGCGTTCCCGCTGTCGCGACTCTGCTTCGTCATCGCGGCTGAAGCGCCGAGTCGTTGCCGGATAGACAGGTTTACGTAGCACGGCAGTCCCGACGACGAAGACAGCCGCTCGGCGCTGAACGGCGGAACTGTCTCAGCGGTGCAAACGACTTTGTCGGATAGCGTGACAGTCACGTCGTAGGCGGTGGCGTCACCGACATTGGCCAGGTAGGCGTGGCGCGGGTCGATGTCCCAGCGGCCGGCCTGCCATTGTGCACGACATTCAGACGGGGACGCTGACACTGTCAGTTCGCGTTTGCGCTTCGCCCACCATCGACAGCTCAGCGCGAAGATGACCGCTGTGTAGACCGCCGCGAGGGCAACTAGCGGAGCCACTACGAGTGACGGTAGCGGCCACCAAGGAGCAAGCAGCAATAGAGGTCCCACCGCCAGAAGCAGCAATACCGATGCGCCGACCTTCGGTGCGCCCACATCGGGATCCTATGTGCTGAAGATGACCAGCAACAGTGCCGCCGCGCTTTGCCTGTCAGCGCGAAGAGCTGCTGGTTGCCCCCACCCCCACAAAAGACCCTAACTGTCTTCCGCGCTGCCGAACGCGGTCATTGTTCCGGGTCGGCACGAACCCAACGACTTCCGCGGTCACTGGTGTTTCGATGACGTGTCGCCCTGTTCGATAATGGCTTGATGACCGAAGCCGTGGGAAAGCGTCCCCAGTACGAGGTCTTCGCAGACGAGTACCTCGAGCACGCTCAAGCTGGCCTCTTCAACGCACACTACGACCGACCCGCCTGCCTGGGCCTGCTCGGCGATGTCGCAGGCACGACGATCCTGGACGCGGCGTGCGGGCCAGGGCTCTACGCCGGCGAGCTGACCGCCCGACGGGCGCGGGTGATCGGTTTCGACCAGAGCCCTCGCATGGTCGCACTGGCCCAGCAACGCGTACCTACAGGCACTTTCAGAACCCACGACCTCGCCGTACCCCTCGACTGGCTCGACGACCACACCTTCGACTACGTGCTCTTCGCGCTGGCCTGGGAGTACGTCGATGACAGAGTGGCCGCACTACGCGAGTTCCGTCGCGTACTTCGCCCCGGCGGGGCGCTCGTCCTATCGCGGTTGCACCCCACCGGAGACTGGCTTCGCCACGGCGGCAACTACTTCCAACCACGCATAATCGACGAAATCTGGAGCCGTGGGTGGCAGGTGCGGTACTGGCTTACACCACTGGAGCAGACGTGCGAAGAACTTTTCCAGGCTGGGTTCCTCATCGAGCGACTAGTCGAACCACGCCCTGCTCCGGCCGCGGCCGACATTGACCAAGACAAGTACGACTGCCTACACCGCGAACCCACCGGGTTTCTCGCCATTCGTGCGATACCGGATCCCCGCCTCACCACACCCTCATGACCCCCAACCACATTCCGTGCGAAGCGGATCGACACGACGCGAGCGGCGTGAGGCTGCCAGAAGGCGTCCGCGCGCTCGTCTTCGACGTCGGCGAGACGCTCGTGGATGAATCACGCATGTGGACCGAGCACGCGCAGCACGCCGGCGTCACACCCTTTACGTTGATGGGTGTCATAGGTGCATTGATCGAGCGTGGTGAAGACCATCGATCGGCATGGCCCATGCTGCGAGTCGAGCCCCCTTCAACACATCTCGCGATCACCACCGCTGACCTCTATCCTGATGCGCTGGACTGCCTGCGCGCAGCCAGAAGCGCTGGATTCATCGTCGGGATCGCCGGCAACCAACCCCGTGGCGTTGCCAACACACTCGAAGGGCTCGGGGTCGTGGCCGACTTCGTTGCCTCATCAGCAGACTGGGGTGTTGCGAAACCCTCACCGCAGTTCTTCGAGAAGGTGATCAGCGCCGCGCAGCTCTCGCCGCACGAGATCATGTACGTCGGCGACCGCCTCGACAACGACATTATTCCCGCCCACGGCGCCAACCTGCGCACAGCGCTGGTTCGCCGAGGACCCTGGGGCTACCTGCACGCCACGCGGCCCCAGTCCAAAGTGGCCGATCTGCACCTTGACTCGCTGAGTGAGCTGACGACCGCTATCACCGGCGACGCTCTGGACCTCTACACCGCGAACACATTCACGACCACATCGAACGCCAGTCCTTCCCGGCCCGGATGGGCGGACGAGGCTATTGCAGTCGTCGACGCGGATCCCGAATGGCAATCGCAAGGCGAGCGCTTACGCCACACTGTCGAGGTACTTCTCGCGCCATGGCTGACGGCTCGTATCGAGCACGTCGGCTCAACAGCGGTCCCCGACCTCCCGGCCAAACCCATCATCGACCTGCAAGCCGCCGTGGCCGAGCTAGACGAAGCAGATTCGATGGCTGCGGTTCTTGGCCCGCATGACTGGCATTACGTTGCACCGCTCCTCGACCAACGGCCCTGGCGTCGGCTGTTCGTGAAGGTAGTCGGCGGCCGGCGCATCGCGCACCTGCACGTCATGACAGCCGGTACCCCGCGTTGCCACCAGCAGATTGCGTTTCGCGATGCTCTGCGCGCGGACTCGACCCTGACAGCGGACTACGCCGCACTCAAACACGTTCTTGCTCAACGCCATAGCGACGATCGCGAGGCCTACAGCGCAGCCAAGGGATCATTCATTCAAGCAGTTCTCAGCCCAGAAACCCACTAGGCCCAGCACCGTTCAAAGGAGATCTCGCCAACCCGGCACCGGTCAGCTGACCTTCGCCCAGCTCAGCCAACTTGCGCCAAGCGCCCGCTCCATCATTAAGAATCGAGTGGCAAACATACAATGTCTGAATGTCCAATTCGAACTTCATGGACATTCGCAACGAGAATTCGGCATCAAGTTTGAGAATCAGCAGCGGCAGTTTCGGACTACCGCGCCATATTGGTAAAGCGCGACAAGTGCAATTGGTGAGCCACGGTGATATTCGCAGTAGGGCCATTTCTGTGCTTACCAAGAATAATGTCTGCTTCACCGCCACGAGGGTCTTCGCGATCGAAGGCATCGGGGCGATGTAAAAGCATCACCATGTCCGCATCCTGTTCCAAGCTGCCAGATTCACGCAGGTCAGAGACCTGTGGGCGCTTATCAGTGCGCTGTTCCGGGCCTCGGTTGAGCTGGCTGATTGCCACCACTGGAACATGCAATTCTTTTGCCATCAATTTAAGACTACGCGAGAAGTCCGACACTTCCTGCTGGCGCGAATCGTATTTTTTACCGGAGCTCATCAGCTGCAGGTAATCGACGACAATCAACTGAAGATCTGCCTTTTTCTTCAGGCGTCGCGCCTTGGCTCGGATCTCCATCATGGTCAGGTTCGGCGAGTCATCGATATAGAGCGGCGCCTCGCTGATCTCACTCATCCGCCGGGCCAGCCGGGTCCAGTCGTCATCATTCATGCGCCCGGACCGCATATCGCCGAGCTTGATGTTGGCCTCAGCCGACAGCAGGCGCATCACGATCTCGGACTTGCTCATTTCCAGGGAGAAGATGACGCTGGCTTGCCGGTGCTTGATGGAACAGGACCGCATAAAATCTAGTCCCAGAGTCGATTTACCCACGCCGGGCCTGGCCGCGATGATGATCATCTGCCCGCCGTGCAGGCCGTTGGTGATCTCATCGAGGTCGACGAACCCGGTCGGGATTCCGCGCGAGATACCCCCGGAGGACGCGATGGCGTCGATCTCGTCCATGGTGGGCTGCAGCAGGTCTTCCAGGGCCACGAAGTCCTCGGACTGCCGCCGGTCGGCGACGTCATAGATCTCGGACTGGGCACGGTCCACGATGTCGTGCACATCGGCCCCGTCGGCGCCGGCGTAGCCGTACTGCACGACGCGTGTGCCGGCCTCCACGAGGCGGCGCAGCAGCGCCTTCTCGGCCACGATGGTGGCGTAGTAACCGGCGTTGGCCGCGGTCGGCACGGTGGAGATCAGCGTGTGCAGATAGGGGGCCCCACCGACGCGGCGCAGGAGCCCGCGCCGGTCGAGGTCGGAGGCGACGGTGACGGCGTCGGCCGGCTCACCGCGGTCGTAGAGATCCAGAATCGTCTCGGCGACATCCTGGTGGGCGGGCCGGTAGAAGTCGCTGGGCCGCATCTTCTCCAGGACGTCGGCGATCGCGTCCTTGGACAGCAGCATGCCGCCCAGTACGGCCTGTTCGGCCGCCATGTCCTGCGGGGGCTGGCGCCCGATGTCCTCGCGGGGCGGCTCATCGATTCCCGGGTCACCACCACGACTGAAATCGTCTACGACAGCCACTGAGCGTCCCACCTCCCCCTCCGAAACTCATCGCACATACATTCGATGCCACCTGCGCGCGACAATAACGAACGCCCCCGACAAGTAGCGCGGAGGTGGTCGCGACGGCAAACGTAAGGCTTTGCTGAGTCGCGTGCAACCGGGCCCTGTTAGCGAACCTGTGGATGGCGTGTGCACAGCTTCGGTCAGCGGTGTTGACGGGTTGTGGACAACCTGTGCACAAACTTCCGACTTCAGCGGCCCGCTCCAGGTAGAGGCAGATTTTCTTCGATGTGACGCTGTGGACACTAACTGCCACGGCGTGTCGGGTTAGGTTGCACTTCCGGGCGTGTTGGATTGCGTCGAGAAGCCGAACAGGTTAACAGCCGGGTTGTGTTGCTGTATGTGGATTACGGAGACCAGTTCGCTGGGTCCGCCCTGAGAACGCAGCAACGCCCGGGTGGGAAGCGATGAGCTTCCGACCCGGGCGTTTGAGGACTGCTCTTACTCCGCAGTGACGTTCAGCGAGACCGCGGCGGTGACGCCGGGGTGCAGCTTGACGCCGATCTGGTAGGTGCCGGTGGCCTTGATATGGGCCTTCGGCAGCTCCACGGTGCGCTTGTCGAGGTTCGGTCCGCCGGCCTTCTTGATGGCGGTGACGACCGAGGTCGGGGTGACCGAGCCGAACAGCTTGCCGCCGTCGGATGCGGCCCGCACGGGCAGCGTGACGGCGCCCAGGGACTCCAGGGCGTTCTTCAGTTCGTTGGCGTGCTCGACGCCCCGAACTTCCTTGATCTCGCGGGCACGGCGGATCTCTTCGGCCTGGCGCTCGGCGCCACGGCTGGCAGCGATCGCCAGCCCACGGGGCAGCAGGTAGTTACGGCCGTAACCGTCCTTCACCTCGACCGAATCGCCGGCGATACCCAGGTGTTCCACCTCAGCGGTGAGAATCAGCTTCATGATGTGTCTCTCCCCTACCGCGTCGACGAACCGAACGGCAGCAGAGCCACCTCGCGGGCATTCTTGACCGCGACGGCGACGTCGCGCTGGTGCTGGACACAGTTACCGGTCACCCGACGGGCACGGATCTTGCCGCGCTCGCTGATGTAGGTCCGGAGCAGTCCGGTGTCCTTGTAATCGATGATCTGGTTCTTGCCCTTCTTCGAGCAGAACACGCACTTGCGGGTCTTGACCGGCTTTTCCGGTGCCGGCCGCCGCTTGTTGGTCTTGGCCATGGGTCAATCTCTTTCTTGAAAACTGCTGAAAATACTTGTCAGAAGGGCGGTTCGTCGTCGCTGCCGCTGTAGGAACCGGCCGCCGGGGCGCTGCCCCACGGATCGTCCTTGGGCTGCTGTTCGGAACCGCCGCCGCGTGGCGCACCACCGCCGCTGTTACCACCGCCACCGCCGCCGAACCCACCGCCGCCGCCACCGCCACCACGGCTGGCCTTGTTGACCTTGGCCGTGGCGTAGCGGAGCGAGGGGCCGATCTCGTCGACCTCGAGCTCGACAACGGTGCGCTTCTCACCCTCGCGGGTTTCGAAGGACCGCTGCTTGAGCCGACCGGACACGATCACCCGCGAACCGCGGGTGAGGCTCTCGGCCACGTTCTCGGCCGCCTCACGCCAGATGTTGCAGCGGAGGAACAGCGCTTCGCCGTCCTTCCACTCATTGGTCTGGCGGTCGAACGTCCGCGGCGTGGAGGCCACGGTGAAGTTCGCGACCGCGGCACCGGACGGCGTGAAACGCAGTTCCGGGTCAGCGGTCAGGTTTCCGATAACAGTGATGACGGTGTCACCAGCCACGAGATCCTCCTGGGCGTGTAGTCAAAGCGGCGTATGCGTACAAGTGCAGTCGCAGGCGAGCCTACGGACTTGCACCGACGTACACAGTGGTGTCGCGTCGACTCAGTGCTTGTCGGTCCGCATCACCTTGGTGCGCAGCACCGACTCGTTCAGATTGAGCTGGCGATCCAGCTCGGAGACGGTCGCGGGCTCAGCCTTCAGATCGACGACGGCGTAAATGCCCTCGGCGTGCTTGGCGATCTCGTAGGCCAGCCGGCGGCGGCCCCAGATATCAACCTTGTCGACACTGCCACCGTCCTTGCGGATGACGTTCAGGAACGTCTCCAGCGAGGGAGCTACGGTGCGCTCGTCAAGAGTGGGGTCAAGGATGACCATGACTTCGTATGGACGCATAAGGAACCCATCACCTCCTATGGTCGTTGCGGCCACGGCGTGTTCCGTGGCAGGAGGGTCGCCTGCGTCGGCAACCGGCCCAGACTACTGGAACGGGTGCTGATCTGCGAAATCGTCCCGGCGATCGGCTCACGATCAGCGGTGTGTCGGGTACGAATCCGGATTCTCGGCGGGAAGTAGCGGCGCCGGGGCAGGCCGCAGCCACGGCGGCAGCCGGCGCGGCGGGTTGTCCGGGGCGCGGTCGAACACCCCGCCGGACGGGTCATCGATGGCACCGTGATGGCGCACCAGGTCCAGCTCGGGCCTGCGGATCTGGCGGATCACCAGCACGATCAGCACCACCACCGCGATATCGCGCAACAGCACGGTGGCGGTGAACCACTGCTCGGGCAGCCCGCGGTTCTGCTCGCCGTACAGATAGAGCATCCGCGGCACCCAGACCAGCGCGTCGATCGTCATCCAGGCCAACAGGATTCGGCGGTGGGGCAGTGCCAGCACGGCCAGCGGCACCAGCCACAGCGAGAACTGCGGGCTCCACACCTTGTTGGTCAGCAGGAACGCGGCCACCACCAGGAACGCCAACTGAGCCAGCCGCGGGCGCTGGGCGGCCGTCAGCGCCAGATAGCCGATCCCCGCGCAGCACAGTCCGAACAGCACCGCGGTGACCGCGTTGGTGACCGTCGGCGGCTCCCAGAACCCCAGCCCCGGGTCGAAGCCCTGCCAGCCGGTGAACGACTTCACCACGTTGTAGATGGAGTCCATATCGTCACCGCGGCGGGTGTTGAGCCGGAAGAACTCCGACCATCCCCGCGGGAACAGCACCAGCACAGGCAGATTGACCGCCACCCAGGCAAGGACCGCGGCGACCGTCGTGCGAGTGAACTCCCGCATCCGCCCGGTCCGCAGGCACAGCACCAGCAACGGCCCGAGCAGCAGCAGCGGATAGAGCTTGAGCGCCACCCCGATTCCGATCAGCGCCCCGGCCAGCACGGGTCTGCGGCGCGACCAGGCCAGCAGCGCGCCCGTCGCGCAGGCCACCGCCAACGCGTCGAAGTTGGTGAAGATCTGGAAGATCAGCAGCGGGGACGCCGCCACCAGCGCGGCATCCCAGATGCGCCGGCCGGCCAGCAGTGCGGTCGCCCAGACCGTCAGCAGCCAGGCCAACGCCAGCCCGAACGCGGAGATGTTGAAGAACATCACCACCTCGGCCACCAACGGCACCGACACCAGCGTCGTCAGCGCCGAATAGGTTTTCGCCAGCGACATCGACAGGTACTGGTAGATGCCGGTCAGGACCGGATACTCCATGTAGCGGACGGGCGGGCTGCCGTCGAACACGACGTGCGGGTTGCCGTCGCCGTCCTTCTCGATCCAGCTGGACTTGTACGGAAACTTGCCCTGGTTCAACAGTTCCGCGGTGTACAGCGGGACCGTGTCCGAGTAGCACAGCGAGTAGTAGGCGCGCTGGTTCTCCCAGTTGGCGACGCGCTGCGCGGCGGTGCCGGTATCGGTGGACTGCAGGCAGGCCGCCTTGGTGGAGTAACCCAGCGCCAGGAAGATGACGCCGATCAACAGCATCACCCGCAGCGGTGTCCAGAATCGGGAACGCCCGATCATGGCGTGGCGACCGACCGGGCCGCCGACGGTGGCAGCGAGCGCCGAGCCGATCGCGTCATTGCGGCTGGGCATGTCCCGGCCGTCGGCACTGCGCCGGTCACCCGCGAGCGGCGCGGGAGAAACAGTGCCCGCGTCGCCCTCGGTCACGGCGGCGGCGGGATCGGTGCGCCCGGTGCGACCGGTGCGCCGGGCGGGGGCGGCGGTGCGTTGGGATCACCGGGAGGCGGCGGCGGGCCGACCGGCACCGTCGTCGGCGGACCCCACGGAATGGTGATGCCCGGCGCGATCTCCAGCGTCGGCTGGATCACCGTCTCCGACGGCGGCGGCGGGATGGCCGGATCCGAGGACGGCGGCGGCGGGGGCGGCGCGGCCGGCGGACCGGCGTAGCCACCGATCTCGGGCGGCTTCGGGAACGTCTCGTTGTCGGTGCCGTCGAGGGCACCGTCCATGGTGGCCTTCCAGATGTCCGACGGCAGCCCTGAGCCGTAGACCGGCCCACCCCACTGGTTGACCAGCGGTTTGTCCCCGCCGGTGGTGCCCACCCAGACCGCGGTGGACAGCGACGGCGTGTAGCCGACCATCCAGGCGTCCCGATTGGCCCCGGTGTCACCGAGCTGGTTGGTGCCGGTCTTGGCCGCCGACGGACGCCCGCCGGCCAGGTTGTGGCCATTGGAATAACCGGCGATCGGCTGCATCGCGGCGGTCACGTTGTCGGCGACGGCGGAGTCGATGCGCTGCTCGCCCTCGTCGCCCCCGGAGTTGTCGAACAGCACGTTGCCCTGCGAGTCCTCCACCTTCTGCACGAAATGCGGCCGGTGGTAGACCCCGGAGTTGGCCAGGGTGGCGTACGCCGAGGCCATGTCGATGACCCGGCTCTGGTACTGCCCGAGCACGACGCCGTTGTTGGGGGGACCGCCCTGGCCGTCCTCGCTCAGCGTGTGTTCCACACCGGGGAAGCTCTCGGCGATACCCGCCTCATGCGCGGCGTCGGCCACGTCCTGCGGGCCGTTCTGCAGCTTGAGCATCAGCCGGTAGTAGCTGGTGTTCAGCGACCGCTTGAGCGCCTCGGCGATATTGCAGGTCCCGCAGCCGCCACCCTCGACGTTGGTGATCTTGATGCCGTTGAGCTCCAGTGGTGAGCTGTCGATGTTGTAGCCCAGCCCGATACCCTGCTGCAGCGCCGCCACCAGGGCGAACACCTTGAACGACGAACCGGTCGGCAGGCCGGCCTGCGCGAAGTCGAAGCCGTTGGCATCCGATCCGCCGTAGTACGCCTTCACCCCGCCGGTGCGCGGGTCGATCGAGACCACCGCCGACCGCATATCCGGCTCCTGGTCCTCCAGGGTCTCGGCGACGGCCTCCTCGGCGGCCTTCTGCGCCTGCGGGTCGATCGTGGTGGTGATCTTCAGGCCTTCGGTGTTCAGCGTCTGCTCGGTGATGTCGAAGAGCTCGAGGAGCTCCTTGGTCACCTGGCGCTCGATGAGTCCGTTGGGTCCGGTGGTCTGGTTGGCCGTACTCGCGAAATCGGGTGCCACCGTGGGTGGGAACACCTGGGCGGCCCGGTCGGCCGGGGACAGCGCGCCGATCTCGACCATCCCGTCGAGCACCCAGTTCCAGCGGTCGGCGGCGCCCTCGGGATCCACCGCCGGATCCAGCGTGGAGGGCCGCTGGATGAGCGCCGCCAGCAGCGCACCCTCGGCCACGTTGAGCTGCTCGACCGGCTTCCCGAAGTACGCCTGAGCCGCCGCGGAGATGCCGTACGAGCCGCGGCCGAAGTAGATGATGTTCAGGTAGGACTCGAGCACCTGGTCCTTGGACCACTCCCCCGACATCTTGGTGGAGATGACGAGTTCCTTGGCTTTTCGCACCAATCCGCCGACGCCGGAGCGTTCGTCGCCGACGAGGGCGTTCTTGACGTACTGCTGGGTGATGGTCGATCCGCCCTGCAGCCCGCTGCCACCACCGAACAGATTGTTCAGGAAGGCGCGTGCGAATCCGGTGAAGGAGAAGCCCGGGTTGGAGTAGAAGTCCCGGTCCTCGGCGGCCATCACCGCGTTGCGGACCTGCACCGGGATCTGGTCGATCTTCACATCGACCCGGTTGCCCTCGGGGGGAATGATTTTCGCGAGCTCGCTGCCATCGCTGGCCAGGATCGTGGAGACCTGCGCGGTGCGGATGTCACCCGGTTTGGGCACGTCCACGATCAGGTACGCCATGCCGAACGTGATCATCGGCAGCGCCACGAACAGCACCAGCGCGGCATAGAGCGTGCGGCGCACCCACTTCCACTGGAAACGGGGTCCGGACTTGGGGGTGGGAGCCCCGGGAGGCGGCCCACCGGGACCACCCGGACCGCCGGGGCCACCCGGGGGCGGGGGCGGGAACGGTGGCCGACGCGGCGGCCCACCGTCGAGGGCGGCCTTGACGACGTCGATCGGGTCACGCAGGTGCGGTGCCACCTCGTGGCGGACCGGCGGGATCAGCGCGGTCCTACGGTCGTCCGGGACGCCGCCGGTGGGCGGTGCGCGGTGCGCGGGCGGGTTCGGGCGCGCAGGACTCGCGCCAGCGGACCGCTCGTTTCCGGCATCGTCCGCTGACCTGCTTTGGCGCCCTTCGCTATTCACTGGCCGTACGCGCGTCGGAACGCGCCGTTCGAGTGCTCTTGCCGCGTGTCCCGTTCTTCGGGCGCGGCGTGCCTAGCACGTACGACTTGACCAGATGGTTCCAACTGCAAGTGCGGCATACCTCCACCACATGGACGGCGAATTCGTCGAAACGGGTCGCGAGCAGCACCAGCTCCTCAGCGGTGCGCGCCGAGCCCGACACCGCGCCGAGGTGCTCCCCGAACACCCAGGACACCAGCGTCAGCTGTTCCTTACGGCAGATCGGACACATCACCGAGCTGGTTTTCCCGTGGTACTTGGCGGCGCGCAACAGGTAGGGGTTCGCATCGCAGACCTCGGTGACACCGGTCCGCCCGGAATACACCTCGGCCAGCAGGGACCGACGCCGCAGGGCGTAGTCCACCACCTGTCGCTGCAATCGCACGACCACCAGAGTACGTCGGTGCCCCAGCTACCGAGGCGCGACGGCAGCGGGATGACCGCAGAACTTCTAGCATCATTGGTCGTGGCGGGACGGCAGACAGCACGAACACGGGCGCGTGACACCGACCGCGATGCCGCGTGCAAGGCGCTGGACAACGCGTTCAGCGAAGGCCAGCTCGCGATGGACGAGCACCAGCGGCGCATCGACGCCGCCATCGCCGCGACCACCCTGGCCGAGCTGCACGGGCTGCTCGCTGACCTGCAGGTCGACGATCCGCTGCCGCAGCCGTCACCACCGTCACCGCGTCGCCGCGGAATCGCCGTGGCGGTGGCCGGCGGGCTGGTCGTGCTCATCGTGGCCGTCGGCTGGGCCGTCGCGTCGGAGCCCGAGGCGCCCACCGAGACGCCGACCGCCGCCGTTCCGGAGGCCCCGGCACCGGAGACCACTGCGGCGCCGGCCTCGCCGGTCGACGATGTGCCACCGCTGGTGCTGAACCTGCCGCGGCACATGGACACCGTCGAGGGCATGACCGGCATCCTCGACGAGATCCGCAAGCGGTTCGGCAGCACCATGGGCTACGAACTGGCCTTCAAACCCGACATTGCCTACGTCTACCTGCCGGACCCGGCCGACGATGCGCGCAAGCTGCTCTACACCTACCGCGGCGGGTGGGGGAATCCGTCAGCCACATCGCGATCAGATACCGATGATCTGACCGATCTCGGTGCCTTCGACGTCGCCGCCACGGTCGCCGCGTGGCAGGCGGCGCCGGCCACCTTGCAGATCGCACCCGGCGATGTGCAGGACACCTATCTCGATATCGATCACATCGCCGAGGCCGGTGGGTTGGAGACGCTGATCCGGGTCAGCACCACATCGGGGCGCAACGGCTACATCTATCTGGACCCCTCCGGCACCGTCACACGCGTCGAAAACCCGAGCTGAGCTCCTGCGTCTTACGATCATCGGCGTGGCGACACGGCAGACAGCGGGTACCCGGGCCAAAGACTCCGACCGCGATGACACGTGCAAGGTTCTGGACAGCGCGATGAGCGAAGGCCAGCTGTCCATGGAGGAACACCGGCAGCGGGTCGCGGCGGCGACCCAGGCAGCCACGCTCGGTGAGCTGCAGTCGCTGGTCTCCGATCTGCAGACCACGAGCTCACCGATCAAGCTGCCGAAACTCCAACCCGAACGATCCGCGGTCGCCATCGGCCCCGGCGCGGGCTGGGGTATCCGCATCGCGACGGCCGTCGTCCTGGTCGTCCTCGGGATCGCGATCGGCTGGGGCCTGTACGGCAACACGTCCTCACCGCTGAGCTTTGAGACCGATCCCGGAGCCAAGGACGACGGGATTCCCGCGACCGTGCTGACCGCGCCGCGACAGCTGCAGTCCCTCGGCGGCCTCAACGGGCTGTTCCAGCAGATGAAGGCGAAATTCGGTGACACCAAGGGTTTCGACCTGACGATCTTCGACGACTACGCCTCGCTGGAACGTCCCGACCCGAACGAGCCGCGCCGGGTGCTGCGCTACAGCTACCGCGGGGGCTGGGACGACCCCTCGGAGACCAGCGTCAGCAGCGATGCCCGGCTTGTCGACCTGGCCGCCTTCGACGTGCCCACCTTCGTCGGCCTGATCCGCGGCGCCCCGGAGACCCTCGGCATCGACCCGGCCGAGGTGAAGCAGATCCACATCAGCGTCGGGCCGAACTCCGATATCACCGCCCCGCCGGAGAGCATCGAGATCAGCGTCTACGTCTCGCCGCAGTTCGGGAACAGTGGCTATATCGAGTTCAACGGCGATGCCTCGGTGAAGCGGATCAACTACCCCAGCCCCTAGACACGCACGCGATTTGTGGAGGTCTTGTCGGAATGAGTCCGACAAGACCTCCACAAATCACCGGGGTTTGGTCCCTCATGTAGCGCCGTATATATCGGCGCGATACACTTTGCCGACGTGTTGGTCCGTCGTAGCGACCACCACAGTAGTGGGCGGCAGATGCGGCACCTGGCCGCACAGGGGAGGTGATTCGATGCTGGAGCTCGCCATTCTGGGACTTCTGCTGGAGTCGCCGATGCACGGCTACGAACTTCGCAAGCGCCTGACGGGGCTGTTGGGCGCCTTCCGTGCGTTTTCCTACGGCTCGCTGTACCCGGCGTTGCGGCGCATGCAGGCCGACGGCCTCATCGTCGAGGACGCCGCACCGGACGGAACCCCCAAGATGCGGCGCGCCCGTCGCGTCTACCAACTCAGCGATACCGGCAAGGCACGTTTCGCCGAACTGGTGGCTGACACCGGACCGCAGAACTACACCGACGACGGGTTCGGCGTGCACCTGGCGTTCTTCAACCGCACGCCCGCCGAGGCCAGGATGCGCATCCTGGAAGGCCGCCGCCGTCAGGTCGAGGAACGCCGCGAAGGTCTGCGGGAAGCGGTCGCGCGGGCCAGTACCTCACTGGACCGCTACACCCGGCAGTTGCACCAGCTGGGCCTGGAGTCCAGCGAGCGCGAAGTCAAATGGCTCAACGAACTGATCGCGGCCGAACGCGTCGCACAGGGCAACCCGGAAACACAGCCGTGAACACCACCGAGGATCCAAAGGAGAATGACCATGTCGAAGCCTGAGTCCACCGAAGTCAGGGTCGCGATTGTCGGAGTCGGCAACTGCGCATCCTCCTTGGTCCAGGGTGTGCAGTACTACCGCGACGCCGACGAGAACGCCAACGTCCCCGGCCTGATGCACGTGAAGTTCGGGCCGTACCACGTCCGCGACGTGAAGTTCGTCGCCGCGTTCGACGTGGACGCCAAGAAGGTCGGCTTCGACCTGTCCGAGGCCATCGGTGCGTCGGAGAACAACACCATCAAGATCGCCGACGTACCGCCGACCGACATCATCGTGCAGCGCGGACCGACGCTCGACGGCATCGGCAAGTACTACTCCGAGACCATCGAGGTCTCCGACGCCGACCCGGTCGACGTCGTCAAGGTCCTCAAGGACGCCAAGGTCGACGTGCTGGTGTCCTACCTGCCCGTCGGTTCCGAAGAGGCCGACAAGTTCTACGCCCAGTGCGCCATCGACGCCAAGGTCGCGTTCGTCAACGCGCTGCCGGTGTTCATCGCCTCGGACCCGGTGTGGGCCAAGAAGTTCACCGATGCCGGTGTGCCGATCGTCGGTGACGACATCAAGAGCCAGGTCGGCGCCACCATCACCCACCGCGTGATGGCCAAGCTGTTCGAGGATCGCGGCGTCACCCTGGACCGCACCTACCAGCTCAACGTCGGCGGCAACATGGACTTCAAGAACATGCTCGAACGCGAGCGCCTGGAGTCCAAGAAGGTGTCCAAGACCCAGGCCGTCACCAGCAACCTGACCGGCTCGCTGGCCGACAAGGTGTACGACAAGAACGTGCACATCGGCCCGTCGGACTACGTCGCCTGGCTCGACGACCGCAAGTGGGCCTACGTCCGCCTGGAGGGCCGCGCCTTCGGTGACGTGCCGCTGAACCTGGAGTACAAGCTCGAGGTCTGGGATTCGCCGAACTCCGCGGGCATCATCATCGACGCCGTGCGCGCCGCGAAGATCGCCCTGGACCGCGGCCTGGGCGGCCCGATCCTGCCTGCCTCGGCCTACCTGATGAAGAGCCCGCCGGAGCAGCTGGCCGACGATGTCGCCCGCACCCAGCTGGAAGCCTTCATCGAGGGCTGATTCTTTTCACCGAGAGTGCGGTGAGATCGCGTTTCCCTCCGAAATGGCGATCTCACCGCACTCTCGTCGTTTCAGGGGACGTATAAAGAGTTCGTGAGCTTCCCCGAGATCTCCGATGACGAACTGCTGGACCTCGACGAATTCGCCCTGCTTCACGAAAACGCCGAACAGGCCGGAGTGACCGAGGTTCCCCCGGCGCAGCGGCTCGACCTCGGCGAAATCAGCGCCGTCAAGTGGGGTTCGGGGTCGCCCCGGGTGGTCTTCCTGCACGGCGGTGGCCAGAACGCACACACCTGGGACACCGTCATCCTCGGACTCGGGCTGCCCGCGCTGGCCATCGATCTACCCGGGCACGGCCGCTCGGCCTGGCGCGAAGATGGGGACTACGGCCCCAAGCTCAACGCCGAAACCGTCAAACCCGTGCTGCGCGAGCATGCCGCCGACGCCCGGCTCGTGGTGGGTATGTCGCTGGGCGGGCTGACCGCACTGCGGGTCGCGGCCACCGAACCGGCCCTCGTGCCCGAACTGGTGCTCGTCGACGTCACCCCGTCCGCCCCCGAGCGGCACGAGCAGATGTCGAAGGCCCAGCTCGGGGCGGTCGCCCTGGTGCAAGGCGAGCGGACCTTCCCGTCGTTTGCGGCGATGCTCGACGTGACCGTCGCCGCCGCCCCGCACCGCGACCGGAACTCGTTGCGCCGCGGCGTGTTCCACAACGCCAAACGCCTCGACGACGGCACCTGGACCTGGCGGTATGACACCATCCGCAGGGGTGCCACCGACAAGAGCGAGGGCATGCCGGAATCCTTCACCGGTCTGTGGGAGGACGTCCCGGCCATCACCATGCCGACGACACTGGTGCGCGGCGCGAACTCCTTTTTCGTCAACGACGAGGACGCCGCGGCGTTCGCCGACGGTGCACCCGGATTCCGGCAAACCCATATCGTGGAGGGGGCCGGCCACTCGGTGCAGGGCGATCAGCCACGCAAGCTGATCGAGATCCTGCGCGGCATCGTCACCGGCTGACCGGCACCACCGTGTAGCCGAGATCCCGCATGATGCCGATCTCGAGCGCGCTGAGCACCCGGATGCCCGGGCCGGTGCCGGTCATGGCGTTCATCAGCAGCTGGTCCTCGCCGGCGAAGGTGATGTCGTCGGTGTGGTGGGCCGAACTGCCCGGCTCCCACAGAGACGGGTAGTACAGCGGAACGAACCCGCCGTAGGCGGCAACCGCGTGCCGCCCGGAAAAGTACAGGCCACCGTCCTGGCCGGCCAGGTAGCCATCGAAATCACTGTCCCACCTGAGGTTTCGGCCGATAGGGCGGTCGCCGGCAGCCGTCGCCACGAATTGGTCCAGAATCACCCAGTTCCGGCCCTCGTTGTCACCGGCCTCCCCGATCCCCGACTGGAATCCGAACGAGTGCAGCAGCTCGTGCATCGCCGTGGAATGGAAGTCGTACTCGTCGGCTCCCACCGACTGGCCCAGCCCCCAGCCGTAGCCGAAATTCCAGCTGATCTCGCCATCGGCGGCAGCGCCGTTCACATCGACACCGGTGAGCAACTTGAGCTGAATCACGGTGTCCCAGAAGCCCGGGTCCTCGCTCACCGGGTCGCTGCCGGCTCCGGCCAGCGAGGCCAGCGGGCCCCGGTCGTCCTCGCCCTCCACGTCGTAGCTGAGGGTGACCGGTTTCTTCACGCGGAAGTAGAGGATCAGGGCGTCCGCAGCACGCTGCAACGCTTCCCGGCGCTCGACGGTCCAGTGCTCGGCACCCGCGGTGTAACTGAAGGCGAACGTCACCGCACCCTGATTGATCAACGACCGCAACGGGTTACTTCCGACCGGCCGCAGCGGTTCCAGCAGATTGGTGTGGAAACCGATGTCGATGGCGGTGACCCGGAACGCGTCCACCCCGTCGAAATCCTCGCCGGGGGTATAAGTGAAAGTGCCGTCGCGGTCGATGTGCACAGTGCCCGAAGCGGGTCCCCGGGTCAGGACGTAGACCAACCGGTCACCGTCGGGATCGTGGGCGGCCAGGGTGCCGGTGACCGGGCCGTCGAGGACACCGCTGATCTGGACCGGGTCGATGGTGGGCGCCTGGTTGAACAAGGTGCGGCGGATCGTGAAGAGCGACGCCTCCAGCTGCTGCTTGGTGCGGTCGGATGTCTGCAGCGACTCGATCCAGCCGAGGCTGTCCGTGGTCCAGGCGGCCAGCGACCGGGCCACCCAGCGCTGGTACGGGCTCTGCCATGACCGGGTGGGCGACGGCGCGGGCGCAGGCGTCGAGATGGGCTGTGCTGCCGGGACGTTCACCGTCTCGGTGACGGCTCCCGCCGGGGCCTCACTGACCACGCGATTCGGTCGCTCGGCCTCGAGGTCGGACACGTCGTCGGGATCGGCCCGTTTCTCCTCATCCTTGTCCGTGGCCGCCGAGCGCTGCGTGCGCCGTGGATCGTCCGCCGACCGGACCGTGCGGACCGACCGCACCGATCGGTTGCCGTCCGACGATGCGCTCGAGGACGCCGAAGACGTGCTTCCGGTGTCCGCTGCCGCGACACCGGTCTGCGGCCCCGCCACCGAGAACCCCCATAACGCGGCGCCCACCCCGGCCGAGGCCGCGCCGAGTTGCAGCCAACGTCGGACGGCGAATCCTTCAGCGCGGCGAACCGACATATTTGACTCTTTCGTCAGGTATCGATGGACTATAGGCCGAACCCGCAGCCCGGCGGCAGCACATTTCGTGACGTGTCAAACATTGCGCTGAGTGGACTGTCGGGTCCGTCGACTGCCGTTCACCTTCTGGTTGCCGTCCGCTAGTCCGGCTCACGTAACTTTCCCCCGAACCGGCGTCCAGCCCACGCCGGTGTTCGAGGTGGAAGGATCCCCCAGTCATGGCGCTTATTCCGTTGAATCTCTTTGTCGCACACCACGGTCGGTCGTCGCGCCAACATGTCACCTGCCGATACCGGTGCGGCGACGCCTGCTCGAAGCCGGCACCCAATACCAGTGACAACGAGTACTTCGGCGATATCGTGCAGGCGCTGAACCGTCGCTCCGCGCTCAAGGCGGCCGGCATCGCCGTCGCCGCCGTCGGCGCCGGTTCCGCCCTGGCGGCCTGCTCGACCAACGGATCAGACACCGCCGCAACGTCGTCCACGTCGGCGTCCGCGCCGGCCGAGCCGCCGACGCCGGCCGGAATGAACTTTGCCGCCGTCGCCCCCAACAGTGAAGACGCCGTGATCATCCCCGAGGGCTACCGCCAGTCGGTGGTGATCAGCTGGGGTGACCCGGTGCTCCCCGGCGCCCCCGTCTTCGACGTGAACCGGCAGAGCGCGGCCGCTCAGCGCCAGCAGTTCGGATTCAACAACGACTTTGCCGGCCTGCTGCCGATCGAGGGCACCCCGAACCGGTTCCTGTTGGTGACCAATCACGAGTACACCACCGAGCAGTTCATGCACCCCGGCTACGACGCCGACAACCCCACCCGCGAGCAGTTCGAGATCGCCATTGCCGCCCATGGTCTTTCGGTGGTCGAGGTGGAGCGCACCCCCGAGGGCCTGCGCCCGGTGATGGGCCGCTACAACCGCCGCATCACCGCCGACACCCCGTTCACCATCGTCGGGCCGGCCGCGGGCACGGATGCACTCAAGACCGCCGCCGACCCGACCGGTCGCACCGTGCTGGGCACCGTCAACAACTGCGCCGGCGGCGTGACCCCCTGGGGCACCATTCTTTCCGGTGAGGAGAACTTCAACTCCTACTTCGGCGCACCCGAGGGTGCCCCCGCACCGACGGGGCCGGCCGCCGAACGGCTGGAGCGCTACGGCGTGGCCGTCGAACCCACCGAACGCAAGTGGGAGAATTTCGACCCGCGGTTCGACGTCACGCAGACGCCCAACGAGCTGAACCGCTTCGGCTACGTCGTCGAACTCAACCCCTGGGACCCGGCGTCACCGCCGATCAAGCACACTGCGTTGGGCCGGTTCAAGCACGAGGCCGCCACCATCCATGTCACCGACGACGGCACCGTCGTCGCCTACACCGGTGATGACGAACGTTTCGACTACATGTACAAGTTCGTGTCGGACAAGAAGATTCGACCCGGCGACATGGCCCACAACATGACCATCCTCAACGAGGGCACGCTCTACGTCGCCAAACTGTCCAGCGACATTCCCGCCGGTGAGATCAACGGCTCCGGGACACTGCCCGCCTCCGGCAAGTTCGCCGGCGCCGGCACCTGGGTTCCGTTGCTGCGCTCCAAGGCCGACGGGCAGGCCGATTCACTGGTCGACGGGATGACCGCGCAGGAGATCGCGGTGTTCACCCGCCTCGCCGGCGACAAGGCCGGCGCCACCAAGATGGACCGGCCCGAGGATTTCGAGGCCAACCCGAAAACCGGCAAGGTCTACGTCGCGCTGACCAACAACTCCAACCGCGGCGCCGAGGGCAAGGCCAAGGCCGACGCCGCCAACCCGCGCAACGACAACAAAAACGGTCAGGTCCTCGAGATCACCGACGACCACGCGGGCACCGCCTTCACCTGGGAGTTGCTGCTGGTCTGCGGTGACCCCGAGGCTGCCGACACCTACTTCGGCGGTTTCGACAAGACGAAGGTCAGCCCGATCAGCTGCCCCGATAACTTGGCGTTCGACAGCCACGGCAACCTGTGGGTGTCCACCGACGGCAATGCGTTGGACTCCAACGACGGTTTGTTCGCGGTATCGCTGGAGGGGCCCACCCGCGGATTGACCAAGCAATTCCTCACCGTGCCCCTCGGCGCGGAGACCTGCGGACCGGTCATCACCGACGATCTCGTCACGGTCTGCGTGCAACATCCGGGCGAGAACGACGACAACAGCATCGACGATCCGCTGTCGCGCTGGCCCGAGGGCGGCAACGGCACCGCCAAACCGTCGGTGGTCGCGGTGTGGCGTGACGGCGGCAATATCGGCGTCTGAGCGCTCGCGCGACGACCATCAACCCCGCCTGAGGCATAACGTGGAAGACATGAGCCTTCCCATCCGCATCGGTGTCCAGCTCCAGCCCCAGCACATGACCGAATACGGTCAGGTGCGCGACGCGGTGCGCCGCTGCGAGGACATCGGGGTCGACGTCGCATTCAACTGGGACCACTTCTTTCCGCTCTACGGAGACCCCGACGGCCCGCACTACGAGTGCTGGACCATGCTGGCCGCCTGGGCCGAGCAGACCTCGCGCATCGAGATCGGCGCGCTGGTCACCTGCAACTCCTACCGCAACCCGGAGTTGCTTGCCGATATGGCCCGCACCGTCGACAACATCTCCGGCGGCCGGCTGATCCTGGGCATCGGATCGGGCTGGAAGGACAAGGACTACAACGAGTACGGCTACGAGTTCGGCACTGCCGGTGGCCGTCTCGATGACCTGGCGGCGGCGCTGCCGCGCATCGAGTCCCGGATGGCGAAGCTGAACCCTGCTCCACTGCGCGAGATCCCGGTCCTGATCGGCGGACAGGGCAAGCGCAAGACGCTGCGGCTGGTCGCCGAGCACGCCCACATCTGGCACGGTTTCACCGACGCGAGCACCTACCCCGGCCTGGCCGAGGTGCTCGACGCGCACTGCGCCGACGTCGGCCGCGACCCGGCCGCCATCGAGCGGTCCTCCGGTGTGCCGGAAAAGAGCGTCGAGGCCGCGCTCGCCGGCGCCGAATCGCTCGTCGGCCTGGGAGTCACCCTGCTGACCATCGGGGTCAACGGCCCCGACTACGACCTGTCGATCGCCGAGGCGCTGGTCACATGGCGTGACGAACGGGCCGCCGGCTGAAAAAGAGAGCGGCCCGCGGCGGGACTCTGCGTGAGAGACTTCACCCGCTATGCCCAAGAAGTACGGGGTCAAAGAGAAAGACCTGGTAGTCACCTACGTGGTGAACCTGATCCTCACCGGAAAGCTCCGGTCGGGTGATCGGCTGGACCGCAACGAGATCGCCGAGGACCTCGGCATCAGCAGGGTGCCCATCCAGGAGGCCGTCGTGCAACTCGAGCACGACGGGATCGTGTCGACGCAGTATCACCGCGGCGCGTTCATCCACCGCTTCGATGTCGACGTGCTGCGCGAACACCACGAGCTCTACGGGGTGCTCAACGGGATCGCCTCGGCGCGGGCGGCCACCGAGGCCGACCCGGAACTGCAGACCACGCTGCGGGCGCTGGCCGCGGGGCTGCGCAACAGCCGTGATGCCCGCAGCTTCCACGAGACGGCCTGGCAGTACCGCGAGGCGGTCACCGACGCCCACGCCGGCCCGCGGCTGCAGGCAGCGATCCGGGCGGCGCAGACCTTCATCCCACGGGCCTATTGGTCGGCCTACCTCGACGCGCCCGCGGCGTTGCTCGGCCACTACGAGGACGAGACCGCCGCCATCACCGATCAGGACCCGGATTCGGCGCGTGCGGCCTGCGCGGCGGCGGCCGATCTCATGGGGCAGATCATGGCGACCGAACTGGTGCGCCGCGGCGTGCTCGAGGGGCCGATAGCCCGGGACCCCTTTGCGTTCGAAATGAGCTGAAGGCTCCGGCCTCGGCGACCCAGCGACTAGTTTTCTACAGATGACCACGTTGCTTCGCCCGGTGCTTGCGGTGCTGATCGCGCTGCTGGCCGGCGCAATCGGGCTGGCTGCGCCGGCCTCCGCCGATCAGTGCGCCCCGCCGGGTATCGACAGTGCGAGCGCGCTGCCCACCAATCTGGCGGCCGCCGCTCAGGGCCCCGGCGCCGACAAGTACACCACCGCGGGCGTCGAACCGCTGGACGGCATCGACACCGCCGCCCTGGGCCTCGGCACCCCCGGGGTGCTGACCGTCGGCACCCTGTCCGACGCCCCGCCCAGCATCTGCATCAACGCGGCCAGCCAGTTCACCGGGTTCGACAACGAGGTGCTGCGGGCGATCGCGGACAAACTGGGCCTGCGGATCAACTTCGTCGGCACCGACTTCTCCGGGCTGCTGGCCCAGGTCGCCTCCGGGCGCTTCGATGTCGGCTCCTCGTCGATCACCACCACCGACGCCCGCCGTCAGACGGTCGGCTTCACCAACGGCTACGACTTCGGCTACTTCTCGCTGGTGGTGCCGGCAGGCTCGCCGATCACCAGCTTCTCCCAGCTGGCCGCCGGGCAGCGCATCGGTGTGGTGCAGGGCACCGTGCAGGAGGCCTACGTCGTGGACACCCTCGGGCTGGATCCGGTGAAGTTCCCGGACTACAACACCGTCTACGGCAGCCTGAAGACCCGCCAGATCGATGCCTGGGTGGCGCCGTCGCAGCAGGCCGTGGGCACCGTGCAACCCGGCGACCAGGCCACCATCATCGAAAACACGTTCAGCCTGGACAATTTCGTGGCCTACGCCGTCGCCAAGGAGAACACCCCGCTGATCGACGCGCTCAACGCCGGGCTGGATGCGGTGATCGCCGACGGCACCTGGTCCCAGCTCTACACCGACTGGGTGCCCCGGGCTCTGCCGCCGGGCTGGAAACCCGGCTCCAAAGCTGCACCGGCACCGCAACTTCCGGACTTCGCGGCGATCGCCGCCGAACGTCCCACGGCCACCGACCAGGGCGCACCTCCGGCTCCCCGATCCGTGCTGGGCCAGCTCGCCGACTCGTTCCTGAACTGGGACCTGTACCGCCAGGCCATCCCCGACCTGCTCAAGACGGGGCTGCCGAACACGCTGATCCTCACCGCCGGGGCCGCCGTGATCGGTGTGGTGCTGGGCCTGCTGCTGGCCGTCGCCGGTATCTCGCGTTCGCGTCTGCTGCGGTGGCCGGCCCGCGTCTACACCGACATCTTCCGCGGCCTGCCCGAAGTGGTGATCATCCTGATCATCGGACTGGGCATCGGGCCGATCGTCGGAGGCGTGACCGGGAACAACCCCTATCCGCTCGGTATCGCCGCGCTGGGCCTGATGTCGGCGGCCTACGTCGGCGAGATCTTCCGCTCCGGCATCCAGAGCGTGGAGACCGGACAGATGGAGGCGTCCCGCGCGCTGGGATTCAGCTACTCGTCGTCGATGAAGCTGGTGATCATCCCGCAGGGCATCCGCCGGGTGCTGCCCGCGCTGGTGAACCAGTTCATCTCACTGCTCAAGGCGTCCTCGCTGGTGTACTTCCTGGGGCTGGTGGCCAACCAGCGCGAGCTGTTCCAGGTCGGCCGCGACCTGAACGCGCAGACCGGCAGCCTGTCGCCGTTGGTGGCCGCCGGCTTGTTCTACCTGATCCTGACCATCCCGCTCACCCATCTGGTCAACGTGATCGACGCGCGGCTGCGGACCGGGAAACAACCCGCCCCGATCCAAGAGGAGATGATCTGATGGCTGAGGCAGTCTCGTTGGCCGCCAAGGACATTCATCTGTCGTTCGGTGCGAATGCGGTGCTGCGCGGTGTGGACCTGGAGGTTCCCGCCGGCAGCACGGCGGCCGTCATCGGCCCGTCGGGGTCGGGGAAGTCGACCCTGCTGCGGACGCTGAACCGGCTCTACGAACCCGACAAGGGCGACATCCTGCTGGACGGACGGTCGGTGCTCGGCGACAACCCCGACCAGCTGCGCCAGCGCATCGGCATGGTGTTCCAGCAGTTCAACCTGTTCCCGCATCGCACCGTGCTGGACAACGTGACCCTGGCGCTGCGCAAGCTCAAGGGCATGTCCCCCGATGCCGCGCGCGAGCTCGGGCTGGCCCAGCTGGATCGGGTTGGGCTGCGGCACAAGGCCGATGTGCGTCCGGCCACCCTGTCGGGCGGACAGCAGCAGCGGGTGGCGATCGCCCGTGCCCTGGCGATGGCACCGCAGGTGATGTTCTTCGACGAGGCCACCTCGGCGCTGGATCCGGAACTGGTCAAGGGTGTGCTCGAGCTGATCGCCGATCTCGGTTCCACCGGTATGACGATGGTGGTGGTGACGCACGAGATGGGCTTCGCCCGCTCGGCCGCCGATTCAGTGGTCTTCATGGACAACGGCAAAGTCGTCGAAGCCGGGCCACCCGAGCTGATCTTCGAGAATGCCGAGACGGAGCGGCTGCGGCGCTTCCTGTCCCAGGTTCTTTGAACTTCCGCGCGTTCCAGCCTGACAGGGACCGACAGGTTAGACTAGCGAATTATGGTCGAGACCGAACCGCAGGCCGCTGAGCTGGCTGGAGAGCTGCAACGTGTGCTCTCCAAACTGTTTTCGGTGCTGCGTCGTGGGGACACCCGTGGTGCCGGAAACACCGGCGCCGGCGACCTCACGCTGGCTCAGCTCTCGATCCTGCTGACCCTGTTGGAGTCCGGACCGATCCGGATGACCGAGCTCGCCGCCCACGAACGGGTCCGCACGCCCACCACCACGGTCGCCATCCGTCGGCTGGAGAAGCTCGGGCTGGTCAAGCGCTCCCGCGACCCCTCCGATCTGCGTGCCGTGCTCGTCGAGGTGACCCCGCGCGGGTTGGTCCAGCACCGCGAGGCACTCGACGCGCGGCGGGCATTCCTGGCCAGCATGCTGGCCAATCTGAGCTCCGAGGACCGGGCCACCCTCAACGCCGCGATCGGTTCACTGGAGCGCCTCGGCGAGCAGCCGACCACATAGCTCCGCTAACCCAGCCAGTCCAGCACCGCCGCGGCCGTCCAGGACTGCTGCATGCTGCCCAGCGCCTCACCGGTGAAGGGTTCGTAGTACTCGGCGAAGGTACCGTCGCTGGCCTGGCGCAGGCCCTCCTGACGCAACGCGTTGGCGCGTTCGGCCCAGCCGCGTCGCGCGAAACACCACGAGAACAGCCACGTCGTCACCGGCCACACCGGGCCGCGCCAGTACTCACGGGGCCGGAAGTCCCGGGAGACCGGCGAGGTCGTCGGGATCAGCGAGTAGCGCAGGTCCGGATGGCTGCTGAAACGCGGACCGTCCAGCAGCTTCAGCAGCGCCCGTTCCTTGTCGTGCGGCAGCCCACCGCACAGCAGCGGAGCGAACTGCGCGACCGTCTCAGTGGCCACCCACTTGTCCGCTCGGACATCGAAATCCCTTGCCGCGCCGGTTCGTTGGTCGGTGGCGTCGACGACGCCCGCGCGGAACTTGTCGGCCCAGGCGTACAGATCACGCACGTCGGCCGGGGAGCGCTTGTAGTCCTCACCGATCTCGGCGAGCACCGTGCACGCCACCGAGAAGATCGCCGAGACGAACACGTCCTCGACGGCGAAGCTCATGGTCTTGGCGAGCAGTTCATCGTCGTAGCGGGCGGTCTTCATCTCCTCCAGCAACCACAGATACCGGTCGTACTCGGTGTCCGACGGCCGCTGGGTGGAGTCGGTGTTGATCTTGTTGTCCTCGCGCTGATACTCCGGGACGATGCCGGGAATCACATTGGCGTAGGCGCTGTCCCAGCGCGGGGAGTTGTCCATCCCGGACTCCCAGCCGTGGTACAGCGTGATGCGGCCCTGGCCGCGCAGGTCGCGACACTCGGCCAGCCAGCGATGCCACCGCACCAGATCATCCCAGCGCCGGTCCAGGAACGCCTCGGCGACCGCCCGGGTGGAGCGTCCGCGGGTCTTGGCCCGGTCCAGGATGCGCTGCACCGCGATGGCATGCACCGGCGGCTGGGTGATCCCGGAGGTGTGCCGGGTGCGCGGCGCGTGCTCGGCCAGCGCGGAGGTGGCCCAGCGTGCGGGACCGGGGAAGTAGCCGTCCACCCCGTTGGCGAACACGATGTGCGGGATCATCCCGTTGCCCCACTGCGCCGAGAGCAGGGTGTCCAATTCGACGACGGCGCGCTCCACGCTCAGCGGGGCCAGCCCGATCGCGACGAACGCGGCGTCCCAGCTCCACATGTGCGGGTAGAGCAGCGGGGCGGCAGTGGTCATCACACCCAGGTCATTACCGCGCAACAGGTAGGCCGCGCGCGCTGCGAGCTGGGTGGGGGCGAAGCTTGGGTCCGGTGGCATCGCATCAATAATGCGACGCCGCGGCCCAGCGTGCAGTGTCGGTAGTGTTTTCTCCTGTGCCCACTGCCCTGATCACCGGCGCCGGCGGGGGGATCGGCTCGGCCGTCGCCGCCGCGCTCGCCCCCACGCACACCCTGCTGCTGGCCGGCCGCCCATCCGCCCACCTGGACGCGCTGGCCGAACGCCTCGGCGCGCCGACCTGGCCGCTGGACCTCACCGACCAGGATTCCATCGAGTCCGCCGCCGAACCGCTGGCCGAACTCGACGTCCTGGTGCACAACGCCGGGGTGCTGTTCCCGGGCAGCGTCGCGCAGTCCTCCGCCGACGAGTGGCGGGCCAGCTTCGAGGTGAATGTCACCGGCGCCGTCGCGCTGACGCTGGCGCTGCTGCCGGCCCTGCGCGCCGCCGGCGGGCAGGTGGTGTTCATCAATTCCGGTGCAGGCCAGAAGGTTTCGGCAGGCATGGCGTCATACTCGGCGAGCAAGTTCGCGCTGCGGGCATTCGCCGACTCGCTGCGCGCCGACGAGCCGTCGCTGCGGGTGACCTCGATCTTCCCGGGCCGTACCGACTCGGAGATGCAGCGCGACCTCGTCGCCTACGAGGGTGGAACCTATGACCCGGCGAGGTTTCTGCGGGCCGAGACCGTGGGCGGGCTCGTCGCGCAGGCGGTGAACACCCCACGCGACGGCTCCGTCCACGAGATCACGGTCCGCCCCGGTACCTAAGCCGGGACCATCCCGTGCGGGTCCAGCACGAACTTCTGGGCCACCCCGGAGTCGAAGGCGGCGTACCCCTCCGGCGCGTCCTGAAGCCCGATGACGGTCGCGTTCACCGCATCGGCGATGTGCGCCTTGTCGTGCAGGATGCTCATCATCAGGCCTCGGTTGTATTTCAGTACCGGGCACTGGCCGGTGTAGAAGCTGTGGCTCTTGGCCCAGCCCAGACCCAGCCGGACCTTCAACGTGCCGTGCTTGGCGTCGTCATCGGCGCCGCCCGGGTCGCCGGTGACGTAGAGGCCGGGGATGCCCAGCGAGCCGCCCGCCCGGGTGGCGTTCATGATCGAGTTCAGCACCGCGGCCGGCTGCTCACCGGCCCCCTGGCCGTGCCCGCTGGCCTCGAATCCCACGGCGTCGACGGCGCAGTCGACCTCGTTGGTGTTCAGGATCTCCGCGATCTGGTCTTCCAGGGTGGCGTCGGCGCTGATGTCGACGGTCTCGCAACCGAACGACCTGGCCTGCGCGAGCCGGTCGGCGTTCAGGTCGCCGACGATCACCACGGCAGCACCCAGCAGGTGCGCCGAGTACGCCGCGGCCAGACCCACCGGACCCGCCCCCGCGACGTACACCGTCGAACCGGTGGTGACGCCCGCGGTCTTGGCGCCGTGGTAGCCGGTCGGAAAGATGTCCGACAGCATGGTGAGGTCGCGGATCTTGGCCAGGGCGGCGTCGCGGTCCGGGAACTTCAGCAGGTTGAAGTCGGCGAAGGGCACCATCACGTAGTCGGCCTGACCGCCCAGCCAGCCGCCCATGTCGACGTAACCGTAGGCCGAACCGGCGCGAGCCGGATTGACGTTCAGGCAGATACCGGTCTGTCCCTCACGACAGTTGCGGCACCGCCCGCAGGCGATGTTGAACGGTACCGAGCAGATATCACCGACTTCGAGAAACTGTACGTCCGAACCTTTTTCGACGATTTCGCCGGTGATCTCATGGCCGAGGGTCTGACCGACCGGCGCGGTGGTGCGGCCGCGGACCATGTGCTGGTCCGAGCCGCAGATATTGGTCGACACGCACTTGAGGATGACGCCGTGGTCCGCCCTGCGGGTCATGCCCATCGCGTCGGCGACCTCGCCGGGAACCTCGAGCTTCGGGTAGGGCAGCGTCTCGACGGCCACCTGGCCGGGTCCCTTGTAGACGACGATCCGGTTATCGGACATTGCGCGCTCCAGACTGGGCCGCTGTCACCGTATGTCGTTCTCGCAGACAGGATTTCCGCCGCCACGCCGCGGCCCTGCCATCCAGTATCCGCGCGTCCGTATGCGCAAAGTCGAATACGTGCACATCGGGGTCAGAAACTAGCCCAACGGCGAGGTCCGCCCCCACCTTCGGGCCAGTTGCGATGTGAGGAGTGTTCGTCGGACTCGTTCCGACTGCGACTCCACACATCGCAACTCAGACGACGAAGTTCACCAGCCGTCCGGGCACCACGATGACCTTCTTCGGCGTGGCACCGGCCAGGAAGGCCTGCACCTTCTCGTCGGCCAGCGCCGCGGCTTCCAGCGCGGCCTTGTCGGCGTCGGCGGCGACGGTGATCTTGCCGCGCACCTTCCCGTTGACCTGGACCGGCAACTCGACGGTGTCGTCCACCAGGTAGCGCTCGTCCACCGCCGGGAACGGTCCGTGCGCCAGCGAGCCCTCGTGCCCCAGCCGCCGCCACAGTTCCTCGGCCAGGTGCGGCGCCAGCGGGGCGACCATCAGCACCAGCGGCTCGATCGCCGCCCGAGCGGTCACCCCCTCCTTGGTCAGGTGGTTGGTGTACTCGATCAGCTTGGCCGCCGCGGTGTTGTTCCGCAGCGCCGCATAGTCTTCGGCCACCCCGGCAATCGTCTTGTGCAGCGCGCGCAGGGTGTCCTCGGAGACCTGCTCGTCATCGCTGACCCGCTCGGTACCGGTCGTCTCGTCGATGACCGCGCGCCAGACCCGCTGCAGGAAACGGTGCGCGCCGACGACATCCTTGGTGGCCCACGGCCGCGACGCCTCCAGCGGACCCATCGACATCTCGTACACCCGCAGCGTGTCCGCGCCGTACTCATCGCAGATCTCGTCCGGGGAAACCGAGTTCTTCAGGCTCTTGCCGATCTTGCCGAACTCCTGGTTGACCTGCTGGTCCTCATACCAGAACGCGCCGTCCCGCTCGATGACCTCGGCGGCGGGCACGTAGGAGCCGCGCGCGTCGGTGTAGGCGAAGGCCTGGATGTAGCCCTGGTTGACCAGCCGGCGGTAGGGCTCACTGGAGCTGACGTGCCCCAGGTCGAAGAGCACCTTGTGCCAGAACCGCGAATACAGCAGGTGCAGCACCGCGTGTTCGACGCCACCGACATACAGGTCGACGCCACCGGGATCCCTCGGGCCGTGGATCTCCGGGCGCGGGCCCATCCAGTAGGCCTCGTTCTCCTTGGCGCAGAACGTGTCCGGGTTGTGCGGATCGGCGTACCGCAGTTCATACCAGGAGCTTCCGGCCCACTGCGGCATCACGTTGGTGTCGCGCGTGTAGGACCGCAGGCCGTCGCCCAGGTCCAGCTCGACGTTCACCCATTCGGTGGCCTTGCCCAGCGGCGGCGACGGTTCACTGTCGGCGTCGTCGGGATCGAACATCACCGGCGCATAGTCCGGGATGTCCGGGAGTTCCACCGGCAGAGCCGATTCCGGCAGCGGGTGGGCCCGGCCGTCGGCGTCGTACACGATGGGGAACGGCTCGCCCCAGTACCGCTGGCGGGCGAACAGCCAGTCCCGCAGCTTGAACTCGACGCGGGCCCGGCCGGCGCCGTCGGCTTCCAGGCGCGCGATGATGGCCTCCTTGGCCGCCGCCACGGTCAGGCCGTTGAGGTAGTCGCTGTTGACCAGTTCACCGTCGCCGCCGTACGCGGCCTCGCTGACGTCACCGCCGGTGACCACCTCGATGATGGGCAGCCCGAACGCGGTGGCGAACTCCCAGTCCCGCTGATCCCCGCTGGGCACCGCCATGATGGCGCCGGTGCCGTAGCCGGCCAGCACATAGTCGGCGATGAACACCGGAATCTGCTGCCCATTAACCGGATTGGTGGCGTAGGCGCCGGTGAAGACACCGGTCTTGGACTTGTTCTCCTGGCGCTCCAGATCCGACTTGGCCGCGATATCGGACCGGTAGGTCGCGATCGCCTGGGCCGGGGTCGCCGCACCGTAGGTCCACCGGTCGTCGGTACCCGCGGGCCACTGCGAGGCGACCAACGCGTCGACGAGCTCGTGTTCGGGGGCCAGCACCATGTAGGTGGCGCCGAACAGGGTGTCGGGCCGGGTGGTGAACACCTCGATCGGACCGGCCTCGGTGGCGAAGCGGACCTCGGCCCCGGTGGAGCGGCCGATCCAGTTGCGTTGCATGGCCTTGACCTTGTCCGGCCAGTCCAGCACGTCCAGGTCGTCGAGCAGCCGGTCAGAGTACGCGGTGATGCGCATCATCCACTGCCGCAACCGCTTCCGGAAAACCGGATAGTTGCCGCGGTCGCTGCGGCCGTCGGAGGTGACCTCCTCGTTGGCCAGCACGGTGCCCAGCCCCGGGCACCAGTTCACCACCGAGTCGGCGCGATAGACCAACCGATAAGAGTCCACGACGTCGGCGCGCTCGCCCGCCGACAGGTCCTGCCAGGCCCGGCCGTCGGCGAGCGGCCGCGACCCGGAGGAGAATTCGGCGATCAGCTCGTCGATGCGGCGGGCGCGGTTGCGCTCGGTGTCGAACCACGCGTTGTAGATCTGCAGGAAGATCCACTGTGTCCATTTGTAGAAGTCCACATCGGTGGTGGAAAAGCTGCGCCGCGAGTCATGGCCCAGCCCGAGCCTGCCCAGCTGACGCCGGAAGTTGACGATGTTGGCCTCGGTGCGGGTCCGCGGGTGCGTGCCGGTCTGCACCGCGTACTGCTCGGCCGGCAGACCGAAGGCGTCGAAGCCCAGCGCGTGCAGCACGTTGCGCCCGGTCATCCGGAAATAGCGCGCGTACACATCGGTGGCGATGTAGCCGAGCGGGTGCCCGACGTGCAGACCCTCGCCCGACGGGTAGGGGAACATGTCCTGTACGAACATCTTGTCGGCGGGCACCGAGGAGCCGTCGGTGGGCGCCAGCGAGCCGACCGGGTTGGGCACATGGAAGGTCCCCAGCACATGCCAGCGCTGCTGCCAGGTCTGCTCGATCTCACCGGCCAGCTGCGCGTTGTAGCGGTGGCTCGGGGCGTCGGCGTCGGCGGCGGCTGCGTCGGCGGAGGGTTCTGTCACGCCAAACAGGGTATAAGCGCCGTTCGCGAGCGCTTCGGCCACGGGTTGGTATCGGTTCCGTTGCAGCCCGCTCACCGCACGGTTGCAGCTCTGTTCCGGCCCTGGTGACCTTGAACCACAGCTGGTTACAGTCGGCCCCTGACCCAGGCACGTGCTACTCGGAAGGACCGGCGTCAGATGAACGAGACCTCGTACCGTTGGCGGATTCTGCTCGCGGGGACCGTCGCCGGTTTCGCCGGTGTGGTGGGCCTGACCGGCCCCACCGCCGCCGCCGAGCCGCTCGCTCCGCAGCCGTCGCCACCGGGCCCCGCCACCGTCACCCAGACCGTGACCGTCACCCCGCAGGCCGCGCCCGCCGTCCCCGGGCCCTCGCAGCCCGTCGGGCCCGCCGCCGTACCCGCCTCAGGGGCGGGTGTGGTGCCGGCCGCCGCGCCGCCCGGCACCACCACCACCGCTGCCATCCCCCGCCCGGTGTCCGTGCCGCTGTCGCCGAACCCGGCAGGCACCATCCGCGACTACCTGTCCAGCAGGAACGTGGCGATGGAGCCCCAGACCCCGAGCGGGTTCACCGCACTCAACATCGTGCTGCCGCGTCCCACCGGCTGGACCCAGGTCCCGGACCCGAATGTGCCCGACGCCTTCGCGGTGATCGCCGACCGGGTCGGGGGCGACGGGCTGTACACGTCGAACGCGCAGGTGGTGGTGTACAAGCTGGTCGGCGATTTTGATCCCCGCGAGGCCATCCGGCACGGGTTCGTCGACAGTCAGCAGCTCACCGCCTGGCGGGCCACTGGCGGATCGATCGCCGAGATCGGCGGGGTGCCCACGTCGATCATCGAGGGCACCTTCCGCGAGAACAACATGACGCTGAACACCTCGCGGCGACATATCGTCGCGACCTCGGGTACCGATCGCTACCTGGTGTCGCTGTCGGTGACGACCGCCGAATCGCAGTCGGTCGCCGCCGCACCCGCCACCGATGCCATCGTCAATGGGTTCCGGGTGGCCGCACCCGTCGCGGCGCCCGCTCCGGCCCCGGCCGCGCTGACGCCTCCAGCTCCCGCCGCCGCACCCGCGGCCGGAGCCACCGTGCCGGTCAGCATGGCGGGAACATCCCCTGCCGCGGTGCTCGCCCCGGCAATCGGCCTCCCCGGCTGACCGCTGCCCGCGCTGCCTCGTATCCTTGGCAGATGCTCATCGCCGCGGTGCTCTGCCTGTGCGTGGCAGTGGCGACCGCCGGTGTTGCCACCTGGTCACTGAACCGTCCGTACGCGGCCGACCCGGTGCGCCAGGTGCTGCGCGCCGTCGCGCCCACCCAGTTCGCCGCCGCCGCCATGCTGGCGGCCGGCGGTGTCGTCGCGCTGTCGGCACCCGCCCAGATGGGTGTGCTGGTGCTGGTGGTCTGCGTCATCGGGGCGGTCGGCACCGTCGCGGCCGGCTGTTGGCAGAGCGCGAAAGTGGTCGCGGCCAAGGAAGCTCAGCAGCAGGCGCGACGCGAGGAGGGCGGCGGCTGCGCCGGATCCTGTGTGTCGTGCACCCTGTCGCCCGCCGATTCGGCCGGTCGCTCTAGTTGCGGCTGAGGTCGATCGGGTGCGTCGCCAGCATCGACAGCGGTAGCGGCTGACGGCGCAGCACCCGGGCCCACAGATCGACCCGCGGTTCCACGAGCACATCCGAGGGAAGTGCCGAGAGCACGATCCAGTCGTCGCGCTCGATCTCGCCCTCCAGTTGGCCGGTGGTCCACCCGGAGTACCCGGCGAAGATCCGTACCCCTTCGAGCGCCGGAGCGATCTGGTCGGGATCGGAGTCCAGATCGACCATGACGACGCGGCCCTGCACATGCCGCACGCCCGGCAACCCGGCGATGTCCACCCCGACCCGCACGGTCGCCAGGCACAGCGCCGAATCACGCTTCACCGGACCACCGATGAACATGCTCTTCGGCTTGATCGCCAGCTTCGCCCACTGCGGCAGCACGTTGTAGACGGCGGTCTCACTGGGCCGGTTGAGCACCACCCCGAGGGTGCCGCCCTCGTTGTGTTCGACGATGTAGATGACGCTGCGCCGGAACGTCGGCTCGAGCAGGTCGGTGTCGGCGAGCAGCAGGGTTCCGGCGCGCACACGCGGTGCCGTCGGAGTGACATGATCCTCCGGTTCCTCGGGCTGTCCCACTGGTCCATCATGTCACCAGCAGCCCCGTGCAGCGGCGAACAACAAGCGGCCCGCCGAGATATTTGTACTGTTGATTCGGGTGCCGATCGCAGTCCCGGCCCGGACAGGATCTGATCTGATGACTGACACCCGCAATCCGCCGGGAACCTGGCAGGCCGTGCGCGGCCTGCCCGAGTTCCGGCGACTGCTGGAGTTGCGGGCGGTCAGCCAGTTCGGCGACGGACTGTTCCAGGCCGGGCTGGCCGGGGCCATCCTGTTCAACCCGGAACGCGCCGCCGATCCATGGGCGATCGCCGGTGCATTCGCCGTGCTCTTCCTGCCCTATTCGGCCCTGGGCCCGTTTGCCGGGGCGCTGCTGGACCGCTGGGACCGGCGCCTGGTCCTGATCGGCGCCAACATCGGCAGGCTGCTGCTGGTACTCGCGGTCGGTGCGGCGCTGGCGGTCAGCTCGGGCGATCTGGTGCTGCTGTTCGGGGCACTCATCGTCAATGGGTTCACCCGCTTCGTGTCCTCCGGTCTGTCGGCCGCGTTGCCACACGTGGTGCCCCGCGACAAGGTGCTGACGATGAACTCGGTGGCGACCGCCACGGGCGCGCTGGCAACGTTCGTGGGCGCCAACTTCATGTTGCTGCCGCGCTGGCTGCTCGGCGCCGACGACGCCGCCGCCTCGGCGGTGATCTTCCTGGCCGCCGCGCCCGTGGCTCTCGCGCTGGGGCTTTCGGTGCGCTTCTCCCCCCATGTCCTGGGCCCCGACGACAGCGCCCGCGCCGTGCACGGATCGGCCGCCTACGCGGTGTCCACCGGCTGGGTGCACGGCATCCGGACGGTCGCCGCGGTCCCGACGGTGGCCGCCACGCTCAGCGGGCTGGCCGCACATCGGATGGTGTTCGGGATCAACACACTGCTGGTGCTGGTGATCGTCCGGCACACCGGCGACCATCAAGTCGCCGGCCTCGGCCTGGGCACGGCGGTGGTCTTCGTCGCCGCGACGGGGACCGGATCGTTCCTGTCCACGGTGATCACCCCGTGGGCCGTCGGCCGTTGGGGCCGATACCGCACCGCGAACGGCGCGCTGCTGCTGGCCGCCGTGGTCCAGCTGTTCGCCGCGTGGCTGTACCTGCCGGTGATGATCGGCTGCGGGTTCGTGCTGGGCGCGGCCGGTCAGGTGGTGAAGCTGTGCGCCGACAGCGCCATGCAGATCGATGTGGACGACGCGCTGCGCGGTCATGTCTTCACCGTCCAGGACGCGCTGTTCTGGGTGACGTTCGTGACCGCCATCGCGGGGGCGGCGATGGTGATCCCGGCCGACGGGCGGTCGGTGCCGCTGGTGCTGGTCGGGTCGGTGCTCTATCTGCTGGGCTTCGCCGCGCACGCCGGTATCGGACGGCGGGCCTCCCCGGTTTAGAGTTCAGCCATGGCTGGAGCCGAGCCGATGGTGGCCGATCTGCGCGCCGAGAGCGATGCGCTGGACACCCTGGTGGCCGACCTGCCCGACGCCGGCTGGCGGACCGCGACACCGGCCCCCGGGTGGACCGTCGCGCACCAGATCGCCCACCTGTGGTGGACCGACCGGGTGTCGCTGAAATCCGTCACCGATGAGGACGCGTTCGCCGCGGTGCTCGGTGCGGCGGCCAAGGATCCACTCGGGTTCGTCGACGCCGGCGCCGAGGAGCTGGCGCTCACCCCGCCCGCGGAGCTGCTCACCTCCTGGCGCCGTGACCGGGCCGCGCTGCACGACGCGCTGCTGAGCGTCGCCGACGGCCGCAAGCTGCCCTGGTTCGGCCCGCCGATGAGCGCGCCGTCGATGGCCACGGCACGGCTGATGGAGACCTGGGCGCACGGGCTGGATGTCGCCGACGCACTCGGCGTCCGGCGGCCGGCCACCGCCCGGCTGCGCTCGGTTGCCCATATCGGCGTGCGCACAAGAGATTTCGCTTTCACTGTGCACGGGCTCACCCCGCCGGCGGAGTTGTTTCACGTGGAACTGCGCGGGCCGGACGGCGAGCTGTGGTCGTGGGGACCCGAGGATGCCGCCCAGACCGTGACGGGGTCGGCCGAGCACTTCTGCATGCTGGTGACCCAGCGAAGGCCGCCGCACGAACTCGACGTGGTGGCCGTCGGCCCCGATGCGCAGAAGTGGCTGACCATTGCGCAGGCGTTTGCCGGGCCGCCCGGGGCCGGCCGGGGGTAGCATCCCCGTCGGGCGCGCAGGACCGCCCGACGTCCGCTCGAAGAGGCTCAGCCTCCCTGCTGCAGTTGCCATTCGATGACCTCTTCTCGGCCCGGCATCGCGGACCACGGGCTATCGAGAGGAGGCCGTCATGGCCAGTTGCCTGCCCGACAATCCCTCGCTCACCCGGCTGCGTGATGAAGCCCGGCGCCTGCAGCGTGGCATCTCCGACCCGGCCGCACTGGCGCTGGTCCGCGAGCACCATCCCCAACCCGACACCGCACTGGGCCGCGATCGCTTCGCCTTGCACGATGCGCACCTCACCGTCGCCCGCAAGTACGGCTTCAGCGGGTGGCCCGCACTCGTGCACTACCTCGAGGCCGCCGCGGAACTGAGCGTCGACCCGGCCCGGTTCGACGAGACCGCCGCCGATCCGGCCGACCGGTTCTGCGCGCTGGCCACGCTGCGCTACGACGAGGCCGACGCCCCGCCCCGCCGGCAGGCCGCCGCCGAACTCCTGCGCGCCGACCCCAGCCTGATCGAACACCATGTGTGGGCCGCCGCCGCGGCAGCAGATCCACGGGCGCTGTCCGCCCTGTTGCGCCGGAACCCGGCACTGGCCGGGGCCACCGGCGGTCCGCACGGCTGGGTCCCGTTGATGTATCTGGCGTACGCACGAACGCCACAACACGACAGCCTGGCCGCGGCCGCGCTGCTGCTCGACGCCGGCGCCGACCCGAACGCGGGCTTCCTATGGCGCGGGATGGCGACCCCGTTCACCGTGCTGACCGGGGTGTTCGGCGAGGGTGAACAGGGGCCGCGCCGGCAGCCGCGGCATCCGCTCGCCGCCGATCTGGCCGAGCTGCTGTTGCGCCGCGGGGCCCATCCGGCCGACCAGCAGACCCTCTACAACCGGATGTTCCGGCCCGACGATGCGCACCTGGAGCTGCTGTTCGCCCACGGTCTCGCCGACGCGGGTCCGAGCCCGTGGGAGCGGCGGCTCGGTGAGGCGATGGAGACCCGCGCGCAGATGTGGCAGCGGCAGGTGTCCTGGGCGGCCGAGAACGGCTTCACCGACCGGCTGGCCCTGCTCGCCCGGCACGGTATCGATATCTCGGGAGTCGATCCCGTGCTTCCCCGACTCCCCGATCAGCCCAACGCCCGCGACGCCGGCGGCGCCACCGCCCTGCACCACGCCGCGTGGTCCGGTGACCTCACGCTGATCCGGCAGCTGCTCGACGCCGGCGCGGACCCGGCCCTGCGCGACGGCCGGTTCGACGCGACACCCCAGGGCTGGGCCGAGCACGCCTACCAGGACGAGGCGGCCGAGTTGCTACGACTCAACTCAGATCGGTAGCCGAGTCCGCGGCGCCGTCGGAGTCGGCATCGGTGAACTGCACATCCCAGCTGCCGTCACCGTCGCGATCGGCGTAGGCGGTAGCCGTCCCCTCGTGGTGGCCGAGCACCCGGTCGGCCAGCCCGTCGGCGTCGACGTCGAGCAACCGGTCATCGGTGTGGCCGTCTCCGTCGAAATCCACCATGGGTCCGCCGGTCGCCTCCACCCCGTCCAGGCCGAACCAGCGCAGCTGTCCGGCCCGATCGATCGCCACCGCCCAGGTGCCCGATCCGTCATCGGTGAAGTAGGCCGGCGCCGGGCCGTCCCGGTCGTGCACCGCGTGATCGGCCAACCCGCTCGCGTCGAGATCGGCCAGCGCGTCATCGGGGCGGCCGTCCCCATCGAGGTCCAACCCGATCGCGTCGAGCACCCCGTCACCGTCCACATCGACGGTCGGGTCGGCGGTCCAGATCTGCGCGCCGCCGGCCCCGTCACCCAGGCAATAGTCCATGCCTGTTCAGACGCATCAGGACTGCTGCGCGTTCCACCAGCGGTGAAGTTCGGCGATCGCCTCGTCATGGTCGAGTGGCCCGCGGTCCAGCCGGAGCTCCTTGAGGTGGTTCCACGCCTTGCCGACCAGCGGGCCCGGCGGGATCCCGAGGATCTCCATGATGGCGTTGCCGTCCAGGTCGGGCCGCACCCGCTGCAGATCCTCCTTCGCGGCCAGCTCGGCGATGCGTGCCTCGAGCTCGTCGTAGTTGGCCTGCAGCCGCGCCGCCCGGCGCTTGTTGCGGGTGGTGCAGTCCGCGCGGACCAGTTTGTGCAGCCGGTCCAGCAGCGGACCCGCGTCGGTGACGTAGCGGCGCACCGCCGAGTCGGTCCACCGGCCGTCGCCGTAACCGTGGAAGCGCAGATGCAGGTACACCAGCTGCGACACGTCGTCGACCATCTGCTTGGAGTACTTCAGCGCCCGCATCCGTTTGCGGACCATCTTCGCGCCGACCACCTCGTGGTGATGGAAGCTGACTCCCCCATCGGGTTCGTGGCGGCGTGTGCCGGGCTTGCCGATGTCGTGCAGCAGCGCCGCCCACCGCAGCACCAGATCGGGGTTGCCCGAGGCTTCGAGGTCCACGGCCTGTTTCAGCACCGTCAGCGAATGCCAGTACACGTCCTTGTGCTGGTGATGCTCATCGATGGCCATCCGCATCTCGCCGACCTCGGGCAGCACCACCGCACCCAGGCCGGTCTGCACCATCAGGTCGACGCCGGCCACCGGATCGGCGCCCAGCAGCAACTTGTCCAGCTCGGCGGCCACCCGCTCCGCCGTGATCCGGCCCAGCTGTGGTGCCATCTCCAGCAGCGCCTCCAGCACCCGCGGCGCCACCGCGAATCCGAGCTGTGACACGAATCGCGCCGCCCGCAACATCCGCAGCGGATCATCGCCGAAGGACACCTGCGGGGCCGACGGGGTGTCGAGCACGCGGTCCCGCAGGGCCGCCAGCCCGCCCAGCGGATCGAGGAACTCGGCCGGCCCCGCCGCGGTGATCCGCACCGCCATCGCGTTCACGGTGAAGTCACGGCGCACCAGGTCGTCCTCGAGCGTGTCGCCGAAACGGACCTGCGGATTGCGCGACACCTGGTCATAGCTGTCGGCCCGGAACGTGGTGATCTCGAATCGGTGCCCGGCCTTGCCCACGCCGACGGTGCCGAATTCGATACCGGTGTCCCACAACGCATCCGCCCAGCCGCGGAGCAGCTTCTGCATCTGTTCGGGACGGGCGTCGGTGGTGAAGTCGAGATCCGAGTACAGCCGCCCCAGCAACGCGTCGCGGACGCTCCCGCCCACCAGGTACAGGTCGTGGCCGGCGGCGGCGAACACCGCACCGATATCGCGGAGCACATCGCCGTAGCTGTTCAGCGCAACCCAGGCCCCCGCCAGCAGTTCGGCATCGGCGGCGTCATGGGTCGGGTCGGTCGGCACGTTCGGTGAGCCTAATCGGTCTCCCAACCCGGTAACGACCCGGCGACAGCCCGGCCACGACCGGCGCGTGTGGCGAGCAGGTAAACCTGCGGCAACTACTATCGCTTAAGTGTCGGACGGTGATAAGGCCAAGCCGCGACGGCGCCGAGGGCGTCGCCGCGGCCGTCGCGCTGCCGGTCCGCCCGAAGCCGACGCCGAACGCGCCACCCCGTCGGGGGAAACGGCTTCCTCGTCATCCGACCAGGTGGCCTCCGAGCGCGCCGGCCAGCCGGCCAAGCCCGGCCAGAACCGCAAGCCCCGCCCCTCCCGGCGGGCTCCCGAACGGCTGCGCACCGTGCACGAGACCTCCGCGGGCGGGCTCGTCATCGACGGTCTCGACGGGCCGAAGGACACCCAGGTCGCGGCGTTGATCGGCCGGATCGACCGACGCGGTCGCATGCTGTGGTCGCTGCCCAAGGGACATATCGAGGTCGGTGAGACCGCAGAGCAGACCGCTGTCCGTGAGGTCGCCGAAGAGACCGGCGTGCAGGGCAGCGTGCTGGCAGCGCTGGGCAGCATCGACTACTGGTTCGTGACCGAGGGCCGACGCGTCCACAAGACGGTGCACCATTACCTGATGCGATTCCTGGGCGGTGACCTCTCCGACGAGGACATGGAGGTCACCGAGGTGGCCTGGGTTCCGCTGCGTGACCTGCCGGCCCGGCTGGCCTACGCCGACGAACGGCGCCTGGCCGTGGTGGCCGGCGAGCTCATCGACAAACTGCACACCGACGGCGAGAGCGCGTTGCCGCCGCTACCGCACAGTTCGCCGCGGCGGCGCCCGCAGACCCATTCGCACACCCGCAACCGTCGCCCCGAGGAGTCACCGCCCCGGCGTGCGAACGGCTGCGGTCCGGCCCAGTGATCTTCGCGAGGGTGCTGCGCGTCCTCACCGCCGCCGTACTGCTGCTGCTCTTCGCGACCCCCGCACTGCTGCCGCGCGCCGCCGCAGGCGAACCGGGCACCACCACATTCTTGAAGCTGCGGATCGATCGCGTCACCCCCGACACCGTCACGACCACCACCGGCGCGATCGTCACCGTCGCCGGCACCGTCCGCAACATCGGCGACCGACCGGTGCGCGACGTCGTGGTGCGCCTCGAACACGCACCCGCGGTCACCGCGTCGGCCGGGCTGCGCACCAATCTGTCCGGAAACCTCGACCAGTACGCGGCCGTCGCGCCCTTCATCACACTGTCCACCGAGCTGCAACGCGGCCAGGAGGTGCCGTTCACGCTGTCCTACCCGGTGCGCGGCACCCAGGAGCCCTCGCTGCAGATCGATGAGCCCGGCATCTACCCGCTGTTGGTGAACGTCAACGGCACCCCCGACTACGGCGCTCCCGCGCGGCTCGACGATGCCCGCTTCCTGCTCCCCGTCCTCGGTGTCCCCCCCGACCCCGCGACCGGCGATGCCGAAGGGGTGAGTGCGGTGGTACCGCCGGACACGTCCCGACCGGTGGCGATGACGATGCTGTGGCCTCTGGCCGACCGTCCGAGGCTGGCCGCCGGAATCCCCGGCGGTACCACCCCGGTCCGCCTGCTCGACGATGACCTGGCCACCTCCCTGGCGTCCGGCGGGCGGCTCGACACCCTGCTGTCGGCGGCGGATTTCGCCACCAGCGCCCAGGTCGACGACGAGGGCGCCCTGGGTGACGCGCTGTGCCTGGCCGTCGACCCCGACCTGCTGATCACCGTCAACGCGATGACGAGCGGCTATGTGGTCAGCGACGACCCCAACGGCGGCCTCAACGCACCCACCCGTCCCGGGAACGGCCAGGAGGCCGCCGTCGACTGGCTGAGCCGACTCCGGGCGCTGGCGCAGCGCACCTGCGTCACGGCGACCGTCTACGCCCAGGCCGACCTCGACGCCCTTCAACGCGTCGGCGACACCGGCCTGAGCACCGTCGCCACCCGCGGGGCCGCCGACATCGTCGACCAGATTCTCGGGGTGCGTTCGGTACGCGGCGCCACCCTGATCGGTGATGGGCCGCTGACGCCCGCCGCGGTCTCGCTACTCGGCGCGCAGGGCCCCACGGTCGCGGTCGCTCCCGCCCCACTGGCCGCCGGCGACGCAGACCTCGCCCCGCAACGCGACTCCCTGGATATCGTCACCGCCCCGTTCGACCCCAGCCTGGCGGCCGCGCTGGCCGGCGCCGGCGGCGCGCCCATCACCCCGAGTTACCTCGATGACGCACTGCGCATCCCGCTGCAGCACGACTCACGGGCGGCCCGGCTGCAGAACGCGATCGGGTCACTGTTGTGGCGCGGCCTGGCCCCCGGGACCGAACCCCGCACCCAGATCGTGATGCCGCCGCTGACCTGGGATCTCAATCCCGATGAGGCGCAGCGGGTGCTGACCTCGGTGGCGACCGCCATCGGGGCCGGCCTGGCCTATCCACGACCGCTGCGCGCGGTGATCGTCGAGACTCCGCGCACCGCGCCACCCGCGCCCGCAGCGCCATCCCAGCCTGCCGGCGAACCCGCCGGCCGGTTCGACAACGGTGTGACGTCCGGCATCGCCGCCATCACCGGCAGGCTCTGGGGCCTGACCTCGGCGTTGACCGTCGATCAGCGCACGGGCCTGACCGGCATCCAGTACACCGCCCCGCTGCGGGAGGACATGCTGCGCGCGCTGAGCCAGTCGGTACCCGCCGATGAGCGCAACGCCGCCGCCCAACAACGTCTTTCGACCGTCAGCCGCACCGTCGCCGATCTGTTCGGGGCCGTCACCGTGGTGAACCCCGGCGGCTCCTACACCCTGGCCACCGAACGCAGCCCGCTGCCGCTGGCCCTGCGCAACGACCTGCCGGTGCCGATCCGGGTCCGGCTGCACATCGCCGCCCCACCCGGCATGACGGTGACCGACCCCGGTGAGATCGAACTGCCGCCGGGGTTTCTGCCGCTGCGGGTGCCCATCGAGGTGCACTTCACCCAGCGGTTCGCCGTCGATGTGAACCTGAGCACCGCCGACGGACTGCCGCTCGGCGATCCGGTCCGGCTGTCGGTGCATTCCAACGCCTACGGCAAGGTGCTGTTCTTCATCACACTGACCGGCGGCGCGATCCTGGCTCTGCTGGTCGGCCGGCGGCTCTGGCACCGGTTCCGCGGCGAACCCGACCGCGCGGACCTGGCCCCGCCGACCCGGCGGCCCGATCCGCTGGACACCGCGCTGGCCCACGGCTCCGATCGGGCCCGTCCCGGCGACGAGCCGCGATGAACGCCCCCCAACGGGTACCGCGCGGGCACGACACCCGGCGCCGGGCCGGTGGTCCCCGCGACCAGGACCCGACGGCACGGCAGCCCCGTCAAGAGCTCTCGGACTCCGCGGTGGTGTCCCGGTCCTGGGGGATGGCGCTGGCCACCCTGGTCAGCAGGCTCACCGGGTTCGCCCGGATGGTGCTGCTGGCGCTCATCCTCGGCGGGCCGCTGCTCAGTTCGTTCACGGTGGCCAACCAGCTGCCGAACCTGATTGCCGCCCTGGTGCTGGAGGCGACGTTCACCGCGATCTTCGTGCCGGTCCTGGCGCGCGCCGAACGCGACGACCCCGACGGCGGTACCGCGTTCGTGCGGCGCCTGGTCACGCTGGCCACCGCGCTGCTGATCGTCGCGACCATCCTGTCGGTGGCGGCCGCACCACTGCTGGTGGATCTGATGCTCGGCAGCGATCCGCTGGTGAACCGGCCGCTGACCACCGCGTTCGCCTACCTGCTGCTTCCCCAGGTCGTCTTCTACGGACTGTCCTCGGTGTACATGGCAATCCTGAACACCCGCAACGTGTTCGGACCGCCCGCCTGGGCCCCGGTGCTCAACAACATCGTGGCGATCCTGACGCTGGCGGTCTATCTGCTGGTGCCCGGCGAGCTGTCCATCGACCCCGTCGAGATGGGCAACGCCAAACTGCTGGTGCTCGGCATCGGCACCACCCTCGGTGTGGTGGCCCAGGCGCTGGTGCTGATCCTGGCGATCCGCCGGGAGCGCATCAGCCTGCGCCCGCTGTGGGGCATCGACGACCGGCTCAAACAGTTCGGCATGATGGCGCTGGCGATGGTGCTCTATGTACTCATCAGCCAGATCGGCCTGATCGTCGGCAACCAGATCGCCAGCGCCGCGGCGGCGTCCGGGCCCGCGATCTACAACTACACCTGGCTGATCCTGCAGCTGCCGTTCGGCATCATCGGAGTGACGGTCCTGACGGTGGTGATGCCGCGACTGTCCCGCAACGCCGCCGCCGACGACGGGCCCGCGGTGCTGGCCGATCTGAACCTGGCGACCCGGCTGACCATGCTGACGCTCATCCCGATCGTCGCGATGATGACCGTCGGCGGCCCGGCCATCGGCAGCGCCCTGTTCTCCTACGGCAATTTCGGCCAGACCGATGCGGGCTACCTCGGCATGGCGATCTCACTGTCGGCGTTCACCCTGATCCCCTACACCCTGGTGCTGCTGCAGCTGCGGGTGTTCTACGCGCGCCAACAGCCGTGGACGCCGATCGTGCTGATCCTGGTGATCACCGCGGTGAAGATCGCCGCATCGGTCGCGGTACCGCATCTGGTGTCGGATCCGGGCATCGTCGCCGGATACCTGGGGCTGGCCAACGGGCTGGGCTTCCTGGCCGGCGCCACCATCGGATACCTGGTGCTACGGGCGAACCTGAACCCCCCCGGCGGGAAGATGATCAGCCTCGACGTCGTGCGCACCATCCTGGTCACGATCGTCGCCTCGATGATCGCCGGCCTGGCCGCCCACATCGTCGACCAGCTGCTCGGACTCGAGTCGCTGACCGAGCACGGCGGCGGCCTCGGTTCGCTGCTGCGACTGATCGTGCTCGGTGTGATCATGCTGCCGATCCTGGGCGGGGTGCTGGGGGCGGCAAAGGTGCCCGACGCGCTCGCGGTGGGGGCGGCGATCCGGCGCCGGCTGCCGGGCCGCGCCGCGGCGGTCACACCCCCGACTTCCAGGCCTGGTGAACGGCCTGTCACGTACTCTGATCAGAGCAATTCGCATCCGATGCGGCCTCCACGCCCCCCGGCTGCCCGCCGGTACGGACCGCACGCGGGGATTGCACAGCAGCAGATGCCGAAAGGACCAGCGGTGAGCGATAAACCCGTCAGCGGTTCGGTGCCCGGGGCAGGTGCGCGACCCGAATCCGACCCCGAGTCCGGGGCGACGACACGCATCCCCCTGACCCCCGATTCGCGACCCTCGGCCGGTGACTTCCAGCCGGACACCGGTGGCTTCAGCACCCGGCCGCCCGCCGACTACGGCGGCGACCCGACCCGAGCACCGTTGGGGTTCGATCCCCCGCACGAGCCCCCGCTGGAGGCGGCCACCGCCGACGAGGACATCCACCTCATCCCCGGCGCCACCATCGCCGCCGGACGCTACCGGCTGCTGGTGTTCCACGGCGGCCCGCCGCATCTGCAGTTCTGGCACGCCCTGGACACCGCGTTGGACCGACAGGTCGCGTTGACCTTCGTCGACCCCGACGCCGTCCTGCCCGACAGCGAATTGCAGGAGATCCTCACCCGCACGATGCGGCTGTCCAAGGTGGAGACCACCGGTATCGCCCGCGTGCTCGACGTCGCACGCACCGGCTCGGGGGGGCTGGTGGTCGCGGAGTGGATCCGCGGCGGATCGCTGGCCGAAGTCGCCGCGACCTCGCCGTCACCCATGGGCGGTGCCCGCGCGATCCAGTCGCTGGCCGCCGCCGCCGAGGCCGCACACCGCGCCGGTGTCACGCTGTCCATCGACGACCCGAGCCGGGTCCGCGTCAGCATCGAAGGCGATGTGGTGCTCGCCTTCCCCGCCACCCTGCCCGATGCCACTCCCGAGGACGACATCCGCGGGATCGGCGCAGCGTTGTACGCGCTGCTGATCAACCGGTGGCCGCTGGCCGAGTCCGGTCTGCACAGCGGGCTGGAGGCCGCCGACCTCAACGCGGCGGGCCAGCCCGTGGAACCTCAGTCGGTCGACGGGAACATCCCGTTCCAGATCTCGGCCGCCGCGGCACGCGCCGTGCAGGAGGAGGGCGGCATCCGCAGCGCCCCCACGCTGCTGAACCTGCTGCAGCAGGCCACCGCGGTCGCCGACCGCACCGAGTTCATCGCACCGGTCGACGAACCGCCCGCCCCGTCAGCGGCCCGGCCGGGCCCCGGCGGCACCGATCCCGGGGCGGCCGCGCGCCGCCGCAAGGGCATGATCATCGGCCTGGCCGCCGGCGGTGTCGTGGTGGTGGTCGCTCTGGTGGTCCTCGCGACCGTGCTGAGCCGCATCTTCGGGGATGTCGGGGGCGGACTGGACCGCGACGAACTCGGGTTGAACAATCCGAGCACCTCGGCCGGAGCCGAGTCGGGCAACACCGTCAAACCGGTGCGCGCCACGGTGTACTCCCCCGAGGGTGAGGCCGACGCACCCGCGGACGCGGGCCTGGCGATCGACGGGAATCCGTCCACCGTGTGGCCGACGGACACCTACTCCGATCCCGCCCCGTTCCCCGGCTTCAAGAACGGCGTCGGACTGATGCTGCAACTGCCCAGGCCGACCGCGATCGCGTCGGTCACCCTCGACGTCTCCAGCACGGGCACCGCCGTCCAGATCCGGGGTTCGGACAGCGCCAACCCGGCCACCCTCGAGGACACCACCGCGCTGACCGATCCGACGCCGCTGAAGACGGGCTCCAACACCATCGAGATCGCCAATCCCGAGGCCACCCCGTATGTGCTGGTGTGGATTTCCACGTTGGGCACGGTGGACGGCAAGAGCCGCTCCGATATCTCCGAGATCACGCTCCAATCCGGGTCCTGACGACGTTATCCCCAGCCTCAGCGCCCCAAACCTGCAGTTCAGCGTGCCGCGGGAAAGAGGTGCCGAGAGGGGTGCGCCGCCGGCCATAGTGTTCGGCAGGTGGGGAGTTTCGGGGGACGCTCGGGGCACGATCGCACCGATGAGCAGTTGCTGGCGGCGCATGTCGCCGGGGACCGCTTCGCGTTCGAGGAGCTGTTCAATCGCTATCAGCCGCAGCTCTACCAGCTGGCGCGGATCACCATCCGATGCCCCGACGACGCCCGCGACGCCCTGCAGGACGCGATGTTGTCCGCGCACTGCGGCGCGCCGAAGTTCCGGCACGACTGCTCGGTGAGCAGCTGGCTCTACCGCATCGTGGTGAATGCCTGCCTGGACCGGCTGCGCCGGCACAAGGCGCGTCCGACGACGCCGCTGGAGGCGACGACGTCCGCCGGGTCGGTCGGCGACCCGGCGCCTGGGGTGGATACCGCCATCGTCGTCGAATTGGCGCTCATGCGGCTGCCGGTCGAACAACGGGCGGCCATCGTGGCCGTGGACATGCAGGGCTTCTCCGTCGCCGAGGCGGCCCGGATGCTGGGCGTGCCCGAGGGCACCGTGAAGAGCCGGCGCGCACGGGCCAGGACAAAGCTGGCCACCACGCTGGGCCACCTGTGCGCGCCGGTGGCTGCGGCCGAATCCAGCGGTGCCGCGCGATGATGGAGGTGTGCAGCGCAACGCGCCCCACCGGGTGGTTCCCCCGGAGAGCGGACACCACCGGCAGAACCGGCCGGCGCCGGGCGGGCGCCAGGTAGCCGCCGTCACGGGCGCGCTGGCCGCCGTACTGGGCCTCGGCATCGGGCTGTACGCCGTGTTCGACGGCGACGACGCCGCCGAACCGGGTACCGCCCGGGCCCCGGAGACCAGCGCCCGCCACCTCACCGCGCGTTCGCCCGCGATGCCGTTGACCGACCCGCAGATCCTTGCGTTGCTGCGGCGCCCGCCCGATCTGGGACCGCTGGTCGACCCGCAGGGCTGCCTGAACAGCCTCAACGACCTGGCCGAGACCCGGATCCTGGGCGCCGCACCGGTGTCGCTGAGCGCACGGCCGGCGGTGCTGCTGGTGGTGCCCGCACGGGACCCCTCGGCGGTCATCGCGGTGGTGGTGGCGCCGGATTGTCCGGCGGTCGGCACCGGGGCACTGGCCCGGACGGAGTTGGCCCGGCCCTAGCAAGCGCGCCGGGAACACCCGGGCCTACCCTGATGTTTGAACACACGGCCGCGTAAACGGCAGAAAGGCTGGGATTCCCAGGATGTCCACCACTTCTGAGGTCACGTCCCCCATTCACGACGTGATCATCATCGGCTCCGGCCCGGCCGGGTACACCGCCGCGGTCTACACCGCGCGGGCCCAACTGCATCCGCTGGTGTTCGAGGGCATCCAGTTCGGTGGCGCGTTGATGACGACCACCGAGGTGGAGAACTACCCGGGGTTCCGCGAGGGCATCACCGGTCCCAATCTGATGGAAGAGATGCGCGAGCAGGCACTGCGCTTCGGTGCCGATCTGCGGATGGAAGACGTCGACGCCGTCGACCTCACCGGTTCGATCAAGACGGTCACCGTCGGTGACGAAACTCACCGCGCCCGATCGGTGATCCTGGCGATGGGTGCAGCCGCCCGCCAACTCGGCGCGCCCGGCGAGATGGAACGCATCGGCCTGGGTGTGAGCACCTGCGCCACCTGTGACGGATTCTTCTTCCGCGACCAGGATATTGCGGTCGTCGGCGGCGGCGACTCGGCGATGGAGGAAGCGATCTTCCTCACCAAGTTTGCCCGCAGCGTCACGCTGATCCACCGTCGCGAGGAGTTCCGCGCCTCCAAGATCATGCTGGACCGCGCCCAGGCGAACGAAAAGATCACCTTCCTGACCAACAGCGCCATCACCGAGATCGAGGGTGATCCGAAGGTGACCGGAATTCGCTTGCAGGACACCGTCACCGGCGAGGAGTCGAAGCTGGCCGTGACGGGCGTGTTCGTCGCGATCGGCCACATTCCGCGCTCGGATCTCGTCCGCGGGCAGGTCGGTGTCGATGAGGACGGCTACGTGCAGGTCCAGGGCCGCACCACCGCAACATCGCTGGAAGGTGTGTTCGCCGCCGGTGATCTGGTGGACCACACCTACCGGCAGGCCATCACCGCCGCCGGGTCGGGCTGTGCGGCGGCGATCGACGCCGAGCGCTGGCTCACCGAATTCCCCGCTCCGACAGAAGATTAGACCCCCTCCAGTTAGGAAGATCCGATGACCGAGAACTCCGCAACTGCCGTCGTCACCGACGACTCCTTCTCCCAGGACGTGCTGACCAGCTCCACCCCGGTGCTGGTCGATTTCTGGGCCACCTGGTGCGGCCCGTGCAAGATGATCGCTCCGGTGCTCGAAGAGATCGCCGCGGAGAAGGCCGGTGAACTCAAGGTGGTCAAGCTCGACGTGGACGCCAATCCGGCCACCGCGCGCGACTTTCAGGTGGTCTCGATCCCGACATTGATCCTGTTCAAGGATGGTGCACCGGTCAAACGGATCGTTGGGGCCAAGGGTAAAGCCGCCCTGCTCCGGGAGATCGCCGAGCACGCCTGACGGCGGCCGTTCTCTTGCGAATCACACGCTCGGGTTTTCCGGATATTCGCGGGCATCTGAGACAATACTGACAGTCCGAACTGCAACCGTCGGCGTCCTGTGGGCGGTGCAGCGTGTCTGAAAGGCCAGGTATGTCGATTCTGCGTCGCGGCGACCGGGGAAGCGCGGTCATCGAGATCAGGTCGGCACTGGCGGGTCTCGGGCTGATCAACAGCCCCGATGCCGACCTGAGCACCGGCAGGCACGTCGCGGTGGACGTCTTCGACGCCGATCTCGACCACGCGGTGCGCGCGTTCCAGCAGCAGCGCGGTCTGCTGGTGGACGGCATGGTCGGCGAGGCGACCGCGCGTGCATTGCGCGAGGCCTCCTACCAACTCGGCGCCCGCACGCTGTCCCACCAGTTCGGCGCGCCGATGTACGGCGATGATGTCGCCACCCTGCAGGCCCGCCTTCAGGATCTCGGCTTCTACACCGGGCTGGTCGACGGTCACTTCGGCCTGCAGACTCATAACTCGCTGATGTTCTTCCAGCGCGAGTACGGGCTGTTTCCGGACGGCATCTGCGGCCCGGAAACATTGCGGTCCTTGTACTTCCTGGGTTCCCGGGTAACCGGCGGATCTCCGCACGCGATCCGCGAGGAAGAGCTGGTTCGCAGCTCGGGCCCGCGGCTGTCCGGGAAGCGGGTCATCATCGATCCGGGCCGGGGCGGTGACGACATCGGTGCCATCGTCCAAGGACCCGAAGGCCCCCTCAGCGAGGCAGATATCTTGTGGGACTTGGCGAGCCGGCTCGAGGGCCGGATGACGGCCATCGGGATGGATACCTTCCTGTCCCGGCCCGCCGGGCATTGCCCGACCGACGCCGAACGCGCCGCAACAGCCAATACCGTCGGCGCAGACCTGATGATCAGCCTGCGCTGCACCAGCCACCAGAGCCCGTCGGCCAATGGCGTGGCGTCGTTCCACTTCGGCAATTCGCACGGCTCGGTGTCCACCATCGGGCGCAACCTCGCAGACTTCATTCAACGAGAACTGGTGGCGCGCACCGGATCCAGCGACTGCCGCGTTCACGGCCGCACCTGGGATCTACTGCGGCTGACCCGGATGCCCACTGTCCAGGTCGATTTGGGCTATGTGACCAACCCGCAGGACCGAGCCCTACTGGCCACCAGCCAGTCTCGCGATGCGATCGCCGAGGGCATGCTGGCCGCGGTGAAGCGGCTGTACCTGCTCGGCAAGAACGACCGGCCGACCGGGACCTTCACCTTCGCCGAGCTGCTCGCCCACGAGCTGTCGGTCGAGCAGGCCGGCCGCTGACCGTCGCTCTACCCTCGGTTCTCGACGGGCGTGCACGAGTAGAAGCGTCGGCAGCTCGCCGCGGCGCGGGTGCCATCCGAGGACCGTCGGCGCCGGCTCCCCTTCGCCGACGTAGAACCTTGCCGATCCGCCGCGCATGGGGGCGTCGTACAAATCGGCGAGGCTGTCCTATCTGACAGTGATCGGCGTGACCACGGCGAGCGCCGGTGAACCCGCCCCCACCGGCGCCTGCAGGCGCGCACTTTCCAGCAGACGCTCGAGGGCGGCCTCGACATCGGCCTTCCAGCCCAGTCCCTGCTCGAGCTCGAGCCGCAGACGGGGGAAGTAGGGGTGCGGTGCGACGACCTCGAAACCCATGTCGATGAGTAGGTCCGCGTCGATGATGCACTGGCCGGCCGAACAGTCGCCGAGCACCTCGATCACCTGTTCCAGATCGGACGGGACGCCGGAGTCCGGACACAGATCCTCCACCAGCGCGGTACGCCCGAATGCCTCGAGCGCGCGCACGCCTCGACGCACCAGATCGGCCACCACCGCGGTGATCAGACCGCGCGAGAGGTTGTCGCCGTCGTCGGCGGATTCCAGCCCGATCGAGGTCAGCAGGACGGCATCGGCACTGACCGGTCCGGTCGGGAACTTCCGGGCCCGCGGTACCGCACCGGGCGGTGCGTAGAAGACGTAGCCGAGACACGATTCGTCATTGAAGGCCTCGGGGCGATCCGGATCCTGCTCCCCCGGTTCGGCGGCACCCTGGATTGCCAACTGGGCGCACGATCCCCACTCCAGCATGACCATCGACAGCCACGCTTCCTTCTCGAATTCGGGATCGGCAAGGTGGTCATCGCCGCCCAGGGTCGAGGGATCGACTTCCCAGAACACGCATCGCCTCGCATGCTTCGGCAGCTGCTCGAATGCCTCGAGCCGCAGCGGGCTGATTCGTGCTGACACTTCGACTCCCCGACCTTCAGATGGTTCCGGCGCGCACGGATGCCACTCCAGGATAGGAGAATGCACTCCGCCCGGCCCACCGAGCCTGGCTAATTTCATCGAACCGGTGTCGGACACCAAAGATGTTGCTACGCATGACATCTCCTTTCCTACCCGATGTTTCAGCGACCTTCCGCGGATTCAGTGTCACAGTGACGTAATTCGCCTGTGTCTCTGGTCCTGAGCGTGCAACGCGGAATCGGCCATTTCGTGACCTCTACTGCTTCGCGGAGTTCATCAGTTCGACGATGCGCTGCAGATCGTCGACCGATCCGAACTCCACCACGATCTTGCCCTTGCGTTTGCCCAAACTGACGGTGACCCGGGTATCGAACGCCGTGGAGAGTTGTTCGGCAACGTCCTGCAGACCCGGCATCTGAATCGGTTTGCGCCGAGGCGCCGGCGGATCGCTCGGACCGTTGCGGTTGGCCAGGGTGACGGCCTCTTCGGTGGCCCGCACCGACAGACCCTCCGCCACGATCCGTGCGGCCAACTCCTCCTGCTTCTCCGGACCACCCTCCAGCGACAGCAGCGCGCGGGCGTGACCCGCCGACAACACACCCGCCGCGACCCGCCGCTGCACCGGGATCGGCAGGCGCAGCAGACGGATCATGTTGGAGATCAGCGGCCGGGAGCGACCGATGCGCGTTGCCAGTTCGTCGTGGGTAACCCCGAACTCGTCGAGTAGCTGCTGATAGGCCGCCGCCTCTTCCAACGGATTCAGCTGAGCCCGATGGATGTTCTCCAGCAAGGCATCGCGCAACATGCTGTCGTCCGCGGTCTCACGAACGATCGCCGGGATGGTCTCCAGACCTGCCTGCTGGGTCGCCCGCAAGCGGCGCTCCCCCATCACGAGCTGATAGCGGGTCGACCCGTCGGCGGCCGGCATCGCGCGCACCACGATCGGCTGCATGACACCGAACTCGCGGATGGAATGCACCAATTCGGCCAGTGCTTCCTCGTCGAAAACCTGCCGCGGCTGGCGTGGGTTGGGGTCGATCAGGCCGGGGTCGATCTCCCGGTAGACCGCGCCGAATTCCGATGACCCGGCCGCCGGCGCATCATCGGCGGTGGCGGGTGCCGGCGCGCCGCCCATCAGGATGTCGGCGGTGGCCGCGCCGATTCGCGGACCGCCGAGCGCTTCACCCTCTGCCGGACCGGTGGGAATCAGGGATGCCAGGCCACGGCCCAAGCCACTGCGTTTCTTCGCCTGGTTCATGATGCTGCCGGTCCCCCTATGTGGATTCGCTCGCTACCAAAATACGTGGCGCCCGCCCGCGGGCCCGGCCCTCGGCACCCTCCCCGGATCGCTCCGTCGAGAACGCTACTGCTCATTCGCGTGGGCCGCCCTTGGTTCTGCCGCGTTCGGCGATCTCCCTGCTGGCGTCGATATAGCTCATCGCTCCACGTGAACCCGGGTCGTAGTCGAGAATCGTCATCCCATACCCGGGCGCCTCGGAGACCTTCACGCTGCGCGGGATCACGGTGCGGAGCACCTTGTCGCCGAAATGCGCCCGGACATCTTCGGCCACCTGATCGGCCAGTCGCGTCCGCCCGTCATACATGGTGAGGACGACGGTGGTGACCTCGAGTTCGGGGTTCAGATGCGCCTTGACCATCTCGATATTGCGCAGCAGCTGGCCCACTCCCTCCAGTGCGTAGTACTCGCACTGGATCGGGATCAGCACCTCCGGCGCGGCGACGAGCGCGTTGATGGTCAGCAGCCCCAGTGACGGCGGGCAGTCGATGAACACGTAGTCGAAGCTGTGTTCCTTCAGTCCCGCCAGTGCGGCCCGAAGCCTGCCCTCGCGAGCGACCATGCTGACGAGTTCGATCTCGGCGCCCGCCAGATCGATGGTGGCCGGCACACAGTAGAGGCGCTCGTTGTGCGGGCTGCGCTGCAGGGCGGCCTCTAGCGGGATCTCACCGATCAGTACCTCGTAGGACGACGGCGTGCCCTCGCGGTGCTCGATACCCAGCGCGGTGCTCGCATTGCCCTGGGGGTCGAGGTCGATCACCAGAGTCTGGAGCCCCTGAAGCGCGAGCGCGGCCGCGACGTTGACCGCCGTGGTGGTCTTCCCCACGCCACCCTTCTGATTGGCGATGGTGAAGACGCGCTGCCGATCGGGGCGCGGCAGCTCCCCGTGGCGCTTGTGCAGCAGCCGGGTCGCCCGCTCGGCTTCGGCAGCAATGGGTGTGTCGGCGACCTGATCGCCCTTCCACGTTCCTGCATCCGGTGACCATGTTTCACGTGAAACGTCGCTCTGCGGAACATCGCGGGCGGACGGCTGACTACTCGCGCTCCCGCGATTACCCCTGCCGAACTTCATCGTTTCCTCCTACCGGGTCGCGAGGCAACCGCTCCGCGTCGTGCGACCACCACGGTGGCAGGTGGCTGCAAAAAGTCCACGCCACATCTCACCACCTTCACCTCTGTGGCTCCAAGCGAGCTGAGTGTCCGCAGGTGCTCTTCGACCTCATCCACGGCACGTTCCCCCTTCAGTGCCAACATCCGACCGCCCGCACGCAACAGCGGCAGGCTCCACCGCGACAACTTGTCCAACGAGGCGACTGCACGGGACACCACCGCATCCATCTCGCCCGCTTCGTCCCGCACCGTTCGATCCTCGGCGCGACCGCGGATCACCGCGACGTCGAGTCCAAGCTCGTCGATCACTTCCCGCAAGAACTCGCTACGCCGCAGCAGCGGCTCGATCAGCGTGACCTTCAGATCCGGCCGCGCAATCGCCAACGGTATACCGGGTAGACCGGCCCCGCTCCCTATGTCGGCGACGCGCTCGCCCGGCTCGAACAGTTCGGCCATGGCGGCGCTATTCACGAGATGGCGGTCCCACAACCGATCGACCTCCGACGGGCCCAGCAGGCCGCGCTCAATCCCGGCCCCGGCGAGGATCTCGCCGTACCGTTGCGCCACTACCAAGCCGTCGCCAAAGCAAAGAGCCGCCGACTGGGGCGCCGGACTCAGTTCGCCATGTTTCACGTGAAACATCCTCCGGTTGCGCTCCAGGCCGACGGCCCTGAACTTGTCGCTCGAACTACATGCGTGTAACTAGCCGACTCACGCGGGCAGCACGACGACGCGTCGCGAAGGCTCCGCGCCCTCACTCTCGCTGCGGACACCATCGACGGCCGCCACGGCGTCATGCACGATCTTGCGCTCGAACGGCGTCATCGGCGACAGTTCCTCGCGCTCGCCGGACTCCAGCACCCGCTGCGCGATCTTGTCGCCCAGCGCCGCCAGCTCGTCGCGCCGACGACGGCGCCACCGCGCGATGTCCAGCATCAGCCGGCTGCGCTCGCCGGTCTTCTGGTGGACGGCCAACCGGGTCAGCTCCTGCAGGGCGTCGAGCACCTCGCCCTTGCGACCGACCAACTTGTTCAGGTCGCTGCCACCGTCGATGCTCACGACCGCTCGGTCGCCCTCGACGTCCAGATCGATGTCACCGTCGAAGTCCAGGAGGTCCAGCAGCTCCTCCAGGTAATCGCCGGCGATCTCGCCCTCGGCGACCAGTCGATCTTCCAGGTCCTCGGTGGGCGCGTCATCGGACGCGGTCTCGGTAACCAGGTCGCTGTCCTCGGGCGCGGCTTCGGTGCGCTCGGTGGTTTCGGCGTCAGTCATATCCGTGTTCTCCTTACTTCGCCACGTCCGCCCCCGGTGGGTTCCCGGGTCGATCGGCTCTCGGCTTGGCTTCTAGCGCTTGCGCTTCTTGGGCCGTGCGCCCGGCCGCGGAGTGCCCCCCGGCGTTCCGTTGGACGCATCGTTGTTTCTGCCCTTGGGGGCAGATGTCTGTGATTCGCCGGCGACCTCTTCGGCCGCTTCCGGCTGGGTGAGCTCCTGCGCCGGATTCGCGGAAGCCGCGCTGTCCGCACCCTCGGTGGACGGATCCTTCGCCACCTTGCGGACCTTGTTCGGCTTCTTACCCGGCGCCGGTGCATTCGCCGAGCGCCGTTCAAGGGCTTCGGCCTTCTTCAGCTCTTCCTCAGCTTCGATCTTGCCGAACACATAGTGCTGCTGAGCGAAGGTCCACACGTTGTTGGACACCCAGTACAGGATGATCGCCAGCGGCAGGAACGGGCCACCGACCACGACGCCGAGTGGGAACACGTACAGCGCCAACTTGTTCATCATCGCGGTCTGCGGGTTCGCGGCGGCCTCTGGACTCTGGCGCGCCACCGACGCCCGGCTGTTGAAGTAGGTCGCAATACCCGCCAGGATCATCAGTGGCACACCCACACCGATGATCGCCGCGCGGCTCACGTCGAAACCGATGAACGCCTGCCAGCTGCTCTCCGACTGGATCATCGTCGCGCCCAGCGGGGCACCGAACAGATTCGCCTGCAGGAAGTGCTGCACGTCTACCGCGCTGAACACATAGTTGGGCAACTCTTTGTTCAGTTCCAGGTCCAGCCCCAACTCACCAAAGTTGTTGCCGGTCCTGTTGAACGACCGCAGCACGTGGAAAAGGCCCAGGAACACCGGCACCTGCGCCAGCATCGGCAGGCAGCCGAGGATCGGATTGAATCCGTGTTCCTTCTGCAGCTTCTGCATCTCCAGGGCCATCCGCTGGCGATCTTTGCCGTATTTCTTCTGCAGCGCCTTGATCTGGGGCTGCAGTTCCTGCATCTGCCGAGTGGTCCGGATCTGCTTCACGAACGGCTTGTACAGAATCGCGCGCAACGTGAACACGAGGAACACCACCGACAGCGCCCAGGCGAAGAAGTTCGTGGGTCCGAGGATGAAGGCGAACGCCTTGTACCAAACCCACATGATCGCCGACACCGGGTAGTAGATGATGTCCAGGCTGAACCAGTTAAACAACAGAATCGCTCCTGACGACTTCTACTGAAGTCTTATCGCCGGTCTTGTCGCCGCGCTCGGGTATCGGGTCCCATCCGCCACGGTGCCATGGACCGCATTTGGCCAACCGCACCGCGGCCAGCCAGCCGCCGCGGATCAACCCGTATTCGGTCAGGGCATCCACCGCGTACTCGCTACAGGTCGGGGTGAACCGGCACGACGGCAACCGCAACGGAGAAATCATCGTTCGATACAGCTGGATCAGGAAGATCACGCCGTTGGCGGCCCACCGGGTCACGGTCGGCTCGGCTTGTGGCTACGGGTCTTCTTCAACGCCGCGCGAAGTTCGGATTCGAGGCGGGCCGAGATGGCGTCCCGGCTTCCGGGCAACGCACGAATGACCACCCGGGCGCGTGGACCGAGATCGGACGCCTCATCGTTGATCAGGTGGAAGGCCGCGTGACGCAGCCGTCTCGACACGCCGTGGCGCTGCACCGCGGAGCCGACCGACTTGGAGACCACGAGGCCTATTTTGGGTCCGTCGTCACAGCCGTCAGAAAATCCGTCGTGCAACGCATGCACGACGAGATCGGGCTGAACCGCCCGTACTCCTTGGCGAACCGTGACACCGAAATCAGACGACCGTGTCATCCGGTACCGGGCCGGAAGCACTGCCCTGAACCCTGCGTCGAATCACGCAGTCAGGGAGCGGCGGCCCTTGCTGCGGCGGCCCGACACGATGGCACGGCCGGCACGGGTACGCATGCGCAACCGGAAACCGTGCACACGGGCCCGGCGGCGGTTGTTCGGCTGAAAAGTCCGCTTGCCCTTGGCCACGGTTGTTTCTCCTCGTTCGGTCTGGTGTCGACACCCTCGATCACCATGACAGTCATGGCAGCCGAGGACGCAGCCACCGTTGGTAAGCTCATCCATCTTGCCGGCGCGGCACCTCTGCGGTTCCGAAGAACCACCGAGTCGCAGCCGTATCGCCACGTGCGGGCGACTGTTCGAGGGTACTGACGAGATTTGCCTGGGTCAAACCTGGCCAGGCCTGCTCCCAGACCAACCCATCTCGGTCTCACCCGGTAACAAAAGCCACACCTGTCACCCACTTTGCCGTTCCTGTCAGGAACCTGTCGGCAATGTTGCAGAACGGTTGGCACTCCGAGAGAAAACTGTTAGCTTTTCGCAATGCCGTTTCGAAGTTTGGAACGGCGCCGGAACCAGAGCGGGGATGACACCGGCCGCGAGACCGCAGACCACGATCGGTCTGTGCCGAGCTCCGACACGGGGTCCACGCCCACAGATAGCGCGACGATTTACTACTGATTACTGTCCACAGTCTGTGGATAACTATGTGGACAGTTTGTTATCGTCGCCCCCCGGGACATCCCGAGGAAGCCGTTAGGGGGTAGGCGTCG